>JARGNK010000001.1:18218-62761 GCA_029213145.1 Rubripirellula sp. | reverse complement strand
AGACCATAAGGCGTATCAGCAGCAGCCTGGCAAGCCGCCTCGAAGTTAGGGAAGCGTTCGATGACCAGCAGCGGGCCAAACCACTCCATTTCCCCAATCAACTGCCGTGAATCGTCATCGAGATCGACGGCCTCCAAGATGGTGGGGTGGGCTAGGCAGTCTGCTTGGCGATCGGATTGCCAAGGCAGGAGTGGGCGGCATCCGAGTTGCAGTAGTTGGTTGTAAGTACGTTCGATTTTTTCAGCAGCAGCGGATGAGATTAGTGGGCCCAAGTGAGGGGCTGGTTGGTCGCCCGGCAACCCAACACGAAGCTGGTTGGTTATCTTGACGAGTGCTTCGATTTGCTGTGATGTTGAATCCCCCTCCACGAACAGGGCTCGCCTTGCACAGGTGCATCGTTGACCGGTGGAGATGAAGGCAGAGAACGACAAGTTATTGGCAACGCCTTGAGGATCGGCGTCTGGCATAACGACCACAGGGTTATTTCCGCCAAGCTCGAGTGCCAGCAGCACTTCTGGACGGCCTGCCAATTGACGGTGAATGGCACGACCCGCTTCGAGGCTACCCGTCAAATAAACACCATTGATCTTGGGGGATTCGATCGCAGTAATGGCCGTTTCAACTCCGCCAACGATTAGCTGCAGTACATGCTCAGGCAGCCCTACATGCCTCCACGCTTCAACCATCCACTGCCCAACAGCGGTTGCTTGATCACTCGGTTTGAAGACGACAGTATTTCCCGCCAGCAAGGCGGGGATGATCTGACCGCCGGGAAGATGTAGCGGGAAGTTATACGGTCCAAGGACCAATGCGACGCCGATAGGTGCGTAGCGAACAGTTCGCTGGGGTGAATTTCCGTCACCTGCTGCTAACTCTGATCGGCGTTCTTGGAGGGCTTGAATTGATAGTTCCGATTTTGCGATTGCAGCCGCCACTTCACCGCTGGAATCCCACGGCAATTTCCCCACCTCCCTGCAGATTAAGTCGGCAACTTCATCGGCGTTTTGTTTCAAGTGCGAGGCGTAATTGCGGACTAAATCGACGCGGTCCGCCAACTCGGTCGTCCGCCAAGATGCCAGTTGATGATGTGCGAGGTGGATTGTTTTTTCCACTTTTGTGGGTGTTGAGATCGGTCCACTCCACACGACTTCGCCGCTGACGGGATTATGACTATCGATATTCGTTGTCATTTTTATTTATTCCATTCGGCCGGTAGGGGGCTTGGTCTGCTTTTCAACCGAGGACGGCATTTTTTCCTGCCTTTCTAACCATTCAACTTGCCCTAAGGGAGTTTACAGAGATGAAAAAGCAAAAGAAAAGCGGTTTCTCGCTTTTGGAAGTGATTGCTGCCGCTTCGACGGGTGTGTTCACACAAAAGTAATTCCGGTCACGCTGGTCGGAACACAGATAGATGTCCGCGGAGAGTACGTCGCAATTGTTTTTTTGTGACATCCCCGGCGGACTTTCACCAGGCGCAAGCAGATCAATGCTAACACCGTTTATTCGTCGACCGAAACACGGCACGACCTTGTTCGAGGTGATCATCGTCGTCAGATTGTTGGCGGCAACGCTGATCATGCTGGGTGGGGGGTGGCGCGACCGGCGTTTGGTCGTCGCTGCGACGAATGACCTTGCCAATTGCTGGCAAACCGCAAGGAACACGGCGATTAGGAATCGGGCGGTCGTCTCTGTCCAGCCGGTTCAGTCGGGCACGATTGAGAGGTTACATATCACCGAAGATGCAGGCCCCGTTCGTGGTAGTCGTCGCTGGGATGTGGAGATCAACGCTGTGGTTGATCTGCTTGGCGGCCAGGCAACGATCCAGGTTTCCTCCTCCGGCAAGCCCGCGACAACCACGAAGTGGAAAGCCAGAGATGGCGGTTTAACGGGAGTTGTGACTATCTACCATGGTTGGAACAAGGTGTTTTGAAAATTGCCATGATGTGTATGAAGGCAATTGCCAAGCGATTTGAGGCAAACGACCCTTCGATTCGCAGAGCACCGTTCTGGCGCTTCGCTCCTGGATATTTCGATTGGGGCAATCTTGCTTCCATCGTTGCGGATCCCGCCGGTCAAATTGATGGGTGAGTCACGAGCATCTAAGATGCGTCTGAAGTTGCAGGATGCCATCTTGTTTGAGCCTGAAACACTGATCGAGCAAACCAAAATCTTATTGGTCGACGCCACGTTTTTTGATTGAGCCTAGAAAATGATTGGGCCTAGAAAACAGGTGTGAACGATCTGGGACTTTGAGTCTTGTTGACGGGCCTCCACTGCGGCAGCGGATACGAATCGGAGCCGATGACACGATCACAGATGAGTGATTAGTCAATCTTGTTGTCGATGTCTGAGGGGGATCAAGATCAGGACGGGCAGATGGATTCTGCAGAAATTACTGAGACGATTCGCACTCAATGGTATTGATGAACCCAGAGCAAAGTTGGAATGGCTCTCAAGCAACGCGATCCGCATCGAGGTTTTTCTGTATCCGAGCTCAACAATACCAGTGATTCGCAACGTTATCGATCCGAGTGCGATCATGGAGGATAAAGGCAAGGACAACGGTAACGGCAAGGACACCAACGATTGGCGATGACCAAGGAGAGCGGTGGCAGCGGTGATCAGTCGTTGATTGACCAATCTCAGTACAGCTGCCAAGTGGTTTCGTGTTGCCGCGATCCGTGGGATGCAGACTTGGTGTTGGACTCGCTTGTAGGTAAGTCGCCGCTGAAATCTCTTCGGATAAGGAGATCAGTTGCTTGATGGTTCCAGCACCATCAACTCGACTTTGCGGAAGTGCACTGGATGACTCTCTGATTGCAAGGAGATCGTGCCGCTGTTCAAGTCGACCGTTCCATTTTGATCCGCTAATGCTTTGGCATGATCTTCGCGGGGATCCAATTGAGGCTTTGTGTACTCAAGAACGACTTGGCCATCAACGATGTGTTTGATGATTTGATTGCCATGCACCTCGACCTCTGCTGTAACCCACTGCGTTCCGTGATAGGTCTTTGACTTCGACGGTGTGCAGTGCGGCATAAACAGCTTGCCGTCTTTGAAGACATTTGTTCCTGGTGTGCACAGGTTGAGTGTCGTTCGTTTCTTTTGGCCATCACCACCGAGTAATTGAACTTCAACAGAGGTAGGGAAATCTTGATCTTTCGTCATCTGTTCCGGCTTCTCGCCATGAATCATGATTCCACTATTTCGAATCGCCCAGCCGGGACCGCCTTTGCATTGATCGCCAACAAAGCGGTATTCAACTCGAATGCGATAGTGCGAGAATTCATCTTTGTAGAACAGGTGCCCAAATGTTTCGTTGAACTCGTCGTAGCCCTCATACCCGACTTTCAGTAATCCATCTTCGACGCGGAATGTATCTGCAAAATTCTCTCCAAGTTCGTGGTAGCGAATTTTTGGAGTCCAGCCATCAAGGTTTTTACCGTTAAAAAGCTGAGTCCATTTTCCCTCTTCTGCGTGCAAAAGACTCAAGCCACTGACAGAGGCAAGTAAGAAGAATGCTATGGCGGTTCCGCGAACAAACATCGTGATAATCCAGTTGGTAATTCGACAAGAAAACGGCAGACGGAAAGGAATTTTACACCGCTCACGGCCTTCACGCAGCCAGCCTGTTTTCGCTCTGGGAAGGTCTGCCGAGATGCTTTTTGGCTGGTGCTGAATTGGGTAGAAATCGGCTGTGAATACTCCTTGGCTTCCGATGAGATACAATTTGCAGTACCCAGTTTTGACAGTGCAACTTCCCTTTCCTCGAATGTCGTACTCATGCGTTTATCTCATTGCTTCGTTGCATCAATGCTGCTGATTTTACCTGCATTTGCGGAGCCACCAGAGGATCTTGATCCACAAATTGAGTTGAGTCAGCCAGGTGTGAAGCTGTCGTTGGTAGCGGAGCATCCTGCGATCATGACGCCAACAGGGATCGATATTGATGACGAAGGACAGTTGTGGGTGGTGTCCAGTCATACCCACTTTCGTCCGGATGACTACAAGGGCCCGCTTCACGATCAGATTTTGGTTTTCGCTAGTGATGGAGACGCTGCGCCGGACGTTTTTCTTGAGCAGACTGATGCGACCATGGATTTAGAACTTGGTCCGGATGAATGGGTCTACCTTGCCGAACGCGATCGAATCCTTCGAGTTCGAGACAGTAATGGTGATGGGCATGGCGATCAGCTTGAAAACATTGCGATGCTCCAGACAGAGGCTGACTATCCACACAACGGTTTAAGTGGAATGGCGTGGCATCCTTCTGGTGACCTGGTCTTTTCGTTGGGTGAAAATTATTGGCTGCCGTGGAAGCTTACTAGTGCGCATGGGGTCACGATCGAGGGAACTGGCGAGGGTGGGATCTTTCGTTGTCGCCCGGATGGAACCAAATTGCGACGCGTGGCCCGCGGCTTTTGGAATCCTTTCGGTGTCTGTGTTCGAGCTGATGGAACCATGTTTGCTGCTGAGAATGATCCTGGCGCCAGACCACCATGTCGATTAATACAAGTCGTCGAAGGAGGTGATTACGGCTACCAGCGTTTGTATGGTAACGCGCCCTATCACCCATTCGTTTGTTGGGACGGAGAGTTGAAGGGGACGCTTCCAATGCTGCATCCGGTGGGCGAAGCTCCCTGTGGAATTGCCGCGCTGGCGAATGGCTTGATTGTTCCCTCTTGGACGGAGCATCGAATCGATTTTTATCCGTTGTCACCGAAGGGGGCAGGATTTCAAACTCAACGGATCACACTTGTTCAGGGGGGCCAGCATTTTCGGCCAACCTGTATCACTCAAGCGACACCGACTGTCTTCTATCTAACCGATTGGGTGTTTGGATCCTACCAATTGCATCAGCGCGGACGGATTTGGAAGTTGCAGATAGACCCTGATTCACCATGGCTGGGCGAGATTGAATTGAAATCGGCCACCACGGAGGCTCGTTATGCAGCCGATTTGATCTCAAGCAAGATTCAACCCCCTTTGTCATCGCTGCTGGAATCAGCGAGGGATGAAGACCCGTATTTGAGGCACGCGGCATTGATGGCACTGGGAACGCGCAGCGATTCGTTCAATGAAGCGTATGTCTCTACTCTCAGCGTACCGGATCAGTGTTCCATTCTGTTAGCGGTTCGCAGAGGACAACCTCGAAGTGAACGCTGGGTGCGTTACTTTCTGGGAATCAGAAACCAAGAAATCCGATTTGAAACATTGCGTTGGATTGCGGATGAGCAATTGTTAGCGTTTCAAGGCGATGTTGAGCGGCAACTGGAACAGCCACGCGATGAGCTGGACAATTACGTTCTTTTTGAAGCCGCATTGGCAACTTGGAATATCTTGTCCGGTAATCCACGGGCCGGTATCGCGGATATGCAAATGCTCTTGAGCCGCATCCAGGACAGCAGTGCTTCGCCACGTTCGCGTGCCTATGCACTCCGATTACTTGACCCAAATCACAAAGAATTCAATGCAGATTTGTGGCAAGCATTGCTAGAGACCCATGATCCACTCGTGGTGACTGAGCTTGTTCGAGCGTTGGCTGCCAGCGAAACGCCAATGGCGAAAGAGTTTCTGGTCAAATTAGCTGGCGACAAACAAGGAACGACGTCGGATCGAGCCGATGCGATTGCTGGTTTGGCCGGCGGTGGTCAGGCTGTTTCCAAGTTGCTGCTTGAGATTGCACAGTCAGGTGATCGCTCGCTTCGTGAGGAGGCATTGCGTTCGCTTCGATTCAGAGAGTTCGACGAGAATGAAGAAGCGCATCTGCGAGCCATTGCAGCTCAGTTTCCCGAATCTGCTGATCTTGTCATGGCGGCCTTGAATCCCGCCAGCGTCAAGGAGGGGCGGCCAGCGTCCGAGGACTTGGATGCTTGGCGCCGTCGTTTAGGAGCGATTAGCCAGCCTGTCGATTTGATGGTTGGCAGACGTGTTTTTCAGCATGCATCGATAGGTACTTGCGCAAAGTGTCATCGCCACAGTGGTCGGGGGAGCGTTGTCGGTCCGGACTTGACGGCTGCAAACAACGTTGGTGATCCTGACCGACTGCTGCGGGCACTTTTGCAGCCAAGTCGTGATATTGACCCGCAGTACCATCCGCGAGCATTGATTACGGAAGATGGGCGTGTCTTCACTGGATTGTTGTTGCGCGATGGTGGGGGTGGGAGTGAAGTCTATCGAGATAGCACCGGGCGTGAGCAAACATTCCGAACCGCTGAGATCGTTCAACGCAAAGAATTATCAACCTCGCTGATGCCTGACGGCTTGATCGATCTAATGACGGATCGTGAAATTCGAGATTTGATCGCGTATATGGATCAGCGTCGCAAGCAATGATTTCTGGACTATCGCCAAGCACTTGCTTGCGGCGTCGCACTCCGACGTTTCCTAGCGTCTTTCGTCCTGCGATGATTGAGATCGGCAGCGTCGAGTGCACCTTGGTTGGTCACCGCGAGGCCCGGTCTACTTTTCCTGCAACGATTCCAGGACCGTTTTGAGTTGCCCACGAGCACGACTTAGGCGACTGCGGACGGTCCCGATCGAGATGTTCAAAATCTCGGCGATGTCTTCGTAGGAATGATCTTGCATTTCACGAAGTACCAAGATGGAGCGGTGGTCATCCGACAGCATCTGGATTGCTTTTCTAACCATGTGCACGCGTTCCTCTTGAAGCAGCGGTTCATCGACAGGTGCTGTTTCGTCACTTACTTCAAGTCCACTCGATTCCCGATGATGGTCGAGCGAGATTCTTGCACGTTTCCGCCGCTTTCGAGTCAACGCGCTATTGAATGCGATGCGATAAAGCCAAGTGAAGAATTGGCTGTTGCGTTGAAATGTGTCTAATTTGATGAAAGCTCGAATGAATGCTTCTTGAACGACTTCCTCCGCCTCTTCCGGTGAGCCGGTCACCTGTCGCATGGATGCAAACAACCGATCCTGATTTAATTCGACCAATCGGGTGAACGCGGCGCGGTCACCCAGCAAGGCTTCATCGATCAGTTGGCTTTCGTCGCTCACTCGGTTCTTTCGGACTGGGGGACACTTAGGCGATACGATGCAATTGGCGTTCGAGTTCGCAAACTCGATGGTCCCCGAAGTGGTGTCTGCAATTTTAGCCCGAGAGCTTCTCTTTGTGGCGGTGATTCGTTCAGCGATCTCTGCGAGGTGGTAAATTGTCGAAAAGTGGTGTGTCACGCACCTGTCGTGAGGGACTCGAAGAGTCGCAGGGCTTGTTGGCCACTCTCTAATCCAGCGAGCGATGGAGGCGGTCGTGACAGGCGGCGTCAGCCTTCCACATCCGGTTCATCGGCACGGCTGGTCCGTCGGCACGGCTGGTCCATCGGCACGGCTGGTCCATCGGCACGGCTGGTCCATCGGCACGGCTATTGGTAACCAAGTGACCGCTGATGCTAGTTCAGATCGGCATCACCACAGCTACCGCTGAGGTGGCGTTGCAAATAGGTTGCTCGTTCGACATTGCGGTCGGACGAGCCGAGAAGTCTTCCCTGTAGTTTTTGCAAATGAGCCGGTTGGGTGTGAATGAAGAGTTTATTGATGGTTCCTACGGGGAGATCATCGATGAGGCCGAGATTGACTCCCATGCGAACTTTGGAAAGGTAGTGCATGGTTTCCTCACTGCTGATCTTTTTAGCGGTGCTCAGAATACCGAGCGCGCGGCTGACGTCATCATGCAGGTCTTGTTTCCCTTGCTTGATCAGGAAATCCCTCGCTTTGCGCTCGTACTCGATAATCCGCGGAACAACATCTTCTCCGACGAGCGAGACCAAATCTTCTTCTCGATGTCCTAGCGTGATTTGATTACTGACTTGGTAAAAATCACCCGTGTATTGCGAGCCCTCGCCATATAGGCCTCGAACGGTCACGTTGATCCGTTGCATGCTCCGAAAGACTTTTTCAATTTGACGTGTGATCACCAGACCGGGCAGGTGCAGCATCACACTGACTCTCAGCCCTGTGCCGACATTGGTCGGGCAGGCAGTCAGGTAGCCGAATTGCGGGTGAAATGCATAGAGAATGGACCCTTCCAATTTGTCGTCCAGTTCATCAACGCGTTCCCAGGCAGCTTTCAGGTCGAGGCCGCTGCACATCACTTGGATTCGTAGGTGATCCTCCTCGTTGATCATCACGCTGTATTGTTCTCGAGGATCGACCGCGACTGCCCGGGATCCGTCAGCATCGGCGATTTCTCGGCTGATCAATTGGCGTTCGACGAGAAATTGGCGATCGATTTCGGAGAGTTGTTCAATGTCGATGTATCGGATGTCCTTCCAGTCTTCGAGGGAATCCATTTTGGCTCGGACGGAGCGTTCGATACTGATGCGGTCTTCGTCACTACATCGACGGATAAACGGAAAGTCCGCCAAATTTCTAGCGAGTCGAATCCGGCTGCTGATCACGATATCCGATTCGGGGCCGGTGCCGCGCAACCACTCACCCGACCGTTGAGCCAATTCACTGAAATCGGGATCTCGTATCACGCTTGGTCCTCCTGCTGCGTTTCGTCTGATCCGCCCGATTGCTCGATAATCTGCAATTGGTCGCGAATTTCGGACGCTCGTTCGTAGTCCTCTTTCTCCACGGCTTCTTCCATCTCGCGTCGCAACTGGATCATCTGCGCTTGGGAATCAGCGGCAGCGGCGCGACAGGGGCGTTTTCCCGTGTGCTCAACGGCGTCATGGATGCTGGTCAACAAGGGGATTAAATCACTGGAAAAGTGGGTGTAGTCGTAGGGGCAACCGAGTCGGCCCGTATTACGGAATTCGAAGAAACTGATGCCGCAGACAGGGCACTCTTTCTGGTCTAATTCGGCCAGTTCTTGTTTGGTTTGCCCCAGGTTCAGCTGTTTTGCCAGAGCTCCTGCAATGGATGCGGCCGGGCTGGAAGCCTCTTTCTGCAGAAAACCGCGTGCGTGTTCCTCACACAAATGCATCACTTGAGGACCGGTCGGTTCGGTCAACTCCGTAATGTGGAAGGTCGCCGGTTTTTCACAATATTGGCATTTCATGTCGTCTGTCCCACGGCCGCGTTTGCCCTAAAATGAGGTGATTGCAAGGGTAAAGCGTAGCAGCCGGATTCTATCGCTGTCCCAACGACTGTCAACGTAAGGACAGAGGGCTTCGGATGCAGTTGGAAGCTCGAAACGGATGCTCAAGGTGCCTCTGCAGAGCCAGTGAGTCGCCCCGCCGAGAAGCTCAGAACCAACACTTTGTCCTCGATCTAGGCTCTGGCAGTGAGCTTCGAGCCCGGTCGACACTCTTCCCATCGACAATGCCGTAGGATTACTATCCCAAGCTCCTTTGCCCCGCGATCTCGGTTCTGTTGACCTGGAACGCTGACCGGATTCCGCTGACAAGATTCGCATTCGATGCATACTCCGAACGCTTCAGAATTTGCCTCATTGGCCATCGAGCATGACTTCGTGCCGGTGTACCGTCGACTTCTGAGCGATACGCTGACGCCGGTCACTGCTTTTCAACGCCTGGATGATGGTGGGCCGGCTTGTTTGTTCGAGAGTGTGATTGGTGGTGAAAAAGTAGGGCGGTACAGTTTTCTTGCGTCACGTCCTGTTCGGAGATTCTCGGCGACACGTCAGCAGATTGAGCAGTCTGAACTTCCAAATGGGCGAGTGGAAGTCAGCGAAGCCGAAGATCCGTTGAATGAGTTCCGAGATCACTTCCACTACAGCATTGCAAGTCTCGATGGATTGCCACCGTTTGTTGGGGGCGCGATTGGCTATGCCGGATATGACGTGGTCCGATACGTTGAAAATTTGCCCGATGCTCCCACCGATGATCGACAATTACCTGATCTGGATTTTGCTTTCTATCACACCTTGTGTGTCTTCGACCATGTCGAGAAAACGATCACGGTGGTGTCGTTAGCTGATTGTCGTGAAGTGACTGATGACTCGATGGCCAGTGCGGTTTACGAATCGGCCAGAGTAGAGGTGGATCGAGTGGTGCAAAGGCTAAGCGCTGCTGGTAACTCCGCTTCATCCTTTAAAAGTCCTGTTGAATGGGACCCCGAGCATTGGCGGGGGCTGACAGAGCAGGATCCGCTGCAGGTGACGTCGAATTTTACTCAAGAGGCGTTCGAGCGATCTGTGCGTGATTGTGTTGAGTACATTCGTGCCGGTGATATTTTTCAAGTTGTCCCCAGTCAGCGATTAGCCGTACGAACCGACGTCGATCCTTTTGAAATTTATCGTTCGTTGCGAGTGGTCAATCCCAGTCCCTTCATGTTTTACGTCCGCACTGCCGACTGCGAATTGGTTGGCTGCTCGCCTGAAATCATGTGTCGGGTGGCGAATCAAGTCGTCACGGTGCGTCCGCTGGCAGGAACCCGCCCACGCGGTCACGATTCCAAGCATGATAAAGCGTTGGAGCGTGAATTGCTTGCCGATCCCAAGGAGCGTGCAGAGCATGTGATGCTGGTCGATCTGGGACGGAATGATGTCGGACGCGTTGCAGAATTCGGTACGATCGATTTAACGGAAGTCATGGTGGTCGAGCGTTACAGCCATGTGATGCATATCAGCAGCGAAGTGCAAGGCAAGTTGCGAGAGGGCCTAGATGCTTTTGACGCGTTGAAAGCCTGTTTACCGGCGGGGACGGTTTCCGGCGCGCCTAAAGTTCGGGCGATGCAAGTGATCGATTCGATCGAACCCCATCGCCGAGGACCGTATGGTGGAGCTGTCGGCTACATCGATTATCGCGGCAACATGGACACTTGCATCGCACTGCGAACAATGGTGGTCAAGGATGGTGTCGTTTATGTTCAAGCCGGCTGTGGAGTCGTCGCTGACAGTGATCCGACAGCTGAGTACGAGGAAACACTTAACAAGGCGAAAGCGCTGATTTCGGCGATCGAATTGACGGTCGCCCGCCTCAAGGATCGTTGAGCAGAGACGTAGATCCAACGCTTTTGTTTAGTCGTCTGCTCGCTCTTCGCCCCTTCGATTCCAGCCTCCGTTAACTGCGATCGTTTGCCCAGTAAGAAACGAGTTTTGTGGATCTGCCAGGTAAACGGCGGCTCGAGCGACATCTTGTGGCGTCCCCCAGCGATTCATCAAGGATTGTTGTCTCGCGCGACGATCCCAGTAGCCGCTTGTCTCGGTGCCCCAGGACGTTTGGATCCATCCCGGTGCAATTGTGTTGACCCGTATTTGCGGGGCGAGGGTTTGTGCGAATGAAGAGGCAAACGCCATGATCGAGGCTTTGGTGGAGCCAAACATCATCCCGGCATCCCCCTCCATCCCCTCGCAAGCTTGATCCCAGCCGATGAAAATCATCGACGGGGGCAAAGGGGTCGCTTTGCGCCTCATTTCGATGGCAACTTCCCTGGCCAGCAAGATGGTGCCGCGTACATCGACTTGCCAGAGTCGATCAAGTTTCTGTTCGAATGACTCCCCGGCGGCGTCGCCGGTCAGTACGTCGGCCCCCGCGTTGTGAATCCACGTATGGATGACGCCCAATCGTGAAAACGCTTCGCGACACAGGTGTTCTCGGTCAGCGGCAATTGATAGATCCCCGGTCAGCGTGGTCGTTTCGCAGCCATGGCTCCGGGCCATTTCGGCTGTTTCTTCGGCTCCCTCGGAATTTTTTCGGAAATGCACAATCAGCCGGGCTAGCCCCGATTCCGCGAGGCCTACCGCGATGGCTCGTCCGATCCCGCTACTCGCGCCGCTGACGACTGCCGCTGTGCCTGAGAGTGATGACGACACGGTTTTCGCACCATCTCTAGTGGTTTTCGTATTCTTTCAAAAATCCAACGAATTCTCGGCGGTGCTGCTGCTCGTCCGCCAGCAGGGCAATGCACATATCCTGCGAGACGAAATCGTAGCCATCACAAAGCCGGATGATCTTCTCATATTGGCCGATCGCGGCATTTTCGGCGTCGATGACACCCTTGATCACGCTGACCACGTCGGTGCTGTCCTGGGGAGGCTGCAGCGAAGATTGAACGGCCTGGAAATGCTCACTGCCGGGGATTCGACCATCAATCGTTTTGATTCGGTTGGCTAGCTGTGTGGCATGGGCCAACTCTTCGGTAATGTCAGCGTCCAGGGATTTCTTGATTTCCTCTGCCCGAACACCGTCCAAGTTGACACTGTTCGCGAGGTAGTTGACGACAGTTTCTAGTTCCATCCAATACGCTTTGGTCAGTTCATCGATGATCGCGGCGTTTTTTTCTTGGTCGTTCATTTTGGAGCTCTCTAAAAATTGGATCAAAGCCAAGGACAGCCTAGCCATCGTTGCAGATTGCGGCCAGGACTCGCTGGATCGCAACGCCGCAGTTGGAATGAATTTTCCCCTCTGCGGAGTGGTTTTTCGCGGGGCGTTTGGTAATCTTTCCGCGATTTTGCCAAGTGTGCGGCGACAGATTCAGCTCGTGCGCACCCATGGGCTCGGCCGTCTTTAGGCAGTTTGCCAGGGCGTCAAGACCGACGCCCTTGCCGCTTTCCGCCCCGACCGGATACCCTGCGAGCAGGAAAGAGCTACCATCCGACCAGGTTTTGGACCATTATTGTCCTCCTGAGCGTGTCTTGATTGGTTGCTTCACACGGCATGGCGGAGGCCAGATTTAAGGACGGAGTCCAGCCGTTGAGGGCGGCAGGAGTGCATTTGGTTCCGGCCGGAGGGCCACGAGCGGATAAATTGAACGAGGTAAATTTGAAATGTCAGAGTCGAGAATCGTCGCTAAAAAAGAAATTGAAAAGCACCTCGGGGAGCTCGCGACGCCGGCAGAAGACGTCGACATGGATGTTGCGGAGACCCAGGAATGGCTCTCGTCGCTTGATTACGTCCTGAAGAGCAAAGGTCCTGACCGCGTTCGGTTCCTGATTGAGCAACTTCGGGATCGCGCCGCCGAGGAGGGCATCCAGTCGTCGGAGGACACGAATACACCGTACGTCAACACCATCCCGATCAAGGATCAACCAGCTTTCCCTGGCAATCGAGAGCTGGAGCGGCGAATCAAGTCGATCGTTCGCTGGAACGCCATGGCGATGGTGGTTCGCGCCAATAAGCGAGGTGGTGGTGTCGGCGGACACATCAGTACGTTCGCTAGCAGTGCGACGCTTTACGAAATTGGATTCAACCACTTTTTCCGTGGCCGCGGCCAAGACGGGTACTCCGGCGACGCGATCTATTTTCAAGGACACGCATCGCCTGGGATGTACAGTCGAGCGTTCTTGGAAGGTCGGTTGAGCGAGGAGAACCTCGAGAACTTTCGGCGTGAACTGCGGCCGGTATCGGGACTGAGCAGCTATCCGCACCCGTGGTTGATGCCCGGTTTTTGGGAATACCCGACCGTTTCGATGGGGCTCGGTCCGATCATGTCGATCTACCAAGCAAGGTTCAACAAGTACCTGCGGGACCGTGGGTTGAAGGACACCTCGGCGCAACGTGTATGGGCGTTCCTCGGGGATGGCGAATGCGATGAGCCGGAAACGCTGGGGGCAATCGGATTAGCCGCACGCGAAAAGTTGGACAACTTGGTATTCGTCATCAACTGTAATCTGCAGAGACTTGACGGTCCGGTTCGTGGTAACGGCAAGATTATCCAAGAGCTCGAAGGGATCTTTCGTGGGGCCGGCTGGAACACCATCAAAGTTGTTTGGGGCGACGACTGGGATCACCTGCTCGCAAAGGATACGTCAGGGTTGCTCGTCAAACGAATGAATGAAGTCGTTGACGGTCAGTACCAGAAGTACACCGGCATGCCCGGCAGCTACATCCGCGAGCACTTCTTTGGGAAGTACCCCGAACTGCTCAAGCTGGTTGAAAACTACAGTGACGAAAAGTTAGAAAAGCTGAGGCGAGGTGGCCATGACCCCGAGAAGGTCTACGCGGCTTACAAAACGGCGACCGAGATGAACAACGGGCGGCCGACCGTGATCTTGGCCAAGACGGTCAAGGGCTACGGACTTGGTGAGGCCGGTGAGGGACGTAACGTCGCCCACAATCAGAAGAAGATGAATGAGGAAGAGCTGCTCGAGTTTCGGACTCGATTCGGCATTCCAATCAGCGATGAAGAAGTTGGTCAGGCCCCCTTCTATCGTCCGCCAGAAAACAGTCAGGAAATTCGGTACGCCAGAGAGCGTCGCGAAGCACTCGGCGGTTCGATGCCTAGTCGGCCTACGTCGCATCCAAAGATGGATGTTCCAACACTCGATGATTTCAGAAAAGTCATCAAGAAGCTGGAGAACAAAAACATCAGCACCACCTTTGCTGTGGTGCAAACGCTTGTTGCCATGTGTCGCGATAAGCAGATCGGTAAGTACATGGTTCCCATCGTTCCTGACGAGTCAAGAACGTTTGGGATGGAAGGCATGTTCCGGCAATTCGGCATTTATGCGCACGGCGGCCAGCTCTATGAACCAGTCGACTCGGAATTGGTGACCTATTACAAGGAGGCCAAAGACGGGCAGATCCTTGAAGAAGGGATCACCGAAGCTGGGTCGATGAGCAGTTTCAACGCTGCGGGCACGGCCTACAGCTTGCATGGAATCAATATGATTCCTTTCTACATCTACTACAGCATGTTTGGCTTCCAGCGAATTGGTGACTTGATCTGGGCTGCTGCCGATATGCGGGCGAAGGGTTTCCTGATCGGTGGAACCGCCGGTCGAACCACGCTCAATGGAGAGGGCTTACAGCACCAAGATGGCCACTCATTGTTGAACGCCATCGCATTTCCGACCGTCCGAGCATACGATCCAGCCTTCGCTTATGAAGTCGTGGTGATTATTGCCGAAGGCTTGAAGAAGATGTACCAGGAAGGTGAAGAGTGCATCTATTACCTGATGGCTGAAAACGATCCCTACGATCATCCTGAAATGCCGGAAGGTTGCGAGGATGGAATCATCAAGGGCATGTACAAGTACCGCAGTCAGGATGTTGATTCCCCGCGGGCACGCGTGCAGCTGTTTGGCAGCGGCGCCATTCTTAACTGTGCTCTCAAAGCGCAGGAAATGCTTGCTGAGAAATACGGGATCGCCAGCGACGTGTGGAGTGTTACCAGTTACACCCAATTGCGTCGTGATGCCGCTTCTTGTCAGCGTTGGAATATGTTGCATCCAACCGAGACACCACGCCAAGGTTATGTTGAACAGGTACTCGATGGTGTTGAAGGCCCTTTCATTGCCGCCAGCGACTACGTTCGCGCCCTCGCCGAGCAGTTGTCGCCATTCATCCCCGGCGACTACTTTGTGCTGGGGACTGATGGCATGGGGCGAAGCGAAACACGTGAGACGTTGCGGAGACACTTTGAAGTGGACGCCGAGTCGATCGTGATCGCAACGCTCAGTCGTTTGGCCAAAGCAGGCGTGTTGACACCCAAGGATGTTCAAGACGCGATTAGCGAAATTGGTTACGACGCAGAAAAAATCGATCCTTACTACGCGTAATCAACCCAATCCATTTGTAATCCACTGTTAACTGCAAAATTGCAATCCGTATGGCTACTGAAGTAAAGCTGCCCGAACTGGGCGATGGAATTGAATCCGGCGATGTCTTGGAAGTGTTTGTCTCGGTTGGTGACGTGATCGACGAGGGGCAAGATATCATTGAGATGGAAACGGACAAAGCAACCGTTCCTGTCCCATCATCTGTCGCTGGTACGGTGACGAAAATTTTGGTTGGCGAGGGAGACACGGTGCCGATTGGTGGCGCTTTGTTGGAGGTCGACGCAGCCGAGGCTGCAGCTACGCCTGAAGCCGCCCCGGTCGAAGCGGTACCCGCGCCCGAGCCCCCAGCACCTGCTGAGCCCCCAGCACCTGCTGAGCCCGCGGCTCCGGTTGCACCCGCGGCTCCGGTTGCACCCGCGGCTGCAACGCCCGCTCCGGTTGCTCCCACTCCTGCTGCGGCCGCTCCGGTTGCAGCGACGCCAACGCCACCAGCACCAGCTGCGGTGCCCGCCGATCCGCCTGTATCTTCGGAAGTGATTCCGGCTGGTCCTGCCGTCCGTCGCTTCGCTCGTGAAGTGGGTGTTGACCTCAGCAGTGTTTCTGGCAGTGGTGAGCGTGGTCGAATCACACGGGAGGACGTTTTGGCGGTGGTCCGTTCGGCCAATCAGTCGGCTCGTGGTGCAGCGGCATCTGCACCACCGCAAGCAGTGGGGACCCAAGCTTCTGAAACGCAAGCAACTGAAGCCACTGCCCCGTCGGCAAGTTCGGAACCCTCGGCAGCTGATCTGCCAGGGACAGTCGATCAGGATGACTTTGGACCGATTCGTGTTGAGCGGATGAGCAAGATTCGCAAGACGATCGCTCGTCAGATGCACGTCAGTTGGTCCACTGTGCCCCGGGTAACCAACTTTGATGACGCGGATATCACCGATTTAGAGCATCTGCGGCAAACGAGCAAAGAGGATTACGCCGCTCAAGGTCTGAAATTGACCACTATGCCATTCCTGATCAAAGCGGTCGCGACCGCCTTAAAGCATCATCCCGTTATCAACGGGGTGATGGATGAAGCGAACGAACAAGTGATTTATAAAGATTACGTCAATGTCGGAATTGCAGTGGATACCGATCGTGGTTTGGTCGTTCCCGTGATGCCAAACGCCGACAAAATGGGCGTCCCTGAAGTGACGCGATCGTTGGCTGAAATGGCCGGGAAAGTTCGTGGAGGAAATTTCAGTGTAGGTGACTTGCGCGGCGGTACCTTCACGATCAGCAACCTGGGTGCGATTGGTGGGCAATACTCCACACCGATCGTGAACGTTCCAGAAGTCGCGATCTTGCTAGTCGGCCGGAGTCGCAAGTTGCCGGTTGTCATGCCGGATGACACCATCCAGCCTCGGTTGATGATGCCGTTAAGCTTGTCTTACGATCATCGCTTGGTTGATGGTGGGACCGCCGCCCGGTTCCTCAATGATGTAATCGGTTATTTGGAGGCGCCCAGCCGCTTGTTGCTGGCTTTGTAATTCGATTGGTATGCAAATTTTTTGGGAGTACCTGTTGGACCAGTGGCGTTTCGTCACACTGGCTTCGGCATTCGTGCTTCTCATCGAGGGGCTGGCAATCTTGTCGGTCTTCCATGCCCTCAAGCACGTTCGCACTTCACAAGCCGCTGTCGCCTGGACGACCGGACTTTTGACCCTGCCCTTTGTTTCGCTGCCACTTTATTGGGTCTTCGCGCGACACCGCTTTGAAGGATACCGCGAGGCGGTTCGCGAGGTCGGGCAACGGCACGAGCAGTCGATGAGCGCCGTGCAGCGAGAGTTGATGACCGAGCGGTTCGCTCGGAGCGCGCAAAAACGGACCGCTTTAGAATACGTCGCTGATATTTTGGACACGCCGGTCGGAGGTGGGAATCAATTCCAGCTCTTGGTGGATGGTGAGGCCTTTTTTGATGCAGTGTTCGAGACGATCGAGTCGGCGGAGCGGTACTTATATCTGTCGTTTTTTATTATTCGCGATGATGAGTTGGGCAATCGTTTTGCCGACGCGTTGATTCGACGTGCCAGCGAAGGTGTTCAGGTCCGATTGCTGTATGACGAAGTCGGTTGTCTTCAACTGTCCGGTGCCTATCTCGAACGATTACGGTGCGGAGGCGTTGATGTACGGGCCTTTGATACTCGACAAGGCTGGGTAAATCGGTTTCAAATTAATTTCCGAAACCACCGCAAGTTGATTGTCGCCGATGGTGGCGATGCCGTTTTGGGCGGATTGAATATCGGTAACGAGTACCTCGGTACGGCGGCTGGACTGCCACGCTGGCGGGATACAGGGGTATTGATGAAAGGTCCCGGCGCTCGGAAAGTCCAGGCCGTGTTCGCCAGTGATTACTACTGGGCCGCCCGGCAAGACCTGCCCGAAGCTGACTGGCGTTCTGAGGCTGATGTCAGTTGCGAGGATCAAGGGAGTCACGAATCGAACCGGCCGCTTCAAATGGATCAACAAGCCGCAGGAGGCCACACCGAAGAAGCAATCCCCCTTTCTGGTTCAAGCGGTTGTCGGGGGTCGGAGGGGCAGGTTGCGATTTGCAGTACGGGGCCGGCTGATCTTCGGCCACGCGCCACGATGATGTATGTCGCAGCGGCGGCGGCGGCGCGAAAGCGAATCTGGATCAGTACACCCTACTTGGTGCCCGATGAGCCGTCCCAGGTAGCTCTGCACATGGCGAAGGCGCGGGGTGTGGATGTTCGCCTTCTGATTCCATCAGAAGCGGATCACTGGGGAGTCTATCTTGCAGGTTTTTATTACGAAGAAATTCTCGCGGAAGCTGGGATACCCGTTTATCGGTACAGCGACGGGTTCATGCATCAGAAATGTGTCTTGATCGATGACGACCTCGTCCTGATTGGTTCGACGAATTTGGACAACCGATCGCTTTATCTGAATTTCGAATTGATGTTGGCGTCTGACGATCCAAAGCTCGTCAATAATGCCGCCGAGATGCTCCAACGCGATTTTATAACCGCCACCCACAGCAACGCACCTGATAAACCAATTCGCCCTTGGCTCGCCCGTGTTGGCACCGCCGTCGCAAGATTGTTCAGCCCACTCCTGTGAGTCTTTCTTTATGAAAATCTCTGTTCACCGTGTCGACTATCAAAATGATTTGCACCGGGAATGTTTCATTCGCCTGATGGACGAGTACGCGAAATTCGAACTTGGGAACGATCGTCCAGACGTGAGATCCCTACCAGATCAATTGGATGAATTTCCGACGGCCTTTAGTGTGTTGGCGTTCACCGACGTCGATCTGAGGCACGCTGTCGGTTTAGTAAATTGTCTGTTTGGGTTTTCGACTTTTATGCGGAAGCAGTTGGTCAACATTCACGATGTTATCGTGACTGATTCACATCGTGGCCGTGGTGTGGTTGCTGAGATGTTGGCGAAAGTCGAAGTGATTGCTAGAGAAGCAGGTTGCTGTCGGCTGACGCTTGAAGTGTATGAAGATAACCAGCCTGCTCGTCGTGCTTACGCAAAATATGGCTTCACTGGTGATCCTGTCCATCCTGATGTGAACACGCTGTTCCTGCGAAAGACGCTCGAGTAGCGTTCGGGAGCGGTGAAATTGTGGGGACGCAGATCGAGGTGTGGTCAATTCGCTGTAACGTAACTCCCAATTCAACCCTTTAGGTCCTCGATTGCGCTGGTAGAATGTAGGGCTCTGAGATTCCAAGTCTCAGGCCCCACCAGTCTCTGCTCGGCTTGCCCCTCCTGATTGTTTGAAGAAATCCATGAGTCGTACTTTTTGCTCACTTGCGTTTGCTCTTCTTGTTACTGTTTCGCTTGCCTCTGCCGGGACTCCCCTAGAGTTGAAAAAGGGCGATCATATTTGTCTGGTCGGCAATGCCTTGGCAGAGCGAATGCAGCACCACAATTATTGGGAAACCCTCCTTCATCAGCGTTTCCCTGATTCGGAGCTTACGGTTCGCAACTTGGGGTTTCCCGGTGATGAACCATTCGAGCGAATTCGTTCGGAGAACTTTGGTGATCCAGATCAGCACCTAACTCACAGCCAAGCATCGGTGGTGATGTATTTCTTTGGCTTCAACGAGTCGTTTGCCGGAAAAAAAGGTTTGAGGAAATTTTCCGAGCAAATCACTCGTCTCGTGAAGGAGACTCAAGCCAAAGATTTTGGAATGGGCAATCCGCGTGTTGTCTTGGTGTCGCCAATCGCGTTCGAAAACATCAATGACCCGAATGTTCCCGATGGTTCGCAGCAGAACGCCGACTTGGCGATGTACACGGCGGCGCTGGCAAAGGTCGCTGATGCGACCGGAGCGACCTTCGTCGATGTGTTCGCGCCATCCAAGCAGCTGTTCGAGGCATCCGACGAACAATTGACGTACAACGGCGTTCACTTGAATGACGTCGGTTATCGTAAGTTGGCACCGCTATTTGGCGAAGCGTTGTTCGGGGCGGGTGGACCAACCGAGGTCAATCCACAGCTGAAAGCTGAAGTGGATGACAAGAATTTTCATTGGTGGCATCGGTACCGTGCCGTCAATGGTTATTCCATCTACGGTGCACGTGGTAAAGCCGGTAGCGATGGAACCTACAACAATACCGACGTGATGGAGCGTGAACGGCAGGTATTGGATGAGATGACGGTCAACCGAGACAAGCGAATCTGGTCACTCGCCCAGGGCAAACCGGTTTCAGCCGAGGTCGATGATTCTAATACGCTCACTTTTATCAATCCCAAGACAAATGTTGGTGTTCCGAATGATCCCAACATTCGGTCGGGTAAGCTCGGGTCACTCGATTATCTGTCTGCTGAAGAACAGATGAAGCTGTTTAAATTGCACGATGGATTCGCGATTCAGTTGGTAGCATCGGAGGAGGAGTTTCCGGAATTGGCGAACCCGGTTGCGCTTAACTTTGACAATCAAGGTCGACTTTGGGTGGCGACGATGCAGTCGTACCCGCACTGGAAACCAAAAACAAAGTTGGATGACAAAATCTTGATCTTTGAAGACCACAATCAGGATGGTAAGTCAGATGAATGCAAGGTCTTTGCAGGTGGTCTGCATCAGCCCACTGGTTTCGAGTTGGGCAACGGCGGCGCATATGTGGCTGAGCAGCCAGATATCTTGTTTTTGAAAGACACCGATGGCGATGGCGTTGCCGATGTTCGGGAGCGAGTCTTGTTTGGCTTTGATTCGGCAGATTCCCATCATGGGATCGCTGCCTTTGAATGGGGGCCGGGCGGAAACCTCTATTTCCAAGAAGGAACATTCAAGTTTTCGCAAGTCGAGAGCCCCTACGGATTGACGCGATTGAGCGAAGCAGGGATTTGGCATTACCATCCCAAAAGTCACCGATTTGGAGTTCACGCCAACTTTGCTTTCGCCAATCCGTGGGGTCACTGTTTCGATCGTTGGGGGCAAAATTTTATCGGCGATGCTTCACCCGGAAATAGTTATTGGGCAGCGCCGATTTCGGGACGAATCGACCATCCTTTGAAGCATCCGGGGGGAAGTCAGCACCGTCGAATTGCCAAAATTGCCGGTGGAGATGCAAAGTACAAATTCCCTACGTTTTACCCCAAACGCACCCGTCCACTTGCCGGTTGTGCGATTGTTTCCAGTCGCCACTTTCCACCCGAAATGCAGGGCAATTTCTTGGTGACCAATTGCATCGGAAATCGGGGGGTCCTGAATCACCAAGTGCGAGAGGAAGGAAGTGGTTTCGTGGGGAAGGAAGTTGATCCAATCATCATGTGTGAGGACGGAAACTTTCGACCCGTTGATTTGCAGATCGCGCCAGATGGTTCGCTCTACATCGTTGACTGGCACAACGCTTTGATCGGCCACCTCCAGCACAATTTGCGAGAACCAAATCGTGATCACAGTCATGGAAGGATTTGGCGGGTCTACCACAAAACGCGGCCATTACTTGAACCAGTTGAGATTGATGGTCAACCGATCGCGAAATTGCTTGAATTGCTGAAGGTTCCCGAAGATCGAGTTCGCTATCGGGCCCGACGGGAATTAGCTGCCCGCAACACCGATCAAGTGATGAAGGCGTTGAATCAGTGGGTCGAGGAATTAGACGCTTCAGATGAAGGCTACGAGCACCAGTTGCTTGAGGCATTGTGGATGCGACAAACACACAATGTTGTCGATGAGACTTTACTGCAGCAGATTTTGACCGCCAAAGATCACCGCGCCCGAGCAGCAGGCGTGCGTGTCCTCTCCTTTTGGCTGGATCGAGTTGGGAATTCGATGGCCTTGCTCGAGACAGCAATCAGCGACAAGCATCCGCGGGTTCGTCTGGAAGGTGTTCGAGCCTGTAGCTTTCTGCAAGGCGATGATGCCATTGAGTTGGCGTTAGGTGTGCTGGAAGATGACATAGATGACTATTTGCAGTACACGCTTGATGAAACCATGAGGCGACTCGAGCAGTAATTAGCAGCGGGGCCAACTTGCTGGCCGCGTTCTGTTGGTCGACTCACTACCCGGCATAGGAATGGCCGAGCAGTGATTGGGTGTCCGCGCATGTCATGTGCGCGTGATGTACGTTTAATTCAGAAATGAACTTGGTCAATCAAACTCCGATTGCTTCGCCTGGGATTCAAATGAAACGGTTGATAGTTGGTTTAGCCTTGATAGGGTTTTTCGCGGTGCCTGGGTTCGCCCAGGAGCACTCGCATGGCGAGCAGGCAGCTGATTCACCCAAGGTGTCGGCACCCAAGGTGTTTTTGGACAAGAGCCCACGGATTGTTGCTTACCAGCTAAAGCGACTTGACAATCAGCGATTGCTGATGGTGGAACGGAGAACGACCGATCTAAAATTCGCCCCCGTGTATGCCGCGATTCTGTCACGCGTCGGGATGTCGCCTCAGTTTCGCGATGAAGCGGTCAAGGCGTTGGTGAAATTGCAAGAGTCTAACGATGTCGAGGTGTTGTTGGCGGCGATTGGTGAATTGGATGCCGAAGACCGTGATCAGGCGAGAGCCGCGAGACAATTGGCCGGAATGTTGCTGCGATTGCCGGTGAAGCTTTTGAAAGAGCAATCCGAATCGCTCCTAGCGGAACTTGAATCTGACGAGGAATTACGGAGAGCGATTGGCGCAGCTGGATTGATCACGGCCGGTGAAGAGAACGCTGTCCTGGCGAGGCTGGATCAAGAGCCAGACGTGCAAAGGGCGATGCTGTCCGCCATCGCCTTGCTCCCCACCGTGCAACTGCGTGATTCCTTGCGAGACGATGTGTTGGCGGTGCTCGAGCAATCGAGGAATAAACGTGTTGTTCGTGCAGCGATCACGGCCCTCCGTTTTATTCCGGCTGATGGCGCTGACACCTTTCGGCGGTTAGCGATTTATGTCAGTGATGATGGTCTTCGTGATGCGGCAGTTAAGACTCTGTTGACTATTTCCAGTGACCAGCGAAATCCAGAGACCTGTGACCGGTTAGTGAACGTATTGGTTAAGTATGCCGAGGACATGCCGCCAGCGAACCGCACGAGTGATAACTTCATCGATGCGATGCAGTTGGTCGATCAGTTGATGGTGAAGTTGCCCTCGGGATTGGCCAGGCAATTTCGAGATCGGCTAAGCGAGATCACTGTGCGAGTCATTCGCATTCGGACAGTGGAGGAGGAAATGCGATACGACGTTCCGTATTTTGCTGTCGAGGCGGGGAAATCAGTTCAAGTGATTTTGGAGAATCATGATCTGATGCCACACAATCTTGTGATCACAACTCCCGATTCACTCAAGGAAGTTGCGATGCTTGGTTTGCAAGTGGGGCCCGATAAAGGCTGGAATGGACTGCCGTATGTACCGGAGTCTGCCAAGGTTTTGCATGCCAGCGAAATGGTGGCTCCTGACCAACAAGCCAGATTGACTTTCACCGCTCCCTCACAACCGGGTGAATATCCATATGTCTGTACCTTTCCGCAGCATTGGTATCGCATGTACGGGGTAATGGTCGTCGTGGAGGATTTGGATGGCTGGCTGAAAGATCCAGTGGAACCTGCAAACCCAATCGGCAGCAACCGATCGTTTGTGCAAGCTTGGACCGTTGATGATCTAAAAACTGATTTGGATTCTCAGCTACGCGGCCGCTCAATGGACATCGGTAAACGCTTATTTGCCGAAGCCTCTTGTGCCGGTTGTCACAAAATGGCGGGCGAGGGAGGCGTGATCGGTCCAGAGTTGACCGGCATCTTGGAACGCTGGAAAGGTGACAAGGTTGGAGTGCTGCGAGAAGTCCTGGAACCTTCGCACAAAGTCGATGCGAAATATGTGATGCAAAGGATACTCACAGTCGACGGTCGAACTGTGACTGGAGTTTTGGTCGAAGAGAATGACGACGTCGTCAAGTTGTTGACAAATCCGGAATCGCAAGAGCCAACTGTCGTGCCACAGGACGATATTGAGGCGATGGTTCCCTCTTCGGTATCGATGATGCCCAAGGCCTTAATGGATCAGTACACCAAGGATGAAATCTTTGAATTGTTAGCGTATTTGCTCAAAGAATAAAGTCTTGCGTCTTGGTCGTAATCTAGATGGTTCGCTGCTTCGCTTTGGGAGTGGTTTGCTCTACTTCCCCGATGTCAGCCAGCGAACTTGAAACGGTCTAAGTTCGATCGGAGCGTTGGCCTGTAGCTGTTCCTCTGCGAGTTGATCGTATCTCAATTGCTGTGGGATTTCGATTGCTGCAATTGTTTTCGGTTCGTCAGCCAAGTTGACCAGAACCGCGAGTTGGTGATCGCCATGCTGGCGAATCCAAGCTAGCCTTCCATCACCAGGAAGGTCGATCACTTGCATGCACGCAGCAGGATGGAATGCCTTCTGCTCTGATCGTACCTGCAACAGGCGTCGATAGCCGTCGAAAACTCGGCGTTGCAAGCTATGCGGGTTGTCCAATGCCGATTCCAATTCACTCCTGTCGTACTTGTGCCGGTTAATGCGTCGATTCTGTCCCGAGGTCACGACGCCGTCTTGATCATTTGGAGTGCCGACTAGACTGTGAAAGTAAATAGCTGGCATTCCTTGAATGGAAAGCATGACCGCCTGAGTCGCTAGGAATCGCCGCGAATGTTCAGCCGCTGGGACTTGATTGCGATCAGCGACAGCATCCAAGTAAGAGATGTTCAATTCATAGGGAGAGTTGCTGCCATCGCTTTTTTGACGGGTGCTGACGCGGCCGCCATGGTTGCAAACAATCTCGGCGAGTCGTTCGACACGCTCGGGTGCCACGATTCCTTCGAGTGGTCGAACGCCAACGCCATCGTGCGAGGCAGTGAAATTGAAGAACGTCGTGTTGTCGGTTGGCGGTTTAAGATCTTTTAGCCAATCGCGTAAGATCGACGTGTCGGCATGATGAATCGCATCCAGCATTAAAGGTGGCAAGCTAAATTGATAAACCATGTGGGCTTCGTTGTTGCCGTTGCCGAAATAGCTGATGTTTTCATCATGTGGAACATTGGTTTCTGTAAGAACCAGCGTGCCCGGCGCAACTTGGTCCAGGATGTAACGCATCAACTGAACGGCAGCATGCGTTTGACGTAAGTGAATGCAAGGCGTGCCAGGTTCCTTCCACAGAAACGCGATCGCGTCCAGGCGGATAATTCGAGCACCGCGCCGGGCGTATTCGACGAGTGTTCGGATCATCGCCAGCATGACGTTGGGATTGGCATAATTTAAATCTACCTGGTCTTCACTGAAGGTCGTCCAGATATGCTTGGTTCCGGTATTCGATTCGAAAGCGGTAAGGAGTGGCAAACTTCGTGGTCGAACAACTTCCGACAAGTCTTCGCTTGGATTCTGATCAATGAAATATTCAGCGTACTCCGGATCACCCACCAAGTAGCGCTGAAACCATTCATGCTGCTGCGAGCAATGGTTGAGTACCAAGTCAAACATCAACGTAAAGTCTTCGCCAAGTGCTGCGATGTCACCCCACGTGCCTGATAGGGGATCAACAGCCAGGTAATCAATGACTGAAAACCCGTCATCACTGGTGTAGGGGCAGAACGGTAACAGGTGAACGCAGTCGATCAAATGCTGCAATTTATGATCGATTAAAAACGACCGCAGCGTGGCAAGTGGAGTCATCTCGTCCTGGCGGATCTGATCAGCGTAGGTGATCAGGACAACATCTCGTTCGGTCCACAGTTGTGGCTGCCCCGCTTTTGCATCGGAGGCGGATGCAGTTGATATAAGCTCGGCAATGCCATCGGCGAGGACGGGTGGGACCGTTCCGTAGATCTCTTTGAGCAATTCGGTGGCGGTCGGTTCAAGTGTCATGATTCAGACGGTTGTTATTCAGGGGAATCAAATTTTCAACTGACAGCGGTGGAAGGTTGCACTCAGCTCAAAGGTTGTCCTGGCCGGTGAAGTTTGTGACCAGCGCCCGGAGTTTTCTTCGCAGAACGCTGTAACTAAAAAAAGCTTTTCCGACTTCGTAGTTGTAGTCGACCATTTCATCGCGATATTCGGGGTCGTCGATGATCTTCTGTACTTTGGCGACGACATCTTTGGTCAGATAGCCATCCATCGCGATTACCTTTGCTCCCTTTGGTTCGATGTCGGCGATGTAGATTGAATAGCGATTCACCAAAAGTGGTTTGCGGTAATAGAAAGCTTCCAGCAGCGCGTTGCCGAATCCTTCGTAGATGCTTGGGTACGTGATGAAGTCCGCTTGTGAATAAGCGTCGGCCAATGTGTAAATGCGGTGACCGTCCGGTGCGATCGCGCGTTTGTCGCCCACTAATTCGTCGCAAAGAATTAGATTGACCCCGTGGGATTCGGCCAAGTCACAGAGTGAATGCAAGTACTCGTCACCTTCGTCGCCGCTGGCATGCGAAATCACCAATTTGCAGCGGTCGTTTTTCAATGCAGCAACCAACGAAATTGCGTGCTCGATTCCCTTGCGTGGTACAACACGGGTGGGCTGCAGAAACATGATGTCGTTTTCATCGAGACCAATGTCTTTGCGGAATTGCCGCGCGTATTCATCCGGTTCGGGAGGTTCTGTTTCGAAGTCAAGAACGTTGGGTACTAAGATCGATGACAGTCCCCGGCGGTGAGCGAGGTCCTGTTGTGCGAACGAATTGATGGTCACATTCTGAATTTGCGGCAGTGCCGGTGGAAACGCCATCCACAACAAGTCGGTGACTGCCGAGACGCTGAACCGATCGCGTTCCCAATAAAAATCATGATGGTGGGCGATTGTCGGAAATCCAGTCTCAGCAATGAAATGCGTCAAAGCGACACCAAGCGGTATGTTCATCGGAATGCAAAGTGCATTTTGAACAATCAACAGATCCAAGTTGTATCGCCGCGTGAATTCGTAGATCGTGCCTTTTAGGTAATCCGCCAACGCGTAGATCCGCTGAGTGACATCGGGTGTTCGCGTCAGGCCTCCGAACGCCCGCCGATTGATCCATTGGATATCTGAATGTCCAAAATAGGCATGGGGGACAACCATAGAGGTTTCGTCATCGCGATCGCTCATTCCTGAGTACCAGTGGCTGACGTGTCGATGGTCCCACAGCACTTGCGCCCACTTGGCGCTTTCTAGTGAAACACCGTCGGTGCCGGCGAAGCGAGTTCCCACAAAGCCAATTTGAACGCCCATAGGTCCAATGCGGTTTGAGTTGTAAAAAGTGTGATGTTTACCACCGCCTTGCGAGACGGCGTCGTCATTCACCGCGATATCGGTTTTCGGCCGCCTGTTTGGCCGGTATTCCTGTCGATCTAAGCTGACAAGATTTTTGGTGTTACTCGATTTCGATGCACTGTAGCAATTGCACCAGCTTTGTCAGCACCACATCGGGACGTAGTGACCGGCAGCGTGGGTCGTCGGAGCGATCACGGCAACTGCGTTGGTCGCCTGCAAACCATGCCGTGCGGAGGCCGGCCTGGGACGCGGCCCAGACATCGTTCAACATGTCGTTGCCGACATAAACGGCTTGTTGGGGAAGAATCTGCCGTCTTGTGAGCGATTCACACAGGGCGTCGAACAGTCGGGGGCCCGGCTTTGCCTGTCGATATCGGTTGGAAAAAATACAGAGATCAAGATCAAACCCCGCTGTTTCCAAATTCGGAGAATCGACGAGATTTGTCACCAATGGCACCGTAAATATTTGGGCATTACTGACAATTCCCAGCGGGATCTCAGCATCACGGATTTGGCCAATCAGGTCGCTCGCACCCGGCATCGGCCATGTCTGGTTGGCGCGTGCCTCGTAATGACACGCCAGTTGCACGACCGTCTGGATTGGGCAATCGACTCCGGCAGCGGCCAGTGTTTGTCCCCAGGCCTCAATAATGTCGACTTCCGGCTTGGGACAATGAACGCTTTTTCGTTGCTGGTTGATCCGTTCAATCCGACGGTGCAAGTCCGCGATTTGCAAAGGTAGTGGACCGGGCAGTTTTGTCGCGGTCCATGCTTCCTGCAAAGCTTGGTCGTGAGGCTTGCTATCGACCGAACCAACATCCCCGCTGCCACTGATCAACAAGGTGCCGTAGATGTCAAATACCACCGCACGCACGTCCGTCAAACGTTGAAGCTGAGGTTCCACGGTCGTTGGCTGTGGACTCATCGGCAGCCGGCAATCGAGTACGGCATTCAACCAGCCTGATCGTTCAGTCATCCAATGGTTCCATACGGCAAGGAAAGAGGGGGCGGGCGGCGTGAATGATTTCCAGAGCGCTTCCCGCATTCAATGGTGCAGTCCAACTTGGATCGGTTTTGCATGAAAGTAATTTCTGATAGATCAACTTCAATTGCTGTCCCTGCCTGCCGAGCGAATAATTTTGATCGATCGATTTGGCGTTGTGCTGGAGTAAATCAGGATCCGCTACCTGATGCATCCAATCGATCAGTTCAGCAGAATGTTCTCGCACGGCCGTATCGAAGCCCGAATCAATGGCGACCCGTTGAAGGACTTCGATTTGGCGTTGTGGAGTCAAGTGGCCGAAGTCGATCACATTGTCGTCGAGTGGGGGCGATACCGCAGCTGGCAACCGGGTGGCATCGCTTGGGCGAAATGCCTCGGGCACACTTTGCCAAGCCTTCGCAAACATTTCAGAACTTTCGCGTCGGCACTCTTGAATCCACGCTTTGTCGCCGGGAATCGGTAGAGCATCGTAAAGTTTCGGCAAACGCACGCTGGATTGCTCGAAATCTGCAGTCACACTTTCAAGGCGTCTCGCGATCACCTCGCGTCGCGATAGCCAGGGTTCCAGAAAGGCCATGCCAAATCCTTCGGCCACACTTGTCGACAGGATAAATTGGCTGGCGGCCAAGTTATCCGCGAAGGAAATGTCGGGATGATGGGCCGCATCAAAAATACTTCGAGGCGAGAATTGTTTGGCTACCTGACGCCAGCGTTCGTAAGATTTTTTCTCCAGCGGGTTGGTTGGGCAAAGCGTCAGCCCTGAATAGCAATTCGGTGGCGTCATTCGGCTGACCAATAAGAACTCCCCCACGTTCTTTCGGCGAATTCCACGGACCGGATACAGACACCAGTTTGCGTCTTGGGGAAGAGCCATCGCTTGTCGCACTCGCTGCAGTGCAGCAGGCCGGTCTGGCTGATGTGACGAGGCGGCAATGACGCTGTTGGGGAGACAGTGGCTTTGCGCGTCGGGGATACCAATTTGGGCGAGGATTTGGCTGTCAAAGCGGGTCAGCGTCGCGTAATGGATTTGGGTGGCAACCGGATACATGAACGTATCCAGGTCTGCCTTTGTGCTGGCGCCGGTACCAACCGCCAAGTGAGCATAATTCTCAGGCCGATTGTCTTCCGCAAAGTCATGGATTTGAAGTAACAGTCGCCACCCTGCTGTTGCCATTTGCTGGATCACCATTGGCCCGGCTGCATTTTTCCCGAGGCTATGGTTGTGCCAATGGATCACGGTTTGCTCTGGGTGAATCTGCAGTGTTCGTGCTTGAACATTCCATTGGTTTAAAAGCTCGCCCGCACGGGCCGCAACATTTTCGCAGAGCGTTTTTGGGGCAACAGAGTCGTAATCAAATCCTGGCAGAATGATTGATTCCGTCGAACGCAGGGTCTGGTCGCTTAGTCCACCGATGCGATCCCCGCTGAGCAAAAAGATGCGATCGATATCCGATTGTTCGGCAAGCCAACGCACATGATTTTCGACGACCTGGGTGACGCCGCCACGTTCGAAATGACAATGAACGATGACTATATTCAAGATCGCAAGCGGGGTTGGTGGACTATCGGATGGGCCATTGGAAAAGAGTGCCAAGTTCACTTATTGAACAATACGGATTTCTTCCTGAATAGCTGACATTGTATGGGATCAATCGTTGATGGCTCGCTACGCCGCGGCTCGATCAGCGGCAACGGGTCAAGCTCTGGTCTGCCGAGCAGCGAGATGCTGCGAAGCGGAAATAGGGCGCAAGGCGAGAACAGGCAACCAAGTTGAATGCCGAACGGTTCCCTTTCTTTCTAAACTCGAGGGAGCATGCGATCAGTTGAGTTCGGAAAAAGCGCCTGCCAAAAATCGACCGATTCGTTGCAAAACAGACGCCTGATCGACGGTGATTCTTGCGTTGCCCTGCAGTCGAACCGGTAAAGTAACTTGGGTAGGTTCGATCCGAACGCGGACCTGGTACTGTGGCGGGCCGGGGAGGTCGTTCACGTCGATTTCGGGATCAAGCGGTGAGATCGCCACATCGGTGATGGTGCCTGTGATCGCGCCACGTGGCAGGCTCGCGATGCGTAGCGTGACAGGCTGCCCGGAACGAAGCAGTTCTACTTTTTCTTGTGGGACCAATAAAATTGCCTCTCTCCGTGATTCGTCGCCGACCATTCCAACCACGGTCCCTTGTTCCAGCCAGGCTTTTTGATTGATCGAGTCGAGTGGAGTTCCATTCCAAAAATGGGCATCTCGATCATCGTGAGCATCCTGGTGGCGTGGTTGTACTGGGAATACAACACCGTCCCGAGGTGCTTGTAACGTCAACTTCTGTGCCTGGTCACGTTTTAGCTGCAGTTGCTTTTCGGCTTCTGCGAGTGATTTGCTAACAACAGGAATCCGTTGGGATAATTCGCTGCGGACTCCACGTTGCTTTCTCAGGTTGTCGAGCTGGGCGCGAAGCGAGTCGCATCGTGTTTCCAGTTCCATCAGTTCTCGATCGACGTCCGGGTTGTGTAGGACCACAATCGGATCGCCTTGTCGAACCTTGGTTCCTTCGCTGACGTGTTTAATCAGTCGGCCGGAAACGGTTACAAACAGTTCTTGGGATTCGGCGGATTGCACAGTCATCGGTGCAAAAATGTGACGCGGTAGTGGAATCATCGCAAGTGCGACTACAAAAATGCCAGCAAGTGCCCCCCGCGCGACGCCGCGATTCCACCAGCGTTGATTGATGGATACGGATGAAGGTGGCTCGACGAGCGTGGCCAATCGGCGAGCCAGCGTCACGATCATCAGCACCAATAACGTGAGACCTACGGGTGAACCAAGTCCAAGCTGATGAGCACCGCGGTACAACCACCACATGATGAGAGTCAAGACAAACAGACGGTAAGACGAGCTTAACAGGCCGTAGGTCGTGAGGAAGACTTGCCCTTGCTTACCCGCGATTAGACCCGTGAAAGATGCTGGCAGGCGAGGGATTGGTGTGCCCCAGAGCCAACGCTGCGTGAGTGACCGAAGCAGTGAACTCGATTGGCTGGCGAGGTTGGGAATGCCTACCCAGTCGGACAACATGTAATAGCCGTCATACCGAAGTAATGGGTTGCCGTTGAACAACAGGGTTGAAACGGAGCAGACGACCATCAGCGTCACACAGACATCTTGTAGCGGTCCCTTCGCAGTCCAAGCCCAAAGCAGCGTTGCGATTGCCGCTAGCGTCAACTCGGCCCACATACCAGCGGCTGAAACGGCGATTCGTTTCCAACGCCGATCGAACAGCCATGCATCTGAAACGTCACAATACAAACATGGGATGCCAACGAGTAACATGATCCCCATTTCGCGTACATGTCCACCCAGTCGGCGACAGGTCAAGGCGTGCGATAATTCATGGAGGATTTTCGCGAATGCGATCACGGCCATCACTAGTAAGCAACCTTGCGGCGTGGCAATGCGTAACGCTGATTCCGCAATGTCATCCATCAATGTCGTCAGGCGGGTCATGATCGTCAGGAGTGCCATGACCATCAGCAAGACTGAGCCGATCAAAGCCGGCGGTGACATCAGTGGAGAAACCAGTGGAAGCAATCGATCAAGAATCCAGGTCGGCGAAATGCCCGGCAGACGCATTGCCAGCGGGTGCTGCCACCACCGTCGTTTTGCCCGTGGCGGAGATGTCGCCGAGACGCCAGGTAGGTGGATTAATCGCTTCTGGATGGCATCGTTCAAGAAGTGGCTGAGTTGCGCTTGCGACAGATTTGCTAATGCGGGCTGATCATGGCAACGCCGCATCGTTTCAGCGACGGAGTAGCCATCAGCAAGTGACAAAACCTCGTATTCACGATCACCGTAGTGATAGAAATCACCTGAGATCGGATCTTTGATGACCCATACCGGATGCTTCCCCATCCAGACGCGACGGTGGATGAGGTCGGGGCGAACGACGATTTTTTCTCCGCCGATCGTCATGGTGCAAACTTCAGACTCAAACGCATGCCTGGCAGTACATCCAATTTGGGATTGTCAAACTCAATCCAAAAAGGCCGTTCTTGGTTGACTGGATCGAGTTCAGGGCTGATGAAAACAATTTCGCCTTCTCGTTGGACGCTTTGTCCATCTCCTAGTTCGATTGTCAACTGGACGGTTGAATTGGATCGAAGTTTGGGAACGACATCAGCCGTTGCATAACCCTCAGCCCGCAGACGGTCGAGCCGAATCAGGCGAAGAACAGGTTCGCCCCGCTTAACCCATTCGCCTTGTTGGTGAAATCGCTTGACAATGACTCCATCCCAAGGGGCCAATACCTGATGGTTTTTTAGTGCCAGTTCGGCGAGTTGCTGTTTCTGGCGACTGAACTCGATGTCCAAAGTTGCAATACGAAGATCTGCAACCGCTGCATCGCGTTCAATGATGCATCGCTCGATGCCTAACTGGAACGTATTGGCTGATTCTTGTTCTGCCTGAAGTTGTAAGGCATCGAGTTGTTGATCAATGCCCGCTTGCTGTGTTTCCAGAATTGTGCGTTCGTGAGCGAGTTGCAGACTGTCAATTTCTGATTGTGAAACACTGTCGATAAACCGCTTCCTTGCTTGGGTTGCCCGATTCAGTTCGTTTTTTGCAACCGCTTCTGCTTTTTCGGATGCCAGGACACGAACACCGTTGTTTGCTTTTTCGGTAGCAATTCCGATCGTGATTTCATGATGGCGTTTTAGCTGTTCTTGTTGCGCAAGTTTCATTTCTGCCAATTCAACAAATTGTTGGTTGGCGAGTTTCTTTTGCGCGATCTCAAGTTCTGTTTCAGCAGCCTGGTGTTGTAGTTGCGCCTCGCGGTCATCCAGTTGGGCAAGAATCTGTCCGGTTTGGACCGTTTCACCTTCTCGCACTTGAAGTTTTGCAAGCGTGCCATCTTTTGCCGCTGGAACATCGGCTTCATCGATTAGGACCACAATCAGATCGTGCAGTGAAGATTCTTCCTGCCCGCGAGTAGATCCCGCTTGGGAAACAATCAAGCATGCTGTTAAGCAGAACGCCAGCCAATTGAAACGGCAAAGCAACATGAGTGGATCTCCTTGCAGCACTAAAGCCAGATGTTTTCACGGGACCATTGGATCAAACGTCGCATCCATACAAAGCTGAGCGAACGTTTGGGGCCATCCACTTGGGCGATAACGGTGGCGCCATGCCGCAGTGGTTGGCTGGGTGAATCAGTTAGATCGACGGTCAGTCGAATGCTGGATTCACCGCGAGTGTTTTGTTGGGTGGACGAAGCCATTTTCGTGATAATGCCTTGGTATGTGGTCGCCGGATCAGAACGCAGTCGGAGTGATACGTTGTGATGGGTGTCAGCTGATAAGCTGGTGACGTAACCAGACATTCGATCGGGTAACTGTAATTCAATGTGGTGGGCACCCTCGGGATCGATCACATCGAACAAATGCTGGCCTCTAATGATCGGGCGACCTGAGAAGGACTGTTTCAGGTTCCAGCCATCCACTTCGCCGCTCAATGGGCTGCGAATCAGTAACTCGGCTTCCTGCTGCTCGATCAACACAAGTTGATTTTCTAAACCCTCTATTTCGGTCCTTAAAACGCGTTCATCAGCTGCAGCGGAAGTGTTGCTGCGACTGCCTCTTGATTGGTTATTCGAGGATCGGGCAGCAAGCGTTGCATCAAGCTGCGTGCGGAGCGTCGCTAGCTTGCCTTCGATTTCGGCTCTCACCTGATCCAGACTGGGGCTGGTGAGACGGATCAACGGTTGTCCCGCTGTCACGATTTGGTGGTTCTCTGTCATGATTTCAGCGACCACTGCGTCGCTAGGAGCAAACAGCCGAGCACGCTTTGTTGCGACGACTTTGCCAGTGGCGGGAATTCGCAAGGTCGTTGGGCAAAAGGCAAGCAGCAATGCAAAGGCGAGTGAGAAAGCGACTCCCAGCCCAAGTTTTCTGCTGGTGATCGCAAACCGTCTGGTTGCCCACTGCCATCCTGACTGGTCACGATCGATCGCCCGCCGAATGGCCTCTTCAACCGGTTCTCGAACCGATTGCCAAGCTGATTCATTTGAGGTCACTGAGTTCTTGTGCGGGCGAATCCATTCCAAAATTACGGTGGCGATTGGCTCGTTGGCGGAGTCGCGAATCGTTTGCAGTAACAGTTCCTGACATCCGTTTGATGTTTGGTGATTTTCGATTGAATTCAGACGGTCGGCATCGGATCCTTTTGGGTCTGTGATGTGACTTGTGTCACTGCGCGACCAAGTAAAACAAACGGCGTCGCGGGAGTAATGAGCGATGTCTTGAAGAGATCGTGCAATCGTTCCCCGCTGATCAATGTGTGGTTGTGTTGAGGTGGCGATTAGCTGGGAGTGATATCTGGTAATGCGAAGTAGGCTAACGCGATCTGCCGAAACGTGGCTTGCGATGGCGGATGCAATGGCGGTGAATGACTGCTCAACAGACGTTCCTTCGTTCAATTTACTCAGCAGACGATCGCGATCGGATTGGGTTTCCAAGTGGGAACGTAAGTCAGCAAACTGTTGACGCAGATAGACGCCAGCGGCGAGTGTGAGCAAGACGTCGCTTAAATCGACAAGATGCTCCTCCGTTGCGAGCGAGATCGGTTGGTCGAATCGAAGTGTTAGACGCAGATTGACCTGCGAGTGGACGGGGGATTCCACGGTCACAGCAGCTCTTTCGGATTCTGGATTCGAATCCGCAGAGGCGTGAAGGGTGATGCCATTGCGAGCTAAAACCGTTTCGTGACCATTTTCCAGTAGTGACAGGGATGTCAGGGTGGCCCCGCAAGTGAACCGCAATCCGCTCACCAGATCTTCATAGAACGAATCGGCAGAACCGAGTTCACGGGCTGCTGGTTCGAGCCGCTGGACAAGTGTCTCAGCATCTTTCCAGGCTTGATCGGTTAGATGCAGGGGTTGGGTCATCGAATCAGGAAACGGAGTAAGTTGGCTGAACTGCCCAGTTTAACCGTGCGACTCTTAGACGCTCGGCTTGAGTGTGAGTTTCACACTTTTGTGGCGATTGTCGTAGCGATTTCGTCGTTTTGAATGGACGAGACGGGTTCATCTGTACGAAACACAACAAAAGCGCGGATTGTCCCGGCTGATCGGGAGCAAACTGCGGCAAGTAAGGAATCCAAATGGCCACCCACTCAGCGAATCGAAGAGCGACGCTCCCTGCGATGGTTGGGTTGGTGATTTGCTGTGTCTGTGCCGTCTTGTTGACGGTTGGATGCCGAACTTACGGTCAGCTTCCCCAGACGATTGGGCAGCGCACAGACCAGGTCGATGCACTGATGCATCAAGTCGATGCCGGTGCTCCAATGCAAACCGTTCCGGAGATCCCCGAAGCTCCCTTAACACTTAATACTCCCGAGGATTTTGACTCGGTCGAATATCAGGATGTGACGCTCGAGGAAGCACTGCGAATCGCTCTAAACAACGCGGAAGTTTTGCGCGATCTGGGTGCGAGCGTGCTGCGGTTTCCCAAGCAAGTCGAGACGGCTGAGAGTTTGGGCTTGGTCCAAACAGATCCACAGGCCGGGCTCGAAGCCGCGTTATCAGCCTTTGACGCGCAGGCTTACGGGTTAGGGAAATGGCAAAACAATGATCGGCGATTCAACAACCGCTTTTTCGGCGGTGGGGCCACTGCGTTCCAGCAGGATACACACGACTACGTATTTCAACTTTCCAAGCGAATGGCAACCGGTTCGCAGTTTGCTCTCCGGAGTGTGACGGACTACGACGCCAACAATGCAACGGGCAACTTGACACCCAGTGCCTGGCAAACACAGATACACGCAGAATTGCGTCAGCCGTTGATGCAAGGTGGTGGTACCACCTTCAACCGCATTGCCGGTCCGAGCGCGAAGCCTGGTGTGTATAACGGCATCTTGATTGCCAAGGTCAATCAAGATATCTCATCAGCGAAGTTTCGCCAGGAAATGCGAGACTACGTCAGTGATGTAGTCAATGCTTACTGGGACTTGTACTTCGCCTATCGAGATTTAGATGCGAAGCGAGCGTCGCTGGAACGCAGTCGTTTAACATGGCAAAGTTTGGAGGCACAGCGGACCAGTAGCCTCAAGTCCGCCGCGCCTGAGGCATTAGCTCGTGAGCAGTACTATCGGTTTCAGTCTGAACTGCAGGACGCGATCGCAGGTAAGTTGAACCAGCGAACCCAAGTCAATAATTCGACTTCCGGAGGCACCTTTGCTGGTGCCACGGGAGTGCAAGTGGCTGAGCGTCGACTGCGGTTGTTAATCGGGATGCCGTTGAGTGATGGAAAATTGGTGCGACCGGCAGATGAACCGGTTGATGCCCCGATTGTGTACGATTGGGATTCCATCTCGGTGGAAGCTCTTGAAAAAAGAACCGAGTTGCAGCAACAAAGGTTGCTGGTTAAGCGACGCGAAATGGAGTTGTTGGCGGCGAAGAATTTTCTCCTGCCCACGCTTGACTTTATCACCATCTACCGTCTGCGTGGCTTGGGTCAGGGCTTAATGGGATCCAACAGTGCGTTTGAAGAACTTGGCACGACCGATTATCAGGAATATGAAGCGAGCCTCGAATGGAAGATGCCTGTCGGTTATCGCCAGGCGCATGCTGCTGTCCAGAACGCAGAGATTCAAATCCGACGTGACAAGGCGATCCTACGTGAACAAGAGCGTCAGGTTCTGCATGACTTGACTGCGGCGGTTGCTGAAACCGAGCGAGCTCTGACACAAATGAATACCAATCTGAATCGGTATTTGGCGGCCAGTGATGCTTTGAATGTTCTGGAGGCCAACCGAACAGCTGGATTCCCAATCAGCCTGGAGCAGCTCCTCGATGCTCAGCGTCGCGTCAGCGAATCGCAGAGTAAGTACCATCTCGCTGCCGCCGAATATTCGGTTGCGGTGAAAAATGTGCAGTACGAAAAAGGAACACTGCTGCAGTCCAATCTATTGGTTCTGGTTGACGAAACGCAGTAGTTTCTACGCGACAGCAAGCACGTGAAGAAACTTGGGAACTCTATCGAAACAGGGCGGTTGTGATGCGAGGTTCCGCTGCGATCGCGGGTTCGTTCACTTCGGCTTTCAGCCACATCGGTCTAGTTTTCGGTTGCTCTGGGCGTGCCGATTCCACTCGGATGGAGTATTGCTTGTCTCACGGGTAGGATGCACATAGAAGAACATCCTCGTGCCCCACTACTTCGATGTCTACCGAATCTCTCATACGACGCTTTCATGATTTGGCGTGTGTCGCGCCGGAAACCGAACTCAACGCCGATTCGTTGATCGGTTTCTTCCAGGTTTTTCGCCCCGATGGGGCAGCGATCGAGGAGTTGTATGATGACTTCGATGCGGGTGGCGAGTTGATTGAACGGCTAGGCCAGTTGTATGCCGCCGCAGGGGATGACCGGCGGCCACAGGGTGGACGTGATGCCTATTTCGTGGTTCGTCGTCCTCCACCTCTTGATCCCAAGCTTGCTGATTCATTGGTAACGCAGTGGTTGGCTGGGATCGCTGAGTTGGCTCGGCATGTGGGCGACACGGAAACCCATCAAATGCTTGTCCCGACTCCGAAGATTCGCGTGCTCGAAGGGATTCCGCCGAAGCATCCCAAACGTGAGGAAGAAAAGTCGCGATTGCTTCTGACAATTCAGCAGCGCGTGCCCGATTTGGTCGAGAAGATCGACGGTGGACCGTACGCAGCAGTCCTTCGCCCGGCTTATTATTTCACAGCTTGCGATCACATGGTACGCGACTACTTGATGTGGCCGCTCTACCAGACGATGGATGCTGCGGTTGGTGATCCTCACAGGCCGTATTTCGAACTTTGGCGGCACGGGGTGAAGTACCGTATTTTCGGTGAGGAACAGGTCGACCTCTACCTACCCCGCCAATAGGGTTTGATTTCGGTCCAAGCAAATCTGATCCCTTGCTAAACCGGCTTGGGGACAGTTTACGGTATCGGGTTCGCGGCATCGCAGTTCGTGGTCGCGAGATGCTCTCCCGGTTTTCGATTGTTGGCGGTCGCGTCTGACGGTCCAATGGCTTGCTCCTCGTGACCGCCCCGCCATGGTGTGTTCTGGGTTAAGATAGTCGCTGGCTCACTCTCCTGTTTTCGCTGGCGTCTGTTGAGATCATTTGATGTTGCGACATTGTTTTTTCTTTTTGTGTTTGCTTGGTATGGGGATCCCACTGGCTTCCGCCGAAGAGGATCGCCCGAACATCGTGTTCATTTTTGCCGATGATCAGTGTTTCGATACGATTGCGGCGCTCGGTACTGAGGGAATTCAAACTCCTAATCTCGATAAACTTGCTCGTCGCGGAACGACATTCACTCATGCTTTTAATATGGGGTCGTGGAGCGGTGCCGTTTGTGTCGCTAGTCGCACGATGTTGAATTCGGGTCGTTTCATATGGAATGCGAAAGCGATTCACAATCGTTCCGAGGCGGAACGCAAAGCGGGACGATGGTGGGGAGAGTATATGAAATCCGCCGGATATCGAACCTACATGACAGGTAAGTGGCACTGTAAGGCGAACGCCGAAAAGTCATTTGACGTGGCCCGCGATGTGCGACCCGGTATGCCCAATCAAACCGAGGCAGGTTACAACCGGCCGACCGCCGATGGCAGCGATCCATGGTCACCCTCAGATCCGAAATTTGGAGGGTTCTGGAAAGGTGGGACTCATTGGAGTGAGGTCGTCGCCGATCATGCAGATGATTTTCTCAAACAAGCTTCGCGTGAAGACGAGCCATTTTTCATGTACCTCGCGTTCAACGCGCCGCATGACCCCCGGCAGTCACCGGCGGAGTATGTAAATCGATACCCGTTGGACAACGTTGCGGTACCAACCAACTTTTTACCGATCTACCCGTATGCTGAGGAAATGGGGGCGGGTCGGCAATTGCGAGATGAACGCTTGGGACCATTCCCGCGAACTCATCATGCGGTCAAAGTCCATCGTCAGGAATATTACGCGATCATTACCCACATGGATGAAATGATCGGGCGGATTCTGAAGTCGCTGGAAGCATCAGGTAAGGCGGACAACACGTGGATCTTCTTTACAGCTGATCACGGCTTGGCGGTTGGGCAGCACGGTTTGTTTGGTAAACAAAATTTGTATGACCACAGCGTGCGAGTGCCACTCATGGTGGTTGGTCCAAATGTGAAAGCGGGACGAAAGATTCCTGAGCCCGTCTACTTGCAAGACATCATGCCGACTTCACTTGAATTGGCAGGGGTCGATCAACCAGAACATGTTGAGTTTCACAGTTTGCTGCCTTTGCTGGACGGTGCCGACAGCCCTTATGAAGCGATTTATGGTGGCTATCTTGGTAAGCAACGCAGCATCCGAGCCGATCGTTACAAGTTGATCGTCTATCCGGAGGCGAAAAAGTTGCGTCTGTACGACCTGCAGGAAGATCCGTTGGAAATGAATGATATTGCCGACGAGGTTGCGAATCGAGCATTGGTCCGAGATCTGTTCGGCCAATTAGAGGTCCTGCAGCGGCAGATGAAGGATGATCTTAATCTGAGCTCGCTCCGCCCGGAGTAAGCGTTTTCACACGGATTGATCCTTGTTTATTTTGTGTGGATGTTTATTTCGCGTCGATAAGGACACCTGAATGGAACCCGGGGAATCTCGCTGCCGTGCCCCTGTTACGCGAATTGATCGTGTCATTTAGGTCCTTTCGTGCCAGTCGCGTGAGGAGCTGCCCGACCCGGTACTGCGATTGCAAGGTTGCGATGGAAGGGCAGATTCGCCGCTTGTTGGATGGCGGATCGCTTGATCGCAAAACCGGCCCTGTTCAGCTAGCCACCGACTGGCCGGATCTCTAAGGTGTAACTGGAATTCCAACTCGCTCTACGGCCTGACCGCCCATGCAATCTTTTGATATTCACAATCAGACTCGGTTTATCTTCGGCGAAGGCTCGATCTCGCAACTGGGCGAGCTGGCGGCTTCCTACCGTCCTCGCTGTGTCCTGGTTGTCAGTGATCGTGGGATCATGGAAGCCGGACACGATGCGGCGGCGTTGCAGTCCCTGCATGACGCTGGAATCAAGGTAGCGTCGTTCCATGACTTCGCCGAAAACCCTACCTCTGAGATGGTTGAGGCGGGGGTTCGTAAAGCGGCAGAGGTGAAGCCTGATTTGTTGGTTGGGTTGGGGGGCGGCAGCAGTATGGACTGCTGCAAAGGGATTAATTTTGTGTATTCGTGCGGTGGCCGAATCCACGATTATCACGGCGTTGGCAAAGCAACTTCGGACATGTTGCCGATGATTGCGATTCCGACGACCGGGGGGACGGGAAGCGAGGCGCAGTCCTTTGCTCTAATCAGTGATGCGGAGACGCACGTGAAGATGGCCTGCGGTGACAAGCGAGCAGCCTGCCGAATCGCGATTCTCGATCCCGAGTTGACGCTGACGCAACCTGAGGCAGTCACTGCGCTGACTGGGATCGATGCGATTTCGCATGCGATTGAAACTTATGTTTCCACGCGACGCAATTTGATTTCGACAACCTACAGTCGTCGCGCTTTTGGGTTGCTTGCGCGAGGTTTTTCGCGTGTTCTAACCCAGCCAACAGATTTGGAAGCCCGCTGCCTGATGCAGATGGGAGCGTGCCTCGCCGGGATGGCGATCGAAACCTCGATGCTCGGAGCCGCTCATGCGACGGCCAATCCCCTTACCGCTCGTCACGATATCACCCATGGGCAAGCGGTTGGCATGATGTTGCCGGCCGTAATTCGGATGAATGGAACGGTTCATGCCGATTGGTATGCTGAACTGATGCGAGAGGTCGATCCGACCGTTTCCGAACAAGAGGCTCCCGATCGTTTGGCAGAGATGGTTGTGGGATGGTTGCGAGAGGCTGATTTGAAGATCTCACTCGATGAGTTGTCGATCCCTCCAGAGGGGATCGACACCTATGTTCAGGACGCCTTGAAACAGTGGACAGGGACCTTTAATCCGGTCCCACTCGATGCACAGCGGGCACGAGACTTGTACCTGTCGACGGTCTCCGAGTCGGTTCGCTAGAGCGTGCTACCGGGGCGTCAGCCCTGCGGGCTGTGTGTGAGCGGCGGTCAGGCCAACCAGTAGCGGGCAGCCAAACAGCAGCGGGCAGCCAAACGAAGAGTTCCTGCTGGTTTGTAAACGACAAGCCGATCTTGGTGGGTGAGCAGGTTTGCCAATGCTTTTCTCCGGTAGGATCCCTGCGGCAAATCTAGGGGATGGTGTTCGATTTGCGGTTCCCTCACCGGTGGTTCACAATGGAGACTCGTCCCGCGGATAGCTTTCAAGTGAGCGGGTTCGATGCGCCTTGGGATTGCTTCATGTCTGACAAAGAATCGACCACAACTGACGGGGAGTCGTCGGAAGGTCTGCCTCCGATGGAAGGGGGGCGTTGGCGGCCCGTTAAGCCAGAGGAATTGCTTCGTCGTCATCCGGTCGTTGATCCAGACGAGGTAGACGATCCACGTGTGGATCAACCGAATCCAAAAGTAACCCTAGAGCGGCGGCAGACGTTGGAGCACCACCTCAAGCAGAGCCCGACGGATTTGGAGGCCTACCTTGAGTTGGGACGCATTTACCGGGTTGAAAATCGTCCGGCTGATTCACGGCGGGTCTTGCGGCAGGCGGCCGACATTTTTCCCGAGGAGGAGGAGGTCCGGTGGGAATTAGAGGAAGCGATGCTGGCTCGTTCGTTGCAACAATTAAGGGAAGTAACGGAGCTCGCGGAGCGTCTTGATACGGTCGAAACGGAACATGAATTGCAACGCTGCAATGCAGATTGGGCGGCTCGACGAATCGAGGTGTGCCGGGCTCGCTTAGAACGCAATCCGTCCCTGCATCATCTTCGCGTCTCGTTGGCCGAGGCCATGTATGATGCTGACGAATTCAGCGATGCGCTGGCTGAACTTGATGATGTCTTGGAGATCGATGAACTGTCTCCGGCGGCCTATTTGCTTCGCGGACGGTGTTTGTTGCAAGCGGGCAAGGACTTGGACGCGATGGTCGCGTTGCGTGCTGCCGCGATGCGGCGCGCCGTGGTCGCACCGTTGCCGATTCGCGTGCTTGCACTGCGTTTGCTTTGTGAAGTGGCCGAGCGGTTAGGCGTCCAGCAGACGCTACTGCAGTATCAGCAGCAATTACGACAAAGCGAACAAGAACTCGCCAAGTCGCGCGCGTCGAAATCCCACTAAGACCTTTTGGCTTCGTTAATCTCTTACAGGTCCCGTCATGAACCAAGCCGTTGTTGATCCCGAGCATCTGCGTCAATTTGCTGCTCATTTGCATCAATTCTCCGAGGAAATGAAGCAACGTTCCAGTGGCTTAGCGTCACAAATGAATCAGCTGGAACAAACCTGGCGTGATGAGCAGCAACGCAAGTTCAGTGAGGAGTTCGCGACGCAGATGCGACAAGTGACACGTTTGATCCAGGCGACCGAACAGCATGTCCCTTACTTGTTGCGAAAAGCTGATCAAATTGACGCCTACCTGGGGCGTTGATCGATGTCGACCAGCAACGTCCGCAACATTGAATCGCTGGAGGTCTTCCACGCTGGACTACTGCGTCTGTCAGGCCAATGGTCGAAGACCCTGCAGGAAGTTCGCATGACGATCCAGCGGGCTGACGCGTATTTCACCCAGGATTTGCCAGGGTATTGGCGGCGACAGCGACAGATCGCCGAACGCGAGTTGAATGAGGCGAAAGACCGACTGGCCGAGAAGCAAGCCGCAGTCAGGCCTGGTGACCGGATGTCGGCAACCGAGGCGACCAAACGCGTACATTCAGCAACGACGCGGCTGCAGGAATGTGAAGCCAAGTGCCGGCAAGCAAAAGCTTGGGCCTTGGAAATCTCACAGCGGTGTGACCAGTTGCTGGGCCCACTGGTAGATGTTGTCGAGCATTGCGAGGTCCTGCTGCCAACCGCCGCCGATGAATTGAGGACCCTCATCGAGCAACTGCGGCTTTATGCCGATCAACCTAGACGCGATGGGTAGGCCCTCTTGCATCGTTCGCCAATTCGTTTTTCACTCTGTATCAGTTCTTTGCCTGGCAAGTTGCGGTTGAGCGAACCGTGGTCAGTGATTTCAGAACCACTCCAACGACACAAAACCGATGAATCAGACTCAATCCGACGTTTTTGCCTTACTTGACGCCCACCAGCAGAATCCCAGCGAAATGCTGGATCAGATGATCGAGTTCTTTCGGCAGGCAGAAAAGCCGATGGAATTGTTCGAGGCATTAAAAATGCGAACTCGCAATCGAATCGGGTTGCCATTGGTCAATAGCGACGAGGAACGATCCCATCCCGAGGAAGTCGAGAAACAGCTTGAGGCCGGTCTGCTCGAAGCATGCCGCGAGGCGGGTACCATGTTGATTCAGCAGGGAAAAGTTGGTGAGGGTTGGATGTACTTGCGTCCGACCGGTGATTTGGAATTAGCACGAAAGCTCATCGCAGAGATCGAAATTGGTGATGAAAACTATGACGAGATGATTCAAGTTTTGCTGCACGAAGGCATTGATGTCGGGCGTGGCTACCAAGCTGTCTTGGATCATCAGGGAACTTGCAACAGTATCACGCTTTATGAACAAGCTCTGACCGGTCGTAGCAAAACCGACCGTAGGGCGGCCGCGGCACGTTTACTGGACCATCTTTATGATGAATTGGTCTCGATGGTCCGAGGCGATATCTCGCGGCGGGAAGCCCCCGCGGACGAATCAGAAACGTTAGTAGAGATGTTGGAAAAACGTAAATGGCTGCTCGAGGAGGGCGGGTATCACTTAGATACCACCCACATTTCCTCGACTGTCAAGATTTCGACCGTGCTGGACGAGCCAGAGCAACTTCGAAAAGCTTGGGAATTGACACAATACGGACGCCGACTGCACCATCAATTTCAGTATCCAGGTGAAGAACCTTTCGTCGACTTCTACCCTGCCCACGCTGCCTTTTTCTCTATCCTGCTAGGCGAAAATATCGACGCTGGTTTGAAAGTGTTCGAGCGGAAAGCGCGAAGTGTTGACGTGTCAGAGCATGGAACAGGAGCCCTCGAAGCCTATGTCGATCTGCTCGATCGCGTCGGTCGCCATCAGGAAGCAGTTGAAGCGGCGATCGAACTGGTCCCCGATGAGTTGCCTCCGCAGCGAATCGTACCGCTGTTGATCGAAATCGCCAAGAAAGTAACGCCAGCCGAAAACCGGTCAGCGGCTTGTGGAGCGATTGCCCAGTACTGCAAACAGCACGAAGACATCCTAGGCTACGCTGCGGTCTTGGACGCCAGCGCCAGTGCATCCAGCTAGCTAAAGACGCCTGTGGGCCTTGCGGGCCTACAGGAGGTCTAAGTATCCAACTGAAACCTTGGGGCCCGTTGGTGGGCATGCTCAAACGCATCAGTGCTCAATCGAATCAGTGCTCAA
>JARGNK010000001.1:0-18118 GCA_029213145.1 Rubripirellula sp. | reverse complement strand
ATCAGTGCTCAATCGAATCAGTGCTCAAGCGAACGTTGGCACCAGCCGTCATTGTATTCCGCTCAGGAACTTCCTGGCGGAAGGCTTTGAGTTGAGACAGGAGCTCTGTGCAGCTTAGCTGGTGGGCTGCTATCGGGGAGCAAAGCGGCGTTCGAAACCGATTTGCTATTCGCTTACAAATACATTCCGACGTAACCGTCGGAGGCATCGCTCTGTGCTTGCACAGCTTTGATCCGTTGTTCGGTTTTTTCTAGATCGCCAGCTTCAATGTAGGAGTTGAATTCGATCAGGAGCGCGTGCTGTACGCTTTCCGCTAAGAACCCGACAATCGGTTCACTCAACCACGCACACGTTTCGCTGGCCAGTTTGGCAGTGACGTCGACCGCTTTGGTGGTGCGATCTTCCGTGTCGGTCATCACCGTTCCCTCGAAAGCGAAGGTGACGTTCCCGCTCTCTGGTGCGTTGGTGAGATGATAGGTGCACTTTCCGCGGTGCAGATAATAGGTATTGTGGCTGCCATGCTTCTGCATCGCAGACTTGATTCGCAGCACAAACTGTTCATACATGGGAGAGGCATCGACTGGAACGTCGAGGCGTGTGATGCTGCGAAGTGGCAGACAATCAAATTCGATATCAACCCATTGACCTTTCATTCCCGCTCATTCCTTCAAAGCAAGATTGTTTTCGCTACAGTCGCTGACGGAAGATGCCGCGAATGGAGTTACTTCGAATCCATTCACGTGCGGCGTGTCAGAACCACCTGGCACGATGCCAACTCAGCTTGGCTCTAGTCTAACGGGATTGGCGCGATAGATGCTACTGCGCCATGGTGACAGCATCGAGCCGTTGCTCGATGTTGAAATGAAGCTGATCAAGCCTTTTCTCGAGCGCGATGTTTTCGGAGTGTAGGCGAGCCATATCCGCTTTCATCTGCGTAACCACCGCTTGAATGTTCTCGGTGTAAGCCTTGATGGATTGATTTTCGACTTGGAATTGATCCCGGTCTTGCTCTAATTTATCTTTGATACCTTGGTTTTCTACTTCCATCGCAGTGGATTTGGCGATTGTTTCCTCGAGTACCTTCTTTTCAAATTCGAGCTCCTTGGATCGGCTAGCCAGGTCGGCCAGGCGGAGGCGGACTCGACGCAGTACGTAACGGTAATCGTTGACCGGACGCAGGTAATACGTGTCTCGGAGTTCGGCGACCCCAGCCTCAATCAGCTTGGCAGCTTCTTCTTCCTTGATGACAATTTGGTCACTTTTCGCGAATTTGACATTGCCGTCCTCGCCACGCTGCAAGCGGCTGTCAACGGCTCGCCCCGTCTCATCGAAAAATCCGCCGTCGAGTGCTCCGCGTTGATCCGGACTGTCGACTTCGATTGTGTGATTTTGGGTGAACTCGATTTTCTGCCAGCGCGTTAACAGTGGATCATCCGGATTGCTACGGCCACCGTCGCGTTTGTACTCAGCCAGCGTTTCTGGGGTGACACGATTGGCCAGTAGTTGATCGATTCTCGCATCGTCCATACGGCCAAGAAAATTGTCGTCCGACGGCAAGCTGCCTTCGGCGATGAACGGGTGATGTCCATCCAGCGGCAGTAACTCATACAGTGACCAGACCTTTGCATTTTGGCTGTTCATGGCCTGTAACTGGTTTGGTTCGAGCGGCCCAGTGGGCGAGAGTACTACCTGCGTTGGTGTACTGCTGACAACGCGAAACTCCCCGAGATAAAAGTTAGGCAGCGGTTGCGATTGGCCTGAACCATCCCCGTTTTGCCTTGCGAATTCCGCGAACCCGTAAACAACCAATTCTTGAGGAATCAACGGTTCGGTTGGAGCGGGGGCGGCTGGGGCATTCGGATCGGCCGCTATGCCGCCACCTAGGCCAGCATCACCAAGGTCCGCCAGGGTAATGTTATTGTTGGCAATGTTTTGCACTTGCAAGCCGCGCCACCGGCGGCCGGCTTCTGTTCCGATTTTCGCCAACTTACGATCGAGTTCGACGATACCTTCGCCGGCAGCCGGATCGTCGGGATCGCCATATTTGATGGTTTGGTTTTCAGCGAAAGCGTCTGCAGCCCGAACCTCCAATTCATCTTTGATCTTATGCCAAGCACTCCTGCTTGCCAGCACACCGGCCGTGGGAAACAAGAACAGAATCGCCAAGATCATCGTGATACAGACACCGACGATGTTGAACCAACGCCATTCCGGCGCGGCCTTCCAGACGACAACGAAAAAGCCGATCAGAAGAATGACCAACAGACCGATTGGGACAAATTGCATGGTCGTGATTGAGTCGCGGCGGAGAATGGAGGAGTTAGGCCTCCTTGGTTTGCGATGTGCGATCCGAAGACCGAACAGCAATTCTTAGAGGAGGGGCAGAAACTGCCAGCTCGCATACTAAGTTGGGCAATTTGTGACGTCAAGGATTTCTAAGCCGAACGAGGTTAAAGCCTCATAAAGTGGCCGATTCTGCGGCCTGGCCTGGCTATTCTCAGGCTCAAATTGGCTCATTCGATGTCTTTGGCGGCTTTTTTCCGCCAAATCGCTTCCCTTTCCTACTGTTTAGGCAGACGGTGACTTTTCCATTTGGGGGGGGCTGGGGGCTTCGAATGGTGGCAATTGATTCAATCCATAGGGTCTACCTAGCTGTCACCAGCTGAGTTGTGTGGCTTGATCCGGTCGATTTCACACCGGTCCTGCTGATTCGAACGGTTACGACTACCGAATCTCTTAACACGGGAACGGCCGTCAGTGATGCGCCGGTTCTGACACCATTGCACGATTCTTCGGTCTTCACGGTCGCGATCACTATGATGCAACAAATCTCCAAACTTAGCCTCTCTGCCTCGCTAGCACTCACTGTGGCGACCGCGTTTTCCGCTGTCGGTTGCCACCGGCAGTATTACCGCAAGCAGGCTGACATGGAGGCTCATTGTCTGATTGACGAGAAAGCTTCGCATGTGGCTCGCCCACCGGTTGCCCCGATCCGAGTCGATGTGGACCCTCGTAGTCGGATGTTCAACCCGTTCGATCTTGATTTCCAGCCCATGCCGCTGGATGATCCGGCTGCTTACCGATACATGCAATGTGTCGATGGACGTCGGGGTTACCCGATGTGGGAAGCCGCTGGGTTCACCAACACTGCTGAGAATCCCGATTGGTGGCAATTCCTGCCCTTGGATGATGATGGTGTGTTGGTCTTGAACGCCGAAAACGCAGTGAGCATTGCCTTGTTGCATTCGCGCGATTACCAGCAGCAAGTGGAGAACTTGTATTTTGCCGCATTGAACGTCAGCGCCGAACGATTCTTTTTTGATACCCAATTCTTTGGTGGCGCGGATACTTCGCTGACCGCCAGTAAATCGAGTACGCTTGCTGCGGTGGGATTAGACAGTGTGGGTCCGCGTGATCTTGCCCTGCGGCGTCGATTTGCAGCTGGGGGAGAATTAATTGCGGGCATCGCCAACAACATTGTTTGGGAACTCAACGGAGCGAACACCCAAACCGCATCCACTTTATTGGACTTCTCGCTCATTCAACCGCTGCTGCGAAATGCAGGCCGCGATAAGGTTCTGGAAAACTTAACGGCGTCCGAACGCCAGCTGTTGTATGCGATACGGCAATTTGAACGTTATCGTCGCAATTTTTACTTGAACGTTACGATCGGCCGCGGGATCGAAGGTGTTGTCCAAACTGCTTCACGGAATATCAATTCGAGTGTTAACGCGTTCGGAGCCGGAGGAGGTGGCGCAGGTGGTTTTCTCGGGCTGTTGCAAAACGAGTTACAGATCCGTAACTCGGAAGAGAACATTGCTCGACAATCAGAAAACTTGTTGATCCTTGAGGATTCGTTGATTGAGTTGCTTACGACCATTCCAGACAACAGTTCGCGAATCCTGTCGGATCGGTTACAGGTTGCCCAGACCCGCCAAAGTTTGTTGCGCTCGCAAAGCCAATTAGTGCAACAGCAGGCCAATTTCAAACGCTCTCTTGATCAGTTCCTTGGGACGCTTGGGTTGCCACCCTATATCTGCGTTCGCCTGGACGATCCGATCTTGGATCGTTTTGAGTTAATCGATCGCGACCTGGTCAGTCGCCGTGAAGAACTCAGCGTGTTGCGAGGCAATGCTGGGAGTTTGAATGTTGAAATCTTGGAGCAGGGTGAATTCCGCGCCGACCCGGATACGGGGCTGCCAGTATCGCACATTGCTTGGACTCCCGTTCTCGAGGAGAAACTTGCTCGCTTGCGAATCGAGTTAGAGCCTGTGGAGAGTTTTATCGACCAATTGTTGGAACGCGACTTGCCTGTGATTCAACAGGACATTGATAAGCTGTCCAAGGTGCTTCCCCAACGTCGGCAGCAGAATGATTCTCTGATCAAGCTTTATGAGCTTGAGAAGGAGAGTATTTGCGGCTTATTGGATATTCCTTTGATCGATGACGCGATCTTCGATATGAACGCGCTCACTGAATTGGACGCGGAGCTAATCAGCTCAGTTGAGGAACTCGCTGCTCGTTTGCGTAAATACAAAGAACGTTTCGTAGAATTGCAAAGCTCTTTTGACGCCTTAGGAAACGCAGAAGCGGGAACCATTGATCCACGCGACCTGGCAATCCAGTTGCGAGATGAGATCATTCTGGCATCACAAAACCTACTCGCAGAGTTGGGTGACGATGTGCTGTCGTTGCAATTGATTCAGGCTCGTGCACGGACCGAGAGTGTTTTATTGCCGGAGATTGATATTTCACCAGAAATCGCGTTGGAGATCGCACGGAATAATCGTCGTGACTGGGCCAATGCTCGCGGCATCTTGGTCGATCAGTGGCGGAATATCGAAGTTGTCGCGGATGACTTAGAGAGTACTCTCGATCTGACGTTCAGCGGTGGTGTCGGCAACGCGAGCAGCAATCCGTTCAAGTTGTCTTCTGCTTCCACCAACACGCGGCTGCGAGTTGGCCTTCAGTGGGATGCACCGATTACAAGATTGCTCGAACGGAATGACTACCGTCGTGCTTTAATTCAGTACGAACAGACGCGAAGAAGTTTTTACAATTTCGAAGATTCAATTTGGCAAGTTCTGCGAGCTGAGGTGCGACAGTTACAGGCGAACCGCTTCACATTCGAACTCGGCCGTCAATCCGTGGGGATCGCTGCTAAACAAATCGAATTGAATACGGACATTCGGGTAACCAACGAGGCGCGGCAGGCATCCAACGGGCCAACCGCTGCTCGTGACGCGATTAGTGCACTGAGTGACCTGTTGAGCGCGCAGAACGGGTTGCTGAATATCTTTGTCAACTACGAGATTTTGCGACGTAGCCTTGACTTCGATCTTGGAACGATGGAATTGACCCCCGATGGACTCTGGATCGATCCAGGCAAGTTGTCGCCGGAAGCCTTGATGGGGCTACCAGGAACCAATGCCGAGGGATTGATCGAGTGTGGTCGATGCAACGAATGTGGGATCCCTTATCATTCGTTGCCGGTTGAACCGAAGTATGGTACGGAGATGTTGCAGTCGGGGCATGGTTTTGCTGACCCGGTTTTGCCAAACGGGGTGATAGATTCACCCGGGGCCTACGGTGAAATGGGAGAGCCGACCCCTGCTGGGGTCCCGGTCCCGACGCCGCTGCTAGAGGAACTGCCAATGCCCGCTGAGGCAACCGTCCCCGCTGACATGCCAGTCCCCGCCGACATGCCAGTCCCGGTGGATCAGGCTTCCGCCGTTTCGGTAAAGATCCAAGACGAACTTCCGCTGCTACCGAAGCCAGAGATTTAATTGCCAATTGCCAAACGGCTCGCGAGTCAGTGGGCCGCGGGTTGGCCTTGGTTCAATATTTCGTGTTCAAAACACCCGCTTCCGATTCGTGAATGCGGGTGTTTTTAACAATGACAGCAGAAAAATCTTTATCCGGCTCGGTTGGCGTCCTTCTGAACCGTGGCAGATCATTCGCACCCTGGTTTCCTGCTCGAACTCGTCCGATTAGGCGAGAATTGACTCTCTTAGACCGGTCAACAGTTCAATTGCCTGACCGATCTCTGCCTTTTGACGCTCCGGATCTTGTGGGATTTCGCGTTCGATCGTGAGCGGACCCGTGTACCCAATGGCGTGTAGGGTGCGGAGATACTTTTCCATGCCGACATCACCTTCTCCGAGCGGTACTTCTTGGCCCCACGATTCCCCCGGGGTATCACTCCAGGTTCCATCCTTGCAATGCACGCTGCGAACATGATCGCCGACTTGTTGCAAAGCTTCGATTGGTTCGCCTGTTCCGTAAAGGATCATGTTCGCGGGATCGAAGTTAATCTTCAGATTGTCTCGCCCAACCTGTTGGATGAACTCAAGCAATCCATCTGCCGTTTCTTGTCCGGTTTCGAGGTGTAGGTATTGGCCGTTGGCCTGGCAGTGATCGCAGAGTTGTTGGGTCACTGCGACGATTTCACTGTAGACTTCATTGCTAGGATCATGAGGAATGAATCCTAGGTGCAGGGCGACCGTGTCACAGTCGAGCCACTTCGCAAAATCAGAGATCTCCATCATCTCTTTCAGGCGACTCGCTCGTGATGCCTCGGGCACCAAGCCTACGGTCTGGACGACAGTCGGTATATCGGCATAGCTTTCCCCCTCAAATCCACCGAATACGGCAGTGCAGCGGACGCCCATTTCGTCCATTTGGGCGCGAAAGGTCTCCGCCGCCGCTTGATTTCGTTTATCAGGGTGCGGGGCATGTAATTGAATGGTTGGGACTTTTAAGTCAGCGATCACATCCCAAGCGACGCCGAGGCCCGCGTCAATCGAAGCAAAAACACCAATCGGCCAAGCATCCATCGTTTTACCTATCTAGATTGAGGGACGAATCATTAAAACACTGTGCCGCAACAAGGTAACGGATTGGAATGCGCGTCGAACACCACCCCCGTTGAACCTATTATGGGCCTTACGACTTGCCTGTTGTGAGCAAGAGAGGTCGCCTCACTTTGTTTCTCGCAGATTCGGTCTTTTGGACGCTGCGGGTTGGAAGCCCGATCTGGCAGACGTCGCGAGGATCCGTGTCAGAAGACGGGGCTTGCAGGTTGGCTGGATCCCATTCCTCTCGCAGATGCCAGATGCCAGATGCCAGATGCCAGCAGGCTGAGATATCGACCTGCCCTACGAAAAATTAACGGATCGGGCTGATTGCTGATCGGGCTGATCGGGAGAAGCCGAGGGTGTTCGCGGCGCCAGCGTCAATCCAATTCCCAGCGAATTGCCAGGATCCGAGCGGCCAGTAACATCACGATTCCGCTGATCAGCAAGACTGCCAATTGCGGTGCCAACGCTTCGACGGGAAGTTCGCGCCAAAAGACCTTGTCGAACCCGTCCAGCGCCCATGCGTTAAAGGTACACAAGCCATATTGCTGCAAATTTTCACTCATGACGTATCGCGGCACCATTGATCCGCCCAGCGCGCTCATCGTCAGGACGAGGACGACAGAGATGCCGCTCAGCTGTCCGCGTGTTCGGCATGCCGTTGCCAGGAACAGTCCGAATGCCGATGCTGCCAGCGCGGTGACCAGGGTCATGATCAGAAAGCCGTCGAAGTGTCCGACCAAGTCGACCCCGAAGACGAGTTGCGCCCAGGCAAACATGACCAGCATCTGAAGTGTGCCAATGGCAGTCATGTAAAACCACTTTCCAAGCAGTAGTTGGTCCATGGTCAGTCGCGTGGATAGCAGTCTTTCGAGCGTCTGGTTTTCACGCTCCTCGAGCAGAGCACCTCCACCGCCGGTAGCACCAAACAACAAGAACATGACTGCAATGCCGGCGGCGTACATGCTGACGACCGGATTCGATTTACCTTCGCCGATCACATCGACCACTTGCACTGGGTTTGCAATCGCTCCATTGCCAGGGATGGGGCCTGCAGCACCTGGAGGAATGCTTGTCGCAGCGAATCGAATACTTTGTTGCTGTTGTTCGACTTTGGCTTGCACAATCGACTCGGTGACAATTGCGGTGACAAGTTGTGCAGCGACTTGATCGGATGAATCCGTCAGCAATTCGACGGCAACGTTATCGCCATATTGTTTGAGAATCATCGCCATGCCGACATTACCGCGACGAACCAATTGCTTCGCTTCTTCGGTGGTAAGATTCGTTTCGGACGGCGAACGCATAAATCGCAGTCCTTGGTTTTCGGTCAAATCATTGACCAACGCACGACTGATCTCCGAATCCCATTGATCGAGTGCAATGACTTTGATCTTAGGAGTGGTGCCAATGCCTACTCCGCCGCCAAAAATCACAGCAAAGATACTGAAGAAAGCGATGGGAACAATGAACGTCAGCAGCAACTCCATGGGATTATGAAGCAGTCGGCGCACATTGACTTGCCAAACGGTCCAGATCACTTGGCGTTCCTGTTAGACGTGGTATGTCTCAATCCCATCCCTCTACTCCTGTCGATTTTATCCGTCACGTAGTTCATTGCCGGTCAGGTGCAGGAAGACGTGTTGCAGCGAGGGCGCATGCACTTCGACATCCGAGACGTCGTAGCCATTTTGTCGTACCGAGTGCAGTAAATCGGTGAGATGATGTGAAACGTCGTCAATCCGGGTGGTGACCACATCCTTTCCCGCTTCTCCCAAAGGCTCGCCGGAAAGGTGGTTTTGCATCTTCAGTGGTCCCTTCAGCGGGCGATCGACGCGAATCTTGACCAACCGAGAGGCTCCCACCGATTGTTCGACCAACTGATTCTTGCTGCCGTCGGCAATGATGCGTCCCTGGTCGACGATCACAATTCGATCACTCTGTTGTTCAGCTTCATCGAGTTGATGCGTTGTCAACAGAATCGTTGTTCCCGCATCACGAAGTTCTTCCAACATTCGAAAAATGCGCTGCCGACTTTGAGGATCGACACCGACGGTCGGTTCATCAAGCAACAAAATTTGCGGTGAGTGCATGACTCCGCAAGCCAAGTTGACTCGCCGCTTCATGCCACCGGAGAAAAATCCGACCAAATCTCGTGCTCGTTTTTCTAAACCGGTCCATTTCAATGCCCAACGCACTCGCTCGCGCGATGCTCGCCGAGAAAGGCCGTTGAAACGAGCGAAGGCGTATAGGTTTTCCTTGGTCGTCAGATCGCCATATAACGCGATTTCCTGCGGGACCAATCCTAAGGCACTTCGTATCCCCTCGGTTTCAATCGGGTGACCGAGGATTTGCATGGAGCCACGGTCTAGACGGGTCAGCCCGCAAATGCAGCGGATCAGCGTTGTTTTTCCAGCGCCGTTGGGACCCAGTAATGCGACTGCTTCACCGCCGCGAAGCGCCAGCGACACCGAATTAATGGCACGCAGAGAACCAAACGACTTTTCGACGTCGCGGAGTTCGAGGACCGGTGGTTCGTGATGGGCTGCGGCCAAGAGTTCGTCCGTGAAGAGACTTTGAAAATAACGTCCCCTAGCCTCCTCTTTTTCGTGGTTCCATCGCTAGGCTGATTTTTGAGAATGCAAGCGGTTGATCAAACCCAGAGTTGTTCGCAAAAGGTGTCGATTTTGCTGCGATTCCAGGTGTTTGGTCCGCTAAGTCGGAGATCTCAAACATCGAGGGTGAAGATAGGTTGTTTGCGTGGACTTTGCTGATTGATCCAGTTGTTCTTCGTTCCTTCGACAGGTCCGGCCGAAACAACACAGAGACTGTCGATGAGGTGGATCAAGTTTCTGGATTTCTGAGGTTTTCTGCTGTGCGGAATGTTTCGTCCCATCAAGCATCAAGTGCGAATACTGACATCATGCCCGAAATTGTTGGGATTTGGCGAATAGGGGAGTCCTTGCATCAGAGTTCAACGGCAACCCTGTCGCTCGCACAGCCGGCCGATGCTGCGGGAAGTCCCCGTTGGGACTACGTGATCAAGCGAGCCGCTGGCGAGCGTGGTGAGCTGGAACCACGGCAGCAAATTTTGCGATTCATCGCTGCGGCGGCTGGGATCGAGCATCCCAACTTGGTGCCGGTCCTTGATGCATCGACCACTGCGTCAGCACCCTATTTGGTCATGCCACGGCTGGAAGGTACCTCGATGGAGCGTCACCTGTTGTCTGAGGCACGCAAGCCGTTGCCGGTTGCGCTTTGGTTAGTCCGCCAGATTGCTCAGGGTCTTGAGACGCTTCATGAAAGCGGCTGGATTCATGGAGACGTCAAACCAGCTAACGCAATCGTCGGCCCCAGCGGACACGTCACACTTGTCGATCTCGGGTTTGCGACCCGCATTCATACGGTGGCGAAGCACCATTATCGGGGGACGCCCGCCTATTCGGCGCCGGAAGCTTTGGCGGCAGAGATGGCCGCGATTCCCGCCATGGATATTTTCTCACTGGGCAGGCTGTTGTGGCAGTGGATTACCCGAACTCAACCCGCCAGTCAGGAAGTGCTCGAGCCGGTTGCAGATTTGGTCGAAGCAATGATCTGTCCGGATGCTGATGTTCGCCCCACCGCGGGTGAGGTTTCCAATCGCTTATTGCGGCTGGAGATTGAGACTCTTGGACGGCATATCGGTCCGAGTCGAGCCGCTGCTTAAATGTGACCTCGGTACAGCCAGAATGGCTTACAGAAATTCGTTGGTGAAGCAGTCTTGCGGATTGACTTCTACCGACACTTCTGGCTCTAGTCGATCCATTTGTTCAACAAGTGTGGCCCAGCGTTCTCTCGACATGAGGCCGACCTGTTCAACGTCGATTGCTTCGGGCAGAGCTAACTTGCGGAGTCCAGCGGCCCCGAATTCGAGAGCTTCTGCGGTCATGCCATGCTCGTTGGCGCCCAGAATCGCCTCGTTGCCGAGTTTGGGGTCGAGAAGATAATTCTTCCACCCGGTTCGAGTTGCCTGGACAAATCGACGCACTCTTTCAGGGTCGTTTCGGATCAATTCTCCCGAAGTGATCAAGACACTCGAGTAGGGGTTCCAGCCAAGTTCACTCACCATCAGCACGCGAACCTCAACTCCTTCTTGTTGAGCCAAGAGTGGTTCGGCGAATGAGTAAGCTTGGATTCCGACTTTGCGGTCGGCAACCAGCGGAGCGACACTCCCTTGATAAGGGACTTCTTGCACCTCATTCAAGAATCCTTTTTCCCGCATGAATTCGACAAACAGCCTACCCGGTTGAACCTGCAACGTCATACCGGCTAAGTCATCAAAGGATTTCACGCCACTCGCTTCTTGCACCAAAATACAGCGTGGGCTGTTTTGCATCGCGGCCAGAACGGCAACGATGTCCATGCCTTGCCGTCGAGCCAGCACGACATCGTCAGCGTTGGCGAAACCAAAGTCGCATCGTCCTAATTCCAGTTGCGGAGCGACGGCCGCAACATTTCCACCAGACTTGATTTCAACCTGCAAGCCAGCATTCGAATAGGTCCCATCGGCTGCCGCCTGATAGACACCGCCATGTTCAGACTCGGGATACCAATTTAACTGGACCCGTACCGGTGCCCCACTTGATTGGTTACCCGCGGCGGGATTCGGGGATGTGGCGGGATCGGAAGAATTGCAACCGACCAGCAGCAACAGCAAAACAGAGCAGATGTGTTTGTATGACATGGACACTATGATAGCGTTTGGGACAAAACGTTGGCAGTCAGGCAACGCCTGGCTCTAGAGATTCAGCCACCGTTGATCGAGCCTGTTTCAGGTGGAGGTCCAGCGTTTCAGCAGGAACCCAGTGAGCAGTTGGATCACACCGTAAATCACCAGTCCGAGCAGTGCGGAGGCGAATACAGCGGCGATTAACGCGTCTGTTTTAATCAAGGCCTGCCATCCCATCATCAAAGTCCCCAGGCCGGGGAAGCTGGTCGCATCACCAATAAAGAATTCAGCGACAATCGCCCCGATGACTGCCAGCCCAGAACTGGTTCGAACACCAACCATCAAGTGTGGAATCGCCGATGGGATCTGCAATCGCCAAAGTCTTTGCCAACGGTTGGCGCCATAGAGTCGGAACAGGTCCGATGCTTCTCGACTGGCCGACAGCAAGCCAGCCGTCACGCTGTTGACGATCGGAAAGAAGCACACAATCACGGTCACAATGATGACGGTTCGGAATCGGTAACCACTCCAAATGATCAATAGCGGAGCGATGGCGACAATTGGAACGGTTTGTAGCAGCAAGACGTAGGGGAACAGAGCCAATCGCAATTTCTTGGATTGGCTGAACAAGATTGCCAAACAGGAACCAAGAATCACCGCAGCGACCAGTCCAGAGACTGCGGCAAGTCCGGTGCCGAGGATGCCGCGCAGCAACGTTCCGCGATGGCTCATGACGGCGGCCCAGCATTGACGCGGCGTGGGAAGTAATGCCTTGGGTAGGTCAAAGCGGTCGATTACCAACTGCCAAATCAGGCCGGCAACTAAGGCAACTCCAATCACCATGGCAAGGCTGATCAAGGGATCGGCAATGCTTCGCCGCGATGGCACCATCAGGCGTCCCCTTTTAAATGCTGCGTCACACGCCCATAGAATTGGCCGAACTGGGGCGTCGTTCTTAACTCAGGATCGCGTGGCCACGGTAACGGGTTGTCCAGAACCTTCGCTAGTTGGCCATGTTGCATTACAGCAACTTGGTGAGTCAGCAGGATCGATTCGGCAATGTTATGAGTCACCATCACGGCGGTAAACCGCTCGGCATGCCAAAGTTCTAGTAACAGTTCTCCGAGTTGTGATCGAAGCATGTCATCTAACGCCGCAAAGGGTTCATCCAGTAGCAGCACTTGTGGACGTGTCGCTAACGCCCGTGCGATTGAAACTCGCATTTTCATGCCACCCGATAGTTGGCGTGGGAATCGATTCATCGCATTCGCCAAGCCGACTGTTTCAAGCAGCGACTCAGCCCGTGCTCGCTGTTCCTTTTTGAGGCATTGAGTCAACTGCAGCGGCAACAGGACGTTTTCCAACGCCGTTCTCCAAGGCAGCAGCGTGGGTTGCTGGAATACCAGCGAGATGTTGCCGTGGTGAGCCGGTACGGGTGGGTCAAGGATGACTTCGCCCTCGGTGGCATCTTGCAGGCCCGCCATACAACGCAACAAGGTCGTTTTGCCGCATCCGCTCGGTCCGATGAGAGACAGTATCTTGCCCGCCCCAACGGTTAGATGGACGTCATCAACTGCTCGGATACCGCCAGCGAAGGCGACCGACAAAGATCGGCAGTCGATCGACGACGCACGTTGTTCAATATCCACACTCAACGCTTCACCCAAGCGGAATGGAAAAAAGTCGGCAGTTGATGCGATCCCTGGCGGTGGTTGCAATGCAATCGTTTTACGGACGGTCGCGATGAGCCAACGCGGAGGCATCTAGCTAGGCAAGATTAACAGGATGGCAAGCGTGCTTCAGCAAGCCCCTGCTATTCAGCAAGCCCCTGCCCTTCAGCAAGCCCCTGCCCTTCAGCGGGCCACTTTCGCACGACATTTTAGCCCAGCATGTAGCGTTCGCATTAGGGATCCTCGGCTCGTTTGGCAGCTTCACCCAGATTATCGCCCGGTTCAAGAGTGAACCGAATTCCATCTGCTTCGAAGGTGACGTATTGCGGTGTCGCCTCCACGACTGTCCCTTTCAGGCGACCAATCTCAAACTCATCACCGCGTCTCAGCTTGACCGTCATCGCTTTGGTACGAATGTTCAACCACGCGGTCGATTCATTTCGGCCTTGGACCAAGGCCGTCAGTACCGTTTGATTGGAATCGTCAAAGGCCAATTTCGGCTTGGGTGGCGGTGGCGGTGGCGGTGGATCAACCACGCGAACTTTCAGCTTTTGCTCGGTGGTTCGACGGGGAAATCCGCTGTCGATGGCGCGAATCAGAACCTCGAATTCGCTTTTTTCGTTGCTCATGATCCGCAGTGTTCCGCTCCGTTCATCCAAGCGGACACCTTCGGGAGGGGATTCCACAAATTCGTAGCGAATCTGGTGGCCTTCGGGGTCGCGGAATGGCAACGAGGCTGGGGATTCTCGTCCCACAATTGCTTCGATGTCTGACCGGCCATCAAACTTGGGTGCACCGTTGGGAGGCTCGAAGAAGTTGCGATTCAAGATTTTTTCTTTGTACGCTTCTAAGTCGGAGTCAACTTTCCAGGAGGGGGCCGTTCGCTCCGGGAGTTCGTTGGGTGCACTGGCCAGGGCGATTGCGTCAACCGAGAATTCGATCCGGAAACTACCTTCCTTAGTGGGTTGCACTGAAAAGTCGCGGATGCGGTGCAGATAATCTTTGGCGTAGAAATCATGCAACAGTGCGATGAATTGTGGGATGCTTGAATCACCCTGGATCCGGAAGTCGATTTGTTGATATAGATCGCCGATTGCACGCGAGCTGTTTCGGTCGACTGTTGCCTTGTTCAGATCATTCTCTTGAACCCAGTCGAGTAGCCATTGTTGGTAGTCACTTGCGGCCTGTTCTGGATTGCCCGGCAGCGAACGAACCATATACTCGCCCATTTGGCGATTGGCATATTCACCTTGCAAAACTTGCTCGCTCAATTGGGTTTGTTCTTGAGTCAATGAGCTAATTTGATTGGTTCGCAGACGGACCGACGACTGATATTTGCCGAACGCCCAGTTCAGGACAACAGCGGCCATCAGGCCTCCGACTGCAATAGCGAGGAATCTTTCACGTTGATTCATGACTGCACCTCCGAGTTCAGTTGGCCGACCAACTCTTCGGCATCTTCTGCGGGTTGATCGGTCTCGGTTTCGTCATCCGATTTGGGTTCGGATTCGGTTGGTTCTATTGATTCGCTTTCGGAGGGTTTGTCAGTATCTGACTTGTCAGTATCTGATTCCATTTCCGTCGCAGGGGCTTGATCGGTTGAACCGACAGCTGCCTCCGTTTCTGGAGGATCGGGTGGTGATCCGTCATTATCGTCGGCGGTGTCGTCATCTGCCTCGGTCGCTTCCTCAGCTGCGACTTCCTCCCCTCCTGCCGGGCCTTCAGTCGCCGGGTCTTCAGTTGCCGGGTCTTCAGTCGCCGGGTCTTCAGTCGCCGGGTCTTCAGTCGCCGGGTCTTCAGTTGCCGGGTCTTCAGTTGCCGGGGCGTTTGGGGCGGACTCCTCTGTCGTTTGGGATGCTTTTTCGCTCGCCAGCAGAGTTGCGATCGCTTCGTAACGCTCGTTTCGGATACTTTCCGGCGTGACGGTGATCGTTTCAACAAAGCCCCATCGATAGGCGTCGTTGGTGGGTTTTTCGCTGGCTCCATCACCGGCGACCCGGTGATTTTCGTCCCGGAGTGATTGCTCCAGTTTGTCGATCACTGCTGGCTCGGTCACGGCACCTTCCAGCGTGATGACCCCGCCCCCGCTGCGAGTATTCGAGGATGCCGAAATTCCGCGAACGATTAGTTCTTCAGAGGCTGGAATCGTGGTCGCCATACGGCGGAGTTCATTCAACCAATTCACATCCCCATCGAGGTAAGCGTCGATCTTTTCGGTTCGTTGAACGCTTTTATTCGCCGTATCAACGTCCGATTTCATCGTTGCATTCGACGATTTCAGATCGGCGATTTGTTGGTCCAGTCCTCGTAATTGAAAGTAGATGGCGAACGCGATCAACGCGACCGCAGCGATCGGGATGCCAATCAGGGCAGCCTTGCGATACGGATTGACGACTTCCTCCACTTTCTTTCGTGGGTTCAGGAAGTCAATCAGCAGGTTCCCGTCATTTTCATCAGCCGCCAGCAACCCGATCAGCGGTGCCAAACGTCCGACGTGTTCGGGGAGTTCATTCTGCAATTTTCGATCGACGTCGACCAGTGTAAACGGGTCGAGGGCCTGGACTTTTACACCGGATGCATCCGCCAGCATTTGCAAATCGTCGATGTGGACTGATTCTTTCCCCCACAACACGACTGACTCGAGCGAGCCGGTCGATCCACAGGCAACCAGACTTCTTTTCAATTCGCCGCCCAGTGCACGAGCTCGTCCGGCAACGGTGGTCGGCATTCGCACCGTTCTAACGAAGATCACCCGGCCTTCTCTCGCGACAACAATTTCCGCATCGTCTGAAAGTAAGTCGATCAACACGGTGTCTTGCGTTGTCTTGCTGCTGTGATGAGTCAGATATAACGCGGCCGCGGAGAGGGGCCGAAGAGCGACACGTTCGATCGGAACATCAGCTTGCTCGCCGAGGGCGTGGATCTCCTTCAGGCTCGCTGGAGTCACGGCCGCCGCGATCATTTCGACGCCGTCATCTTTTCGGTTGGTGACCAAGTAGTCGACCGTTGCATTTTCGCCAGCTGACGCGAAACTGCGGATGGCTTGAAAACGCACCATTTCAGGCAGTTCGTCGTCAGGCACCGGTGGCAACTGTAGTTCCCGCAGTTCCGCTTGCCCGCGACCGATCGCAACCAGGGCCGGCGCCTCCTGCAGGCCTCGTGATGTGATAGCGGTCTTGAGTGTGGATTGAATGCCCGCTTCAGTGATCGGGATCACGACTGCATCGGTGACCTTCACACTGCGACCGCTGCACTGGGCAGCAACCAAGCGAAGTTCTCCTTCGTCCCAATCGATTGCAATTTTCTTTGCCATAGTTTTTCGCTTTGATCGTGTCGGGTGGGTTACCCAGACGGTTGAATCCAACAGGTTTGGGGGGCCGGTGTTACCGCATCAAGTTTGAAATGATTTTTATTGTGTTAGTTCTGTAGGCATTCGAAGACCGAGGACGGACAGGTCGAAGCCACGACCCAAATGGGTCAGATCTCTCCAGGCTACAATTTTCGGATTCACGGTCGTCGCATCAATGATGACTTCAGCTCGGTGAGCGGCTCCGCTCGTTTCGAAGTAGCCAACGACTTGGGCACGATAAACGTCCCCGCGGCCTGAAAGCAGCGGCACCAACAATCGCATTTCGTCGAGCGTCACAAGTCCATCGGTCAGTAACCATGTTTCGTAATCACGGTTTGGGTCGTCAGATTCCGCCTCGCGATTCTCAAGAATCGCCTGCACGACTTCCTCACTCAGCATCGGGATGCCATAGAGTAGTTCGGCCGGACACTCATTTACATTAATCCGGCCTGGCATCACTGGCGACTCTTGAGTCGTCAAAGCATCCATCAAAATTGGCATGTAAATCGACATCGAGATTGGATCGGCTGGAAATGGAGAGGTGTAACTGGTGGCATTGTCTCCGTTGCCGATCGTGACAGTGGATCCAACGAGGTCCAATATCTGAGTGACTGAAGTTCCGCCACCAGCGGTCAGGTCCATGCCCTGAATCACATCAGGTGTCCAGGCTCCCCCGCTTCTGGCGGCTGTCGTCGTGCCATTGCCGATGTTGGCGAGGGCCGAAGCGGCTGAGGTGGATTGGCCCCCATACCGATAGGCGACGACGTAACTGGCGTACAAATCATTTCCCAACCCCTCGAGCAAATCCTCATACAGGATTTCCAGATCTTCTTGGTTGACGAAGATTCGGGGAGTGCCGTCTTTCCGCTTATTTGCTTCGGCGCCGTGGACAGTCAAATACGACGCCCAGCCAAGGGCACCGGGGGTGTCCACCGTAATTCCGAACCGTTGTTGTTCGTCAGGATCAATCACTCCGTTTCGATTGACATCCGCGCCGAACAATAGGGTGGGCGTGACACCGCGAACCAATAACAACTCTTCCACGCTCTGCAGCGGGCCGTTGTTGGGTTCATAAGGAGTGGGCAGCGTGCTGTAGTACTCAATTTCCGCGCCATAGGGGCGGGGCTCCTCGTCTTCATCCAGCCAATCAAGAATGGCATCAGCGATGTCCTCTGTCATACCCGGTAGGGCAAGCAACAAAGTGACCGCAATATTATCGGAGGTGACTGTTTCGTCGGTATCTTCACTGGCTGCACTCGCAAGGGTGAGCAATCCGGAAAGAGCTTCGGAGTTTTCTTCCAGCACCGTCAGCGTGTTGATGTTCAGCCGAGCCGATTCGTCCTGGAGTCCGAATCGAATCCCACCGTAGGATCCCGTTTCGCTCAAGGCGGGAGCAATGACCGTAAAGTTGGAGGGATTCAGGGCGTCGTCTCCCGCATAAGTTGTGACTGCCTGAAACAGTTGCGGGTTGTTGTAAACCCCTCCAAAGTCGACCCGCATGTCCGGTGGCTGAGCCAACATCAAACGGATCGAT
>JARGNK010000301.1 GCA_029213145.1 Rubripirellula sp. | reverse complement strand
TGCTCCCGACCGCGAGCTGACTTGCGATTTCTCCAAGCACGCTACTGAATTTAAAGCCGTGCCCTGACAGCCCTGCAATCAAAGTGACATTGGAATGCTTAGGATGCCGGTCAATGATGAAATTTTCATCGGGTGTGCTTGTGTAAAAACAACTTGCTCGAGCGAGCAAGCGGGTGCTGACACCCGGCAAATATTTTTTTAAATAAGCCTCACAAAGAGCCCGATCTTCATCATCCTGATGTTCGCTGTGCTGGGGGCGTTCAAGTGGTGTACCGCCACTGTGCCGAGCAATCTTGATTCCGGAACCTTGGATCGATGGGAAACCGTAAAAGTAGCCAGCTGTAGTTTCGTGAAAGAAACAAGGAAAACCAGCATCCAGTCCAAACCGCCCCTCGTCTGCTTCGAACCAGTAAAGCTGCTTGCGTAGAATTTGCAGCGGAATCCGCAAATCACTCAATAGCTGGCCACTCCAGGCGCCGCCGGCGATCACCAGTTGGCGGGCTCGCTCGATCCCTTGATCTGTTATTACTTCAACCGTACTGCCGTTTATCCGCCAATCGACGACCGGCTGTTCGAAGCGAAGCGTCGCACCGGCCCTCCTCGCTATTGCTAAATGGGCCCTCACGCAGGATTCCACTCTTAGAAAGCCGGCATTTTTTTCGACCACAAATTTCCAATCAGGATCACCCGTCAAGCCAGGCCATTTTTCACGGACTGATGCTCGAGACCATTCTTCCACCGAAAGCTGGTGCTCCGCAGCGCACGCAAGGACCCCGGGTACCACTACTCCGGTCGCCGGCCCCATTTCAACCAGGCCGGTTCGTTCAAACAAGTCGAGTTCAGTTTCTTGCTCTAATTGCTCCCATAAATCGTAGGCCCGCTTCAGCAGCGGCACATAAGAGGGATGCTCAAAGTAAGCCTGTCGAATAATTCTTGTTTCGCCATGTGAGCTGCCACGATCATGCGCTGGCGTAAACTGCTCCAAACCAAGCACTCGCCGACCCAATTTTGCGGTGTGGTAAGCTGCGGAACTACCAACGCCGCCCAGCCCAATCACGATGACATCCCAGTTTGACACTGAACAACCTCGCCATTGTTATGCTGTCTGAGGACCGAACGAGTCGGTAGCTAATCGCAAAACATCACCAACATACAATCAATTCTGTTTCATGGGATTATCTGAGCCAGCAGACTCGCTGCAAGTCGCGGCAGAACGGATTTCAAAGGCGGATGCAATTTTGGTTGGAGCGGGCGCGGGGATGGGTGTTGATTCGGGACTTCCCGACTTTCGAGGAAACGAAGGTTTTTGGCGGTGCTATCCACCGTTCCGAGAAAAGGGTTTGTCCTTCACTGACTTGGCCAATCCAACCTGGTTTGATCATAACCCACATCAAGCATGGGGTTTTTATGGACATCGACTAAATCTATATCGCAACACCAAGCCACATTCTGGATTTTCACTCCTCAAAAAATGGGGGCGTAATCAATTCGTGTTCACAAGCAATGTTGACGGCCAATTTCAAATGGCCGGCTACGCTCCCCAGCAAATCATCGAATACCACGGATCGATCCATCACCTGCAATGTAGCCGTCCGTGCTCCGACAAGATTTGGAATGCGGACAAAATCGAAATTGACGTTGACCCAATATCCTTCCTCGCGCGTGATCCCTTCCCCCGCTGCCCACGATGTGATGCCGTCGCGAGACCTAATATCTTGATGTTTGGCGATGCGGCTTGGTTGCCCGAACGAACGGCAAAGCAGATGGAAGTTTATTCACGCTGGCTTACCGAACAAAACAATCACTCTCTTGTTGGAATCGAACTCGGCGCTGGCACGGCCGTGCCTTCTGTCCGCCAAGAAATGGCACATCGCACAAAAGGCCGCCAAAACACCTTGATCCGAATCAATCCAAGAGAAAGTAAATGCCTCGAAGGAATTTCAATCCGCAGTGGAGCATTAGACGCCCTCGAGATACTCGACAAAATCATTTGCCGATGACTCCACACGATCCGACTCACTCCGGTGCAATACCGATAGCCGCTTCCGAGCTAGCGTGAACTTCAACATGACCAGCGAGACCCTCAAGCCGCAAAAGCTGGGGCACAGCGTTTTCAGCGAAAACGAATTCCCGGCTGCAGATTGCCTGTCTAATTGAATCAATCTAGATCGTGCGGAGAAGGCATGTCGTGGTCAATGAACGAACATGCCACGAATGTTGGCACTCACCAAGATCATGCTCTAGTTCTTTACCCACGAAAGACCAACTGCTCTAGTTGATATCGTGTAGTTCCACCAAAAAATGGAGATTCGCATTGGGCGGAATGACTCCGGGAACACCGCGAAGCCCATAACCAAGCTTGGCTGGAATCTCTAACTCAATCATGCCACCGGCACCGACCAATTGCAAACCCTCGCTCCACCCAGGAATAACTCCGTTGAGCATGAATTTAATCCGCTTGCCACGTCGGTACGAACTGTCAAACACCGTCTTATCGTCGAGCCAACCTTTGTAGTGCACTTCGACACCCTGATCAGCTTTTGGCTTATTTTTCTTACTTGCTCGCAAGATTCGATATTTCAGGCCTGACTTTGTGGTCGTGAATTCCATCGGGGCGTCCTTGTCGATCGCACCAGGCTTAACAAGTTCTTTGCGGTCCTCTGGCCCCGTCGTCAACCGCGGTGTCGTCTCTTCTTTTCCCTCTTCAGGCACAGCTGCCTGCGTGACAATGACAGTCGACAAAACAAAAAACAGAGCAACGCCAGATGATAACCAAGAACGCAACATGCGATGTTCCTTTTTGATGCAGAAGTGATTCCAATGAATCAGATGGAATTCATTGCTAGAAACTTTACGAACAAAACAGCCATTGAGGTCGGACTGATTCGTATCGAAACGAACGGCTTGAATCGCTCGAGCCTCTATTGAAACAGAGGCGTAGGCTCGATTGGAATCAGGCGAATCCGATCGGCCAAAAAAAAAACCTCCTTGCCGCGGACGACAAGAAGGTTTTTTAAAAATCCGGCAATACCTACTTTCACGCTGGTATGCACTATCATCGGCTCGAAAAGCTTGACTGCTGTGTTCGGGATGGGAACAGGTAGAACCTTTCCGATATGGTTGCCGGAAAGACGCAACAGCAGGTATTTCGCTGACTGTTGCGCCGATTGTTTGGTAGTGGAAATAAAAGAGCGGTAGACTCACTGATCTCTTTGATCAAGCATGTCCGTGAATTCCGCTAGGACCCAAGTCGAAAACGACTCGGAGTGCGGGATATCGACGGCCAAACCTTCGCCCGTTAGTACTGGTTAGCTTAACACGTTACCGTGCTTACACGCCCAGCCTATCAACCTGGTCGTCTTCCAGGGGGCTTTCGTCAAAATTGACTTACGAATCCTTATCTTGGGTTGGGCTTCACGCTTAGATGCTTTCAGCGTTTATCCTTTCCGTAGTTAGCTATCCAGCCGTGCCGCTAGCGCGACAACTGGTACACCAGAGCTACGTCCAACTAAATCCTCTCGTACTAAAGTTGAATCCCCTCAAGATTCGAACGCCCACGGCAGATAGGGACCGACCTGTCTCACGACGGTCTGAACCCAGCTCACGTACCACTTTCATTGGCGAACAGCCAAACCCTTGGGAGCTTCTACACCCCCAGGATGTGATGAGCCGACATCGAGGTGCCAAACCGCATCGCCGCTGTGGACGCTCGGATGCGATAAGCCTGTTATCCCCGGAGTACCTTTTATCTGATGAGCGATAACCCTTCCATTCGGGATTACCGGATCACTAAGGCCAACTTTCGTTCCTGCTCGACTTATGAGTCTCGCAGTCAAGCACACTTCTACCTTTACGCTCTACGCCTGATTGCCGACCAGGCTGAGTGTACCTTTGCACTCCTCCGTTACTCTTTGGGAGGAGACCGCCCCAGTCAAACTGCCCGACTGACACTGTTCGTCGCCCTGATTCAAGGGATCGACGTTAGAATTAAAATATGACCAGGCTGGTATTTCAACAACGGCTCCACCACAGCTAGCGCTGCGGTTTCAAAGCCTCCCAGCTATCCTACACAAGACATATCTCAACCCAATATCAGCCTACAGTAAAGGTTCACGGGGTCTTTCCGTCTAACCGCGGGTACGTGGCATCTTCACCACGACTACAATTTCACCGGGTCGGTGGTTGAGACAGTGCTCAAATCGTTACGCCTTTCATGCAGGTCGGAACTTACCCGACAAGGAACTTCGCTACCTTAGGACCCTCATAGTTAGGGCCGCCGTTTACTGGGGCTTCGGTCGCCTGCTTCTCCCCGAGGGGATAACAGTCTTCCTTAACCTACCAGCACCGGGCAGGCGTCAGTCTCTATACATCCACTTGCGTGTTAGCAGAGACCTGTGTTTTTGATAAACAGTCGTTAGAGCCGATTTTCTGTGGCCTCCCCCAGCGTGAACCAAAGGAGGCGCCCCTTATCGCGAACTTACGGGGCCATTTTGCAGAGTTCCTTAACCACCGTTCTCCCGAGCGCCTTAG
>JARGNK010000058.1:22956-40012 GCA_029213145.1 Rubripirellula sp. | reverse complement strand
CATCTCGAAACTTCGCCGTCAAGACAAACCACCTTGTTCAGCCCCGTGACGAAACGTTTGCAACGATGCACCAATTAATCGTCGCATTCCCTAAGGTGCTCCGCGATAGCCTGCGAGACGCACCCCCAACAGAAAGCCTCGCACCCTTCGGCCAAGAGTCGGTCCAGGGACATGCACCGAGCTGGGTGGTAAATCAAATGTATGGAATTCTTGAGAACTGGAAACAAGAGCAACACATCGACCAAACTGACTTTTGGATGCTTGATCGCGAGGCAAAAGTATTTCTCGAAGTCTGTGGTGGTTGTGAACGCATCAAGAATACACCCATCGCGTTGTCCTACCGGGTCTTTCTCATCCATGCACTCACACTGTTTGTGTTGACGCTGCCGTGGGGGATTGTCAATCAATTTGGATATTGGACCATTCCCATCACCTTTTTCACTGCGTATTTCACAATCGCCGCTGAAGGGATCGCCAGCCATGTCGAACAACCATTCACTGCCAATGGAGATGGATTGAATCTCGATGGTCTCTGTCAAACAATCCAATCGAGCGTGGATGGGATTTTCGAGAACACACCGAAGCCATGAAGGCTGAATCGACGGCGAGACTCGAGAGCTGGGCAGCTTAAGTGGAACGAGCATGAATCGCTCTGATCAATTCACGTTTCAGCAAGATCAACGAACTCCGCTTTCGGAGGCTTCGCGGCAAACCAACACGTCCACTCCAAATTAGATTCACAACGCCACAGTTCGGAAACATCATTTCAACGAATCTCCTTGCTGATGACATTGAACTCATCCTGCTGAAAACAAGGACTGAAACGGGTGAAGAATACGTCGCTCTCTCGATCGATCAACGATGGCGAACGTAATTTGCTCGAAGGCGCCAGCGAACGTCGAAATCAATAGTTTGTGAAAATCCCGTGCCGTTTGATCCGGATCATTTTCAAAGGCACCACAACCCCAAGCGCCGAGCACGAGCGAGCGATAACGATAGGCCTTCGCGATTGCCAAAACCCGCTCGATCCTTTGGGCCAACATTTCCGCTGACTGAGTTGGACCGACTGCTGGTGCATAGGGAGCAGCACAAGTCAAAAAGCTGCACAACCACGGTCGGTCGAGTTCGGCTCCATCATCCGTCCGAAAGACGGGAACATCAGGTGACAAAATCGCCCAATCAGAAGAGGCCTCGGGATTTTCTTCGCGATGAAAGTCGTACATCGGGTCATCAACCAAGGTCGCGAATAAGGCACTTGATCGACAAAGCATCTCCTCCTGCGCTTGCGCACCGACGAGGAAACCTCCGCCAGGCTGAACTCCGTTGGCGAAATTCAACGCCAGCGGATTCTTTCCGTCCTGCTTGAAACGCCGCGCAGCAACCAATGTCGTTTCATTTCGCACCTGAACGATCGTTTCAGGAAAGTTCAGCTCTTCATGACTCGGCAGCGAGAATTCGGGCGGCAAGCTTACCTTGGCAGCACAAGCGTGCTGAACGGATTGATGCCAATCAACTCTCGTGCCTGCCGAGTCAAGATAAAAGCCTGCATCGGTTGCGGCGACTGCTGATCGACCCAACTGCTCTGCGGCAGTCGGTGACAGGTCAAGCTCTCGAGCCAAGCGATTAACCCGCGAATCGGAATCATCACAAGGCAGGCAACGCAGAACTCCTGCTGGCACGTTCATCGCTCACACCTCTCAGCCGCTATTGACTGAACTACCGCTCGATTCATTATGCAACACTTGATCGATCACAATGCAAGCACAAAGAATTGCAACTGCGTCTTCACCGTCAACAATCTCGACACCATAACTATCGGTCCAAGACCAACATTTTTTACTAACCGTCGCCACGACTCGTCCTTTCCGTTGGAAAGAAAACTCATGCGACCAAAAGGCTCCATCGATCGTATAGTCATTCGGCCCAGGAACATCGAGCGTAAACTTCTTATTGAACCACGTCCATTCCTTAACCACCTCCGCAAAGACCTGACCTTCGATGATGATCTGATACTGCGGTTTCCACGACAAGAGTTTTTGGCTGATCAACGCCAACTCTTGGCGATCAGGGTTCTGGAACGAGAGTTTGTTTCCCCATGAAAAGGCAATTCCGTCGACGTAATATACCTCGTTGCCATCTGAATCGGTGATCGCAAAGTCATTACCCCACGCCCAAAACTTTTCTTTGATTCTAAAGACCATCTTGATTCCTGTGGTTCACGGATTCGTCCTAATGCAAGGCTAAGACTGAGTCTCCCGGGGGCGCGTCGACGAAGAATTTCTTCGCGGGCAGAGCAATCGCTACTTGTGATCAAAACGATGCAATGCTACACGATCTCACATCTCGTGGACGCTCACTTTATACTCTCTGATCATCTCGGCTGTTAATGGTTCCTCGCTTCAGCGCTTTAGCATGTCAAACAGTAATCGAATCAATCGTCGAAAATGCCTGGCAATCGGTGCTTGCACTTGGCTCGGTGGATCTTCACCCGCCCAGGCTGCCAAAGCGAATCAGCTCATCGCGTCTATTTCGAAAGAGACACTGTGGCGCAATCGCGACGGGAAACAACGCACGTGGTTTCATTGTCGCGTCTGCATGATGCCGGGGCGAAATGGAAAACCCGTCACGTTGATGACGCTTCAAGAAGTTGGCGGATCAGACTATTTCGGCCCCGTGCATTGGTCGATGTCAGATGACCTCGGCAAAACCTGGACCGAGCCACAGATAATCGATGCGTTGGGGCGAGACCCCGTACCGGGACGTGATGACGGGCTGAAAGCCGGTGTTTGCGACGTGACCCCACAATACCACCCACAGACCAACACGGTGATCGCGTTGGGACATGTCGTCTTCTACAAAGGTGAGTATTTTGCTCGGGGTGAACAACTGGCCCGCTATCCGGTCTATGTCACCCGCGATGGCGAGGGAAATTGGTCGACCCGAAAGATTCTCCAATGGGATGACCCTCGGGGCGGATTCATCTACAGCAACAACTGTGGCCAACGGTACGTACTGCCCAATGGCGACGTACAAATGTCGTTTACGTTTGGGCCCCAACCAACAGCCAGAATGGTTGCCGGAGTGGTAGCGCGGTATGACGGCAATGAATTGAACATCCGTCAAGTGGGTGAACCACTGCAAAATCCAGTTGGGCGAGGTTTGCTAGAACCAAGTGTCACGTTTTGGCACGATCGATTTTGGATGACCATCCGCGCCGAGGACAACCGTGGATACGTGAGCGTCAGCGATGACGGTTTGAATTGGCAGCCTCAGAAAGCATGGAGCTGGGATAATGGTGAACAGTTAGAGATGTCCACAACCCAGCAACATTGGTTGACCCACAGCGATGGTTTGTTCTTGGTCTACACACGCAAAGATCCAACGAATCAAAATGTCATACGCTGGCGTTCCCCACTTTGGGTCGCCCAAGTCGATCCAGTGAAACAGTGTCTAATCAGATCCACTGAACAGGTCGTTTTGCCACTCGTCGGCGATGGAGTCAACGCGCCAGATTCGGTCGCGTTGATGGGCAATTTCGACGTCACGAACGTAAGCGCCGACGAATCAATCGTCTCCGTCGGAGAATGGATGCCCCGCAGTGGTTACCGCGGCGATGTCTTGATCGGTCGTATCCGTTGGAACCAGCCAAACCGATCTCCCCTTTGGTGATTCGTCCAACGATTCAGCTGATCACTGGACAACTTGGCTAAGCTCCCGGAACCGGGAAATGGACTGAAACCAAAAACCGATTCGTCGGCGCAAAAAATCTTTCTGGTACCACGGCGAAAAATCCAGTAGGTTGCGAAAGTTGATCATAGCCAACCTTCAAAGCCCGTCAGATACGATCGAGGGACTTGTCAAAACTTCTACAGTAGGACGCCGTTGGCGATTTTTCTCCATTGAACGCGAGGCAAACGTGTTCCGCAAGCGAATCACCCCAGGACCGGGTCAGGAATCTGTTTGGGACTATCCCCGACCTCCCAAAATCGAAGCCTGCGATTCGAAGATCCGAATCGTTACTAACAACATCGTGATCGCGGAAACCGCTGAATCTTTTCGCGTTCTTGAAACTAGTCATCCGCCCGTCTTTTATTTACCGCCCCATTCGATTCGCATGGACCTGCTGCGTGAATCTGACCACGGTTCATTTTGCGAATGGAAAGGCTATGCAAACTATCACACACTGGTTCTACAAGATCAGATCGTTGCGGATGTCGCGTGGTCGTATCGATCACCAACGAACCGGTTTGAAGCCCTTGCTGGGTATCTCGCGTTTTACCCCAGCAAGGTTGACGCTTGCTTCGTCAACGATGAGGAAGTCGAAGCCCAGCCCGGTGATTTTTACGGCGGCTGGATCACATCCCGCGTCGTCGGTCCCTTTAAAGGAAGTCCTGGAACGATGGGATGGTGAGTCGATTACCTTGACCGATTCGACTCATTTCAATGTTCCAGACTCAATTGAGACTAAGAAAACGAATGCAGATAGAGGTTGAACCGCATTTCCCCCACTGCTGAATGGGCCACCAATCATCACATAGAAAGATGTGACTCGGACCGACTAACCAAGGCTGGCGAGCTGCATCGGTGAGGCGAATCATCAGCCGGTTTCCGCTCACGACACGGCATCAGACTCCGTGTCGCGAGCATTGCCAGCTTCAAATTTTTTTCTATTCGTTCGCGAACTCCACCTTGTCTCTCCCCGCTAGTTCTACCAAGTCAGGCAAATCGTAGAGCGTCAATGCTCCGTGGACAGTGTGATCCAATTGAACCTCCGGATCAGAGACACCTACATTCGACGACCAATCGCGTGGGGAATTCCTTAACGTCACACTGGCAAACCGCGATGGCTGCAGCGCTGCTGCGTGCAAGGCCACCATCCCGCTTTGACCCTCAGCAATAAGATGGATCGTTCGATTCGGCATCTGTTCGCTTGCGTAGCGTGACAGAGCCAATGTGTCAGCAGATCGAATCCCAATGATCGATTGCTCAAGCAGGTAAGCGAGTGAAAAGGTTTTCCAGTCACCAAGACCGGCCTTGAACTCACCCGTTCCGGTTTCTCCCTGACCTCGCAAGTCGACGGTGACCACAGAGTGACCTTGCCCTACCAGACGGATTGCTAATTCAGCAGCCTTGTTCTTTCCACCATCATTGAGACAGAGGTAAACCGATTCACTTGCTTCTGCCCGCGGCAGGTAAAGATTAATGGGCAAGGGAATGTCAGCGCCGAAATCGAGCAGCAGAGCTTCGATTTGATACTCACCTCGTTGCTGCTGCGACACTGCGTTTGCTGTTTGCTCGACGCCCAACTCCGGCAATCCGATTCGCTGCGAGACAAGCTTCCGCAATTCGTCCGCGGTGGCTGATTTTCGTTTCTCCGTTCGTGTACCGACAAGCGTTTTCGCGTATTTCGCATTCAGATCAAATACTGACAACTCATCGGGCAATAACAAAACTTGTCCACGTTCAGTACACATCAAATCAGCACCATCACGCACTGGTAGTTCGATTGCATCAACTGGCTTATCGATGTCCAGTAACCAACGCTGCATCCAATGTGCGATCGTGGCAAGATTCTGAGGCTGGACACCATGTGTCCCATCAATTTCCACTAAGTCAACGCGTTCGGGAAACCCAAGCCTGCCATACACTCGCTTCGCCTGACGAAAGTTCTCCCAGCTACCTCGGATGTCAAAAAAGTCCTGGGTTGTAGAACTGATCAAGGTTGGTTTCGGCGCCCGCATCAAAACGTAATCAGCTTGATCCATCCCCCACACAAGCTGACCAAAAATGTTCTGCTCGGAATCCTGGGGACCAATTGTGTCAATCAATCGCCGGAACGTTGTGAGATAGCAAGCGGGTGCTGCGCAAAGCACGCGGTCATCCAAGGCCATCGTATAACTTGTCAACGTGCCACCCCCACTACATCCGGTCATGCCAATTCGCGACGAGTCGACCTCGGGACGTGTGGCGAGATAATCGATCGATCGCATCGCATCGTAAACACGATAGGTTGCCGTGTTGCGCCCAACCAAAATCGAACCAATCCCCATCAAAAAGTGTTCGGTCGTCGTCCCATCGACCAAGTTTGCACCTTGGTCATTAAGGATTTGGGAACGCTCGCCTTGCCCAATGGGATCAAAACAAAGTGCCACCATCCCATGTCGAGCCATCATGATTCCAAATCGCTGGTTGTAATCCGCAGTCTTAGCTGTCCGACTGTGACCACTGGAAACCACAACCGCTGGAAAAGGACCGTCTCCAGTCGGCAGATATAAGTTAGCCGTCACATGATGCTGCGGCTGACTTTCAAAGATCACATTCTCAATCCGATATCCCTCGGCATTGACCGTTTTCATCACTTTCGAATTCAAAGGATGACGATCCGGAAACCCACCCAACCGCGTCACAAACTCTCTTCGCAGTCTTTCCTGATAGGTGGCGACAGCCGCGGCCGAATCAATGGCTTCGAATTGCTCCTGCCGTCGATCCAACGCTAAGTAGGCTTGGGCCTGCAGCGTTTCGTAGAGAGACGCATGCACATCCGTTTTGGAGTAACAATTCAGACTCTCTTGAGCTGAACTGAGCGACGTCGAGAACAAGGCTACGAGAATCACCATTTTCATTCGAATGGACATATTGCCGCCCTCATCTTGGCTGTTGACTAATTCAGTGTATGGCAGTTTATCTGATTAACAGGTGCCGCGTTGACGATGTGACTTACCACGAAGACTGTCGAGCAGAATCCAGTAAACGACGGCTGATTTCCAAAGAAAGAGAACGTTCCGAACCAGCATTCAGCCCAATGTCGACTTGGCGATGAAACACGCACGCGCGGTACTTCCTAGACGGCACTTGCTGGTCACGACGAGCGCTACCGAGAAACCAAAATTCTCGTGGAATTACTGCGAGTAATCCGCGCCCCAATGACCGCTCGATGCAGCCTTCTCAGGTAGTGACCGAATATTCCACGTTTGGAGAAAAAAATGTATATGCTGCTAGGGCTCATTGTGACCGTCACGATCGCAGCCTTCCTGGCGGGTGGGTTCCTGATGTTGGTGATGATTCTGGAACCTGGAAACCGTAAACGATAAAAGTGGGCCGGTTTGGCTCGCTTTGCCTATCGATCGCGTCTCGCTAAAAAGACGCGACTACCAATCTACTTTCGCCCAACGCGCGCACCCCCATCACATTGATCTCTTTACGTTCAAACAAACCCACCGGCCTAAGCGGCCACGAAGAAACCATTCCTTCACGCCCTTCTAAGTGCGCGACGACGTAACCATAGACACTCGGATTATCGTGATGAAATCCGACCACACCGGTTCGACCCGTTGGTGACCACGCAACAGATTCTTATCCAGAACAAGGCAGGGTCGCCCACCGTGGTAGCAACGCCGCCGGGAGAAGTCTGATCTCCTCCAAGGAGTCAAACCGGGAAGTCCCTAGTTCAACGCCCTGCATTTCCGCCTGCTTCACTTCAATATCTGGACTGTTTGGATATCTGGCCTGTTCGGATGCGTCGCAAAACTGACACGAATGCAATCATCTTTCAGCTAACCGGCTATCGCAGTTGTGCCGATGAATCGGCCAGCGGTCACGACAACCAAGCGACTGCATTTACCGGGATCCCCTTTGCGGGTCGAAGCAACTGCAAACGCCACCTAGGGTTTGATCGGTGTCAAGACTTAATACGGGCAGTCCACTCTCAGCGCCATCGTGTCCATCGCAGAAAGATGTGGGTCATGTCTGATTGATCAGGTGTCAAGTTATTGTTGGTTCAAGCAGAACCTGTCTTAGCTGAACTAATCTCGTTCCACTTGGAATTACTTGAATACCAAGTCGAGCTTACGGAAATTGGCAGTGAAGCCATCATATCAATGCAGAAGAAAATCCCCGACTTAGTGATCGTTGGCACGGTGCTTCCAGAAGGTGATGGAATCGAGTAGATCGCTCGAATGCGGGCATCAACCAAGTCCAAAGTGACAACAAATTTGGAATGGGGTTTGCAGTTGCATTGACATACATCATGCGACAGGACCCGGCGGCTATTGTGATGGGTGAGATCCGAGACTCTGAAACAGCCACTACGGCAATCCAAGCCGCGTTAAGCGATCACTTGATGATCAGTACACTGCACATCAATGATGCCGTTGGTGCAGCGCAAGGCCTCAGCGACCTGGGCGTCGACAACTTCAAAATCGCAGGCTTCCCGATGGCAAGCATCGCGTAGCGGTCGCTGCCTTGCCAGTCACTGCGTTACCCGATTGACCGCATGCCTGGCGTGTAGCCCGTCAAACAGGCCGCAGTGGCAGCACGCGGCAAGTCGAACCCACTTCCAATTCCAACCGAGTTGCTTCGGCGGCACCGATCACCAACTCATCACCTTCGCACTCAACGTTTGCCTGAACACTGGTGAATCCGTTGGTTGCGGTTGCGACAATACGAGGCTCGGCTTGATCACTCGGAGCATCCGTCACGCGTCGGATCGTCATTTCGCGAACCCGCCGGACCGCATGAATTTGGCTTGTTTCACAACTGATAACGGGACCACCGTCAAAGATATCGACCAAGTCGGTGACGGAGAATCCTTCGGATTTCAACATTGCAAGTGCAGGCACCGTTTCGGGATGGACCTCGCCGATTCCCTGGCGAACCTCTTCGGCCAAAAGATCCAAGTAGATCGGATGCTGTGGCATCATCTCTTCGATGAACATTTTCGAAACGGTCGACATCGCATCAACGGTTGCGAAATCGGTCGGAATGAATCGTCCAGCGACTGCGTCCCAAAATGGCACCGCTCCATCGGGATTCGCCTTGCCACGCATTTCTGCGATCACACGATCAGCGAAGCGATGTGGCAACATTGAAATCAGTGCGAAGCGTGACAGTGACAACCAGCGACCTCTTCCTTCGCCACGATAAAGACCTCGCAAGAACAAGCTACCAATTTCAGTCGGGCCATCATGGATGCGACAAAGTTCCAGTCGTGTGCGGTGGTGCCGAACACCAAGCAGTTCGCTGGCATGATCCGATTCCACCATTCGATAGGCGTACAACGGTTGATAACCACCCGTCTTGGCATACACGGTCGAAGTCCCAACCAACTCCCCTGTTGCCTCATTGACCAGAACCAACACGAACGGTTCTCCGCGTGGCGAGGGACCAATACGACTGAACGCAAAGGTCGATTCCTCGACACGGCCGAGCAAGCGTGCACGATCCAGTTGCAAGGAAGTTAAACCCCGCGTTGCTGACAGCACCAACTCATGCAGCGCATCAAGATCTTCAATGCGAACCGCGCGAACCACCCACATAGAAGTACCTTAAGAGATTTCGGAAGCAAAACGTTCCACTGACCGCTCCAGTAGCGACAATGCAGCGTCAATGTGCTCATTGGTAGTAGTCGCTGGCGGTGGCAAAAATCGCAAACGAGTGGGGCTGGCACCGCACACAAAACCGAGCAACCCGGTTTCATACATGATGGTCATCAATCGCTTCGCCTGTTCAAAGCTTCCATCCCCGGGTGTGAAAGCAACCATCATGCCTTCGCCGTAGGGTCCCTTCACCAGGCCCGGATGACGTTCACCAAGACGTTTCAAACCTGCGGCGAAATACGCGTGCCGTTGATTGTTCTTGCCTTCGGCGCCAAAGCAACCCTCGGACTGCAATTGCTCCAGCATCGCCAACCCGGTTGCGATTGACGAGGAAGATCCGGTGAATGTTTGGCTGAGGATAGGCGCCTTGGGTTGAAACTTTTCGCCGTAAAGAGTGGCACAGACCTGGGTAACTTTCCCAACCGTCACGATATCTGCAAATTCATCTAACCCATAGTGCTGAAACGCGAAGGGCTGACTGGTCCGCGAAAACGATTGCACTTCGTCAAAGATGACTGGGATTCCGGCATCGCGAAGGGGCTCGCACAAAGCCCGAAAGAAATCACCGCTGCCGGGATAGTAACCACCTTCACCCGCGATTGGCTCAGCCCAAAAAGCGGCATAACGGCCGGGATGACGTTCCAATAATCGGTGCAACTCGTCGACTGCCCACCGCAAACTTCGATCGGGATTTTCCGGATCGCGAAACGGCAAGTAGTCGACCGCGATCGCCAAAGGCAACCCAGCTCGATATTTTGGGCGATCCGTCAGCGCGGCCATCGCGAACGTACGACCGGCGAATGCATTGTCAAACGCGATCACACGATCCGCCGGAGCACTGTAGTGCATCGCAATCTTGAGCGCATTTTCGTTTGCCATGGCTCCGCTGGTCGAGAGCAAACAGTGGTCAATTTTGGCGTCACCCACAGTGGCTAACCGAATGAGCGTTTCACAAATTTCCAAGCTAGGCGGATGTTGCTGCAGATTGCCCTGCATGACCGTATCTTCCAACGCAGCATCGATCGCCGCATTGATCATGGCCGGTGAACTATGGCCGCACCCATGAACTCCGATTCCGGAAATAAAATCGAGTTTGACGCTACCGTCAGCCAATTCGACGAACGGTCCGTTGCCGATCCCGGACGCCAAATAAGGCCAAAAAGGTGTGCCTCCACGGGCCTGCCCTAAACGCTCGAGTAATTGTTGATAAGAAGCTTGCAGCTCCGGATCTGCGGGGCGGGCCTCGGTCAAACCAGCCGCATGTTCAGCCACAGTTTCGGCAATTAGACGCTTCGCCTCCACCAACCGAGGATCTTGACGCATCGCGTCAGCAGCGAGTCGATGTGCGGAATCGGATTTCGAACCCACGGTGCTTGGCTCCAATCAGGTTGGGAATAGCGAAAAGGTAGTCCAGGATATCGTAACCATTGAGCGACGAAAGGTTCAGTCCCAGCGGGTGGTAAGAGACACTGGACCGACAATCGGGGCTCGTTGAACGATATTCGCCGGAGTTTGCGGGAGCATTGGCTGCATCGGAACCGAAATTCTGCTAGGTTCTTGACTCAATACCGCGCCTAAACGCATGCTTTCGGCTGGTCGATAAAAAACGATTGATTTCCCGTAAGGGATGAATGAAGGGAGGCCTCTCGGGGAACGCATCTTTGCCCAGTGTGAAGAACGTCTGCGTGACCCCGTCCTTCCGGTCCCCTACTAATTGGATCCGCGAGCGCGATTCAAAACGATGAGCGAAATACTGCTCTATTACAAACGCCCCGATCCGACGACATGGGTTTACATGTCGTCGTTTCTTACCATTGGGCTGTACTTTGTTTTCCATCGATTCTGGAGTGTCCGGAATCTAGACATCGTCTTACTAATCTTGCTGGCGCCAGGACTCTTGGTGGTTTATGAAGGTCGCCGCCGCGAGATCCGCCAGACGGAATTACTGGTCCGCAAACAAGTGGAGCAGGAAAAAGATTACAGACCGGCGAAACATATGACCTCGGTCCTGAGCGTCCTGCCGGTCTTGGCACTCGCTCAACTTGGAGACGATTCAGCGGGGGGCCAAACCGAATCTGAAGAACCAGCCACCAGAGACACGCCCCCCCTTGCATCGACTACCAAAGACAACGAAGCACGCCGTGACGCCGAGTCATCCGCCTCCGCCCCCATCGCAGTTCGCCCCCCCGAAACATCGACCACTACCGGTGCCACACCGGATAACGCGAGCAACGATGTGATCCCGAACAACCTATCGGGAGAGGGAGAAGTCGTCGCCCCGAATGAGGTGGACGAAGCCGACGAGGGATACACCGCTAACGAAGCAGACATATTTTCACCGACCGACGTGCAGCGATGGGGATTCATTTATTTGTTCGTGATCGAAGCCTTCCTGTTGGTAAGGCTGATTCTGGACCCACTCATGGTTCGCCGCCCGCTGCTGGATCCCAATCTGACCACCGGTGGCTTGAACTTCATTGGTATTTCACTGTTCATTTTCATGATGGCGAATGTGATTGCCAGTAGCCCACGGATTCAAGTGGAACAAGGCCCAAAACTGGGCCCCGGCTACGCATTGATGAACATGTTGCCGGCAATTCCGACACGCCCGGTCAGCGAGTCGATTGGCGGCGCGTTACCAATCCCCAACGAAGAATTGAACGCAAATCAGGCCCGACTCTCCCAGATCGCCAAATCGCTGGCGATCGCAGCACAATTGGCATTGGTCGTCGCCATTGTGTTGATCGGCAACCGACACTTCAGCAACCTGAGGGCGGGTGTAGGTTGTGCCACGCTGTATTTGATGTTGCCCTACACAGCTCAATTCACCGGACGCGTCGACCATGCATTGCCAGCCGCCTTATTACTGTGGGCAGTACTGAGTTATCGCCGACCGATGATCGCGGGGATTTTCCTGGGCTTAGCGGGTGGCCTTGTTTACTACCCTCTCTTTTTGCTGCCGCTGTGGATTAGCTTTTATTGGCAACGAGGAGCGAGACAGTTTTCCGTCGGCGTGGTGGCGATGTTGGTAGTACTGATGGTCGGCTTGTGGTTTGATGATTCGGCTTCGCTATGGGAACACTTGCGGCGGATGTTCGGAATCCTCAATCCAAACCGTGAGATCGATCAGTTTCGCGGTATCTGGGCGTTGGGATGGAATCCCATCTGGCGTCTACCAGCGATTGTGGCGTTTGTGATTCTGAGTGTATTCTTTGCGATTTGGCCTGCTCAAAAGAACTTGGGCACGCTGATGAGCGGTACGGCAGTCATCATGGTGGCGTCTCAATTCTGGCACGGATATTTTGGTGGTCTGTACTTGGCTTGGTTCCTGCCTCTGCTTCTGCTGACGATTTTCCGCCCGAACCTTCAAGACCGAATTGCCACAAAGGTGGTAATCGATGGCCCTACACAGCCTCGCGGCAACAAATCGGAGATTGCAACGGTTTGACCAAGGAAGAACCAGAAATCGCTAACCGTACAACCGGTGCTGATGGAAGCGATGCCTCAGCAGCGATGCAACGCTATCAGGATCAACTCAAGTCGCTAGATGATCGGCAAACGCAACTTCAGGCCACCGATCGTAAATTTGGCAAGGCGAGGGTGTTGCTGTTTTTTGCCGCCCTGGTCTTTTGGCTTGCTGGTTTGGGCTTTGATGGTGTTCCTTACGCGACCTGGCTTGGCTGGGCCGCAATGGCAACGTTCCTCATCGTGGTTACGGCCAACGAACCTGTCCGAGACCGACTCGACGAACTTCTTCGGCATCGAAGTGTGACTCAACGCCTGATCTCGCGACTAGAACGAGATTGGGAACGGTTGGCGACCAAGAAATTGTCAAAGCAACTCGCTGAGGTCGAACTGCCTGGTCATCGTCGGGATGTCGCCAGCGATTTGGATTTGCTGGGCAGGGCTTCACTGTTCCATCTCGTTTCGATGGCAGCGACCCGACCGGGAATTCGCACACTCGCGCATTGGTTGGCGGGCCCTGCCGACGCGGCCGTCGCAAAAGAAAGATCGTCAGCGGTCGAAACACTGGCACCGATGCGTGAGCAGCGTCTCCGGTTTTACACGCTGGCACGACAGGTAGGCGATAGCACGGGCGACCCAGAACATTTTGTGGAATGGGCGACGGGGGAACCGTGGCTTAATCGTCGCCGCTGGTTGATTACATGGTCCCACCTCAGCTCGATCCTGTCCGTGGTCGCCTTCCTCGGTTTGGCCTTGGGACTGATGGGAGTGCTTCCCACAGCGGGAACTCGCGTCAGCCTGATCGTGCTGGGCGTACTAATCGCCACGAATCTCGGCATCACCGCCGCGATGCTGGGTCCCGCCCACGCGATTTTCGCCATCGCAATGTCCAACCGCCAAGCCGTCAATCACTACCAAGAGATTTTCGCATCAGCGAATTGGCTGCCGCATCCAGAAGCCGATTCCAAATCAGGTTTCTTATTCCGCATTCGTGACGCCATGATCGATGGCGAACGTTCAGCAAGCGAAGGCATGCTTGAACTGCAGCGAGTGGCTCGGGCCGGTGGTTTAAGACAGTCGGCAGGAACCTTCCTGATCTACCTGCCGCTACAGATTTTTTCCCTGTGGGATGTCCGAGTTCTGCGACGCCTGGAAGCATGGCAGGCGACTTACACCGACCGAGTCCCCGAATGGTTCCAGGCCTTGGGAGAATTAGAATCCCTGGTGTCGATCGCGGCGCTACGAGATGAGTATCCCTCGTGGGTCAAGCCTCAATGGCAATCAGCAAGCGATCCGGCTGTCTTCGAAGCAACGGCGATCGGTCACCCACTGCTTCCCGACGGTGCCAGAGTGCCCAACTCGGTCCAGGTCGGCCCTCCCGGCACATTACTGTTAGTCACTGGCAGCAATATGTCGGGCAAAAGCACGATGCTGCGAAGCATCGGTTTGAATGTCGCTTTGGCAGGAATCGGCGCCCCCGTTTGTGCGGATCGATTGGTACTGCCATCAGCAGAATTAGCAACCAGCATTCGCGTCAGCGATGATGTCAGCGAAGGCGTCTCGTTCTACATGGCGGAGCTCAAACGCCTGAAAAGCGTGGTCGATCATGCTCGCGAAATGGCGGCACGAAATGATCGTGTCTGTATTTTCCTACTCGATGAGATCCTGCAGGGAACCAACAGTCGGGAAAGGCAAATTGCTGTCGTACAAGTACTTCGTCACTTAGTGAATTCACAGGCGATCGGCGCGATCAGCACTCACGACTTGGAACTGGCCGATGAACCCGAACTGCTTTCGATCGCCTCGACCGTTCACTTCCGCGAAACCATTCAGCGTGATGAAGCAGGCGACGACCAGATGATCTTTGACTACAAAATGCGTTTGGGTGTATCACCCACGACCAACGCGCTGCGACTACTAGAAATGGTTGGACTAGGTGAGCAACAGGATGAGCAATCAAAACAGTAATCTTAGTAGCGACGCGGCCTCCAACCGTCGCATGATTATTCTGACCGACGGTCACAGCAATCCAGTCACCGCGAAAACCGCCTGCAGCCTGCTTCGGTATCGGCAATCGGAAGTGAAGGCAATTTTGGACCGCAACGCAGCGGGCAGCACAGCAGGACAACTGCTAGGCGTTGGCGACCGGATCCCCGTGGTCGCCAACTTAGACGATGTCGCGGATGCAAAAACGTTGGTGATTGGAATCGCCCCACCCGGCGGTAAAATCCCAGAGCACTGGCGAACGATCGTGCTGGACGCTCTTTCACGCGGGATGAATGTCATTTCTGGCCTGCATGAATTTCTTGCGGAGGATTCTGAGTTCGCAGCCGCTGCTACGAAATCAGGTGCAATGATTCAAGACGTTCGACACAACTCTGAAAAGGACGTCGCCAATCGTGAAGGCATCCGCCCCGATTGCTTGAGAATTTTGACGGTCGGCCAAGACTGCTGTGTTGGCAAAATGGTGGTCGCTATCGAACTGTCCCGAGCCCTTCAACGACAGGACCAGACCACCAAATTTGTCGCCACCGGGCAAACCGGCATTCTGATCGAGGGCGATGGTTGTCCGATTGACTGTGTCGTGTCCGATTTCATCAGCGGCGCCGTTGAGAAGCTGGTTTTGAAGAACCAGCAACATGACATTCTGTTCATCGAAGGGCAGGGCAGCCTGGCCCATCCACGTTACTCTGCTGTGACGCTCGGCTTGCTACACGGATGCCTGCCCCACGGCATGATTCTTTGCTATGAGGCGGGACGAACAGCCGTTCACGGGATGCCCAAAATTGGATTGTCCAGCTTGACCGAATTGAGCGCAGCCTATCAGACGATGGCGAATCTGATGGGCCCATCGAAGATCATCGGAGTCGCCATGAATGGTCGACTGCTAACCGATTCCCAGGCTTCTCAAGAGCGAGAACGGGTACGAAATGAGCTTGGATTACCGACCTGCGATGTAATCCGGGATGGCCCTGGTGAGTTGGTTACCGCCGTTGAAACGCTTCGCAACGAACTTGCTGCTCGTGGGGAACAGTCGTGTTAAGTCTGCAATCGCACACATTCGATCTGCCGCTAAAGCACCCGTTCACAATCTCGCGATCAACCATTTATGTGCAGCCAACGTTGGTGGTGGAATTAAGCGATGGCACGCACCATGGATATGGTGAAGCCACCACCAATGATTACTACGGAATGACCCTTGATCGCATGGTGAAAGCGATCGAAAGCGTGCGTTCGACGGTTGAATCGATCCAGGCAGTGAATCCCAATGAAATCTTCGAAAGCGTCCGAGTGCAACTCGCAGACGAACCATTTGCGTTATGTGCGCTCGATCAAGCTGTCTACGATTTGTGGGGTAAACAAAAGGGCAAACCGGTCTATGAACTTTGGGGGCTCGACCCCAATGATGCCCCCCGATCAAATTTCACGATCGGAATCGACTCCATCGCTGCGATGATTGCAAAGTTGGAGGAGGCACCCGGATGGCCGACTTACAAGATCAAGCTGGGAACGAAACACGATATCGAAATCGTGGAACAACTTCGGCAGCATACGGACGCCAAGTTTCGCGTTGACGCGAACTGCGGCTGGACGGTACCCGAGACGATCACGAACTCGCATCGCCTTCGTGAATTGGGTGTCGAGTTTATCGAGCAGCCGCTGCCAGCGGATCAAGTGGAGGAATCACGAGAGGTATTCCAAAAATCAGCGTTGCCGATCATCGCGGACGAAAGCTGCATCGTCGAGGACGATGTAGACCACTGTGCCGGTCGATTTCACGGAGTGAATATTAAACTTGTTAAATGCGGTGGCATGACGCCCGCAAAGCGAATGATCCAGCGTGCTCGAGAACTCAACATGAAGGCGATGGTCGGTTGCATGACCGAATCAAGTGTTGGGATCTCTGCGATCGCCCAATTGGCGCCGCTCCTCGATTACGTCGACATGGATGGAGCAGCCCTGCTGGCCAACGACATCGCCAGCGGGGTCGACGTGCAAAAGGGGGTCTGTCACTTTCCCACCGCAAATGGGAACGGCGTGACGCTCACGCCCAAATGAGCCGGCTAACCAGCCGAGAATTCAAACATCAAAACGCGGGCGGATCGCACCGAAAACCGGCGTCACTGCAGGCAGCCGAGCATTGCACGACTGCTAACTCGGGAAACCATCCTTGATCTCGGAAGAACCGTGCGGTTTTTCCGAACAAGAGCGGGTTT
>JARGNK010000058.1:9440-22856 GCA_029213145.1 Rubripirellula sp. | reverse complement strand
CCCGCCAGAGGACCCGCACCCGCCAGAGGACCCGCACCCGCCAGAGGACCCGCACCCGCCAGAGGACCCGCACTCGCCAGGGCGACCCCAAAAGAGCGAGCAGGGCGACAAAAAGAGCGAGCAGGGCGACAAAAAGACGACCGACGGGTTAGAGCAGGAAGTCTCTCGCACCAAACGTGATCGCGTTGCGGAACTCTTGCGAGTCTCATTGATTGCCTGCCGAAAGTCAACCAGCGCGACGACTCAGGGTTGAAAGACGATGCGTTTCCAGGTCTCTGGATTCGGAATAATCGGGTCGTAGGTTTTTGTCCCAGCAGGAATCAAATCGACCGATGCGTACCAAGTCTCTCCGGCAGGGATGGGCAGATCGGCGATGTCGTATCGCGACAACGCTAACTCAATAATCACCTGTCCATCAGCTTGCTTTGTATCCACGTACCAAGTCGGTTGCCAATCGGGATTTCCGTCAATGGCATCGTGAGTCCGCCCCGCGGCCGACACCTGCAACTGCATCGAAGTCATCAGATCACGGTCTGTATCCAATCGCAATCTCAAACGATCCACACCGTCAAGATTGTGATCGCGAATCTTGCCATCTGGACGGGTGAGATCTTCGTTCCAATCGCGGGCATCAAAGCGAATCGCAACATACAAGTATTCATCGTCGTATGCGAATTGCAATTGCGATGCACTTCCTGCCAGAGGCAAAGCGGACTGCCAACAAGGATCATTCAACACACCGTCCAAGCGGGGTGGCAGCGCGACCTTTGGTACACGGATCGCTCGACTGCGAGCATAGATCAGTTGCGACCATGGTTCGGAAGGGATATCAGCTAGCCTCGCGAGATCGGCTGATGGTCCATCAGCAGGCTGCAAGCCCCCTTCATCACCGCGCCGACGGGACGCGTCGCGTCCCAGTAGCACCAAGGGATGAAATTCCCAACCCAGATCGACAATCGCAGTCTCAACTTCTTCAGCATCACCAGTAAGGGTCTGTTTGGGTTGCTGATCGGGGACCAGAAGTGGCAATACCGCAGACGCCTGACGAACCTCATTCTGTGGAATCTGAAATGGCGAAACGGGTGCCGCAGTGGATGAAGCTGGCGTCCGCGTGATCGACTCGTTGCGTCGCAATCGCAACTGTGACCGCTCCCGACTGAACGTTAATGACTCGGTACGCAACTGGGCCCAACTCGCACCAGATCGATTTGGAAAACGTTGATGCAGCTCATCCAACACAACGCGTTGAAATTCTTTGTCTTGGTAACGTGCCTTTGTTTTCAACAAGGTATTCCACGCCACACGGAATTGATCTTCCTTGGAAGTTTGATCCAAAATCCCGACAAGGTTCGCCTTAAATCGATCGACCGAAGAAGACTGAGAAACAAATTCATCCACGCGACGCACCTGCTGCATTCGCGCCTGGGCCATCTGCAAGCGTCGTCGGGATGCGGTTGCTGGAGGGGCATCAAGTCGGTGTCCGGGCTGCAACGACAAGCCAGAGGTCAGGGCATCGCTGCGACGATTGGTGGACGTCAGATCGTAAACGAAACGTATCGAAATGGAGGACGCCTCCGCACGCGCCGGAGCGATCAGTTGCATCGCATCCAACTGCAAATCACTGGCGAGAACTCCGACCCGCGCTAACAGGGCATCTCGATGAAGGGTGTTGTTCCCACCGCCGGTGGTCGAATAATGAACAACACGAGGCACGCCAACTTGGGTCGCGGCCGCTAACAAAACATCCTGCAACAAGCGGGGAATTTGATTGTCGATAACCAATACCCGAGGACGATGGATGCGCATCCAACCGCTTGCAGCTGCCAGGCAAGAGGCTTCGTCTGTTTGAGACTCGCAGTCAAACAAATCAACCGATGCCCCACCGAGCATCGACGTGGCTTGACGCGTCAAACTGAGCTGGCTCGCATCAATGCCGGAATCCGTCAGCAACAGCGCCGTTCGGTTTCGGTTTTCGAGCGCTTCATTGCCGACCAGCGGCCACGCGACGGTCGACGGTTCCTTGGCAACAACCAAGACGCACGTCTGCCGCCCGTCTCCCCGAACCACTTGCCAGGTTTGTCCGCCGTCGCTGCTTCGCTCGATAACGCCATGGTCACCCACAGCGCAAATTGTCTGCTTGCTAATTTGACAAGCATCACGAATGGCAACCGGGAAGCGGGATGATCGGGACCAATGTTCTAAACGCTCTCGAGTCTGCACGGGTGCCAGCGGCAATTCTTGTACCTCCGCGGCATCCCAAACGCGTCCCGAGTTGTGACTTTCGACTCGGTTAGTCAAAAGTGAATTAGACCATTCGCCTGTCGCGACCAGTATTCCGCCAGAAGTTCGCTTGAGATCATTTAATTTCGGTAGCTCAGCGTCGTTTTCCCGCTGCCAGGTCGCTCCACCATCCGCAGTCTGAAGCACAACACCACGATTAATTTGCGTGATCGGGTCATAACTTCCACCAACAATCACCGCCCGCTGCGCGGTCAGCCACAAAACAGCGTTCAATCGACAAGAGACACCGCTATCAGCCAGCGACCAACTGCGACCCCCATCACTCGTTCTCAGGATGGTGCCATATTCGCCACAGGCGATCCCGATTTCAGGATCGAAAAATGCGACCGCGACCAGAGATGCATCGCGACGCAAGTTCAACGAATCCGTATAGGCTTGCATGGGATCACCGGCATCTTCGGCGATCAAACTGTCGCAGATGCCCCACAACAGCAAGGCAAATATGATCGTCAACGGTCGCATGTTCTTCATGTCATCCATTCCTTCACGATCGCTCCTGTCAGGATCAACGCTGTCCAGCCCAGCAGCAGGTTCGCGAGCACAAAAACCCCGCCGAGGCCCCAACGGCCCGAATTCGCCATGACGGTGGAATCGAGGGCGAAACTGGAAAAAGTCGTCAGTCCTCCGAGAAAACCGACCTGAACTGCCAAAATCAATCGGGGCGAAACGTGCTGAACCAGGACCGTGTACTGCACTAACGCCCCAATCGCGGCACATCCTGCGACATTCGCTATGGTCGTCCCCAACGGCGTCGACCCACCCGGAAGGGCTGCCGAACCGACCGTAATCAGGTAACGAGCGACCGAACCAACGGCACCGCCGGCTGCCACTACGAGCAAATTGAGCCAAGTTGTCATCGCCGAGGCCGTTTTATCCATTGCCTAAGTTTCGACACGAACTTACGTTAACGCGTAGATTCGGGGTTTCGGCCGGCTGCGTAAACGCCAGTTTTCGCTTCCAATGTCGATTTTTCGACCAAGTCCGCTCGAACCTTCCTTTAGAGCAGGTTGTCGAACGAGAGCCGCCGGAGATCGAATCGACTGCAAACCCCCCGTCTTGGGTAGGAAAACGTCCATCCAGTAATCCAGATACTTATGAGCACCGCGAACACCGCCTCCGAAACTCGACTCACCACAGGCGCTGATATCCTCGTCAAGTCACTCGTTGACCACGGCGTCGATGTCTTATTCGCCTATCCCGGCGGTTGCAGTATGCCGATGCACCAGGCATTGACCCGCTTTGGATCCTCTATTCGAACCATTTTGCCGCGGCATGAGCAAGGCGGGGCGTTTGCAGCCCAAGGCTACGCTCGCAGCACCGGAAAAGTCGGCGTCGTGATGGCAACCAGTGGTCCCGGAGCAACCAACCTGGTCACGGCAATCGCAGACGCCAAGCTGGACAGTGTGCCGCTGGTCTGTATTACCGGCCAAGTGCCCACCAAGGCGATCGGCAGTGATGCGTTTCAAGAAACACCAATGGTGGAGGTCTGTCGCGGCATCACCAAGCACCATTATTTGGTGACCAAGATTGCGGATCTACCGCGAATCATGAAAGAGGCGTTTTTCATCGCGCAAAGCGGCCGACCAGGCCCCGTGTTGATTGATGTCCCCAAAGATGTCCAACTTGGTGATTTGACCGATATCGATATGGATCCGCCCATGGATCTACCCGGCTATCGCCCAAGCCCACCGGCGATTCCCAGCGAAACGGTTCGCCAGATTGCCGCAGCGATCAAACTAGCGCGACGCCCGGTCATCTACGCCGGTGGAGGCGTGATCACCGGTAGTGCAAGCGAAGAACTTCGCGAATTTGTAACCAAGACCGGGATTCCCGCGACCACCACCGTAATGGGAATCGGAGCCATTCCACCCGAGCACGAACACTCGCTCGATTGGCTGGGAATGCACGGAGCTGCCTACGCAAATTACGCCGTTCGCGACTGCGACCTGCTGATTGCCCTGGGGGTTCGATTCGATGATCGCGTCACGGGAAAAGTCGAAGCGTTCGCCAAGGATGCCAAAATCATCCACGTTGATATCGATGCATCCGAGCTGAACAAGAATAAAACCGCTCACGTTCCCGTCCGCGGGGATGTCAAACAGGTGCTGACTGAACTGAACAAAGTCGTTCAACAACCGGAAATCCCGGAGTGGCAAAAGCATTGCGAAGAGCTGAAAGCGAAGTACCCGCTGAAATATGACGAGCAGTTCGACGGAATCCTTCAACAGCACGCCATCAAGGTGCTCAGCGACGTCACTGCCGACATGGACACCTATATCACCGTCGGTGTTGGTCAGCATCAAATGTGGTCGGCGCAGTTCTATAAATTCCGCCGCCCACGCACCTGGCTCAGCAGCAGCGGACTGGGAACGATGGGATTTGGGTTGCCCGCCGCGATGGGTGTTCAAGCCGCGCATCCCAATTCCTTGGTTGTCGACATTGACGGGGACGGAAGTTTCCAAATGAACATCCAAGAACTGGCAACTTGTTTTTGTGAAGAACTGCCAGTGAAAGTGTTGCTACTGAACAACCAGCACCTCGGCATGGTTGTCCAATGGGAAGATCGATTCATGGGCCGCAACCGAGCCCACACCTACCTTGGTCCGATCCATCACGACGAAGCGAGTGGAGCAAGTAGTGCCGATCGATTCGAGTACGCGAAAGATCGCTATCCAGACTTCGTCAAAATCGCACAGGGCTACGGCTGTGAAGCAGCCACGGTCCGCAAGAAGGGTGAGCTGGAAGGCGCCATTCGAGAAATGATCGGTTCGAAAAAGCCTTATGTCCTCGACGTGGAAGTTCCCTATCAAGAGCATGTGTTACCGATGATCCCTGGTGGTATGACGGTCGATGACATGATCCTCGACTAGCAGGATCCGATAACTGGATCCATTAACCTGCTCCCAATTCAGCGGCATCGCAGGCCTTGGGAGCAGGATCGCAGGCCTGGGGAGCTAAGCCAGCAATGGGACGCGGCAACCCAACCAAGGGCGTTCTAGATTTGTGATCGAAACGGCACGGATCCAGTTACAGCACCCAGTCGCAGCACCCAGTCACAGCACGTCGCTAAAAAATTCCAATAACTGCTTTCGAGTCTTGGGATTGATGAACGTAACCATGTGGCCCTGACCGGTGACCACCAGCATCCGGCTGTCGATTCCCGCGGCAACTTGCGCTTGGTGGAACTCCCGGCTTTCCTTGATCGGCACGATTAGATCTTTTTCGCCGTGGATGATTTGGGTTACCGGATCATTCTTGGAAACATGGGCGGCAGGTGACGCGGCTTGATAAACCGCAGGCTTCTCACCGCGAGAGCCACCCAGAAAGTAGCTCAGCGATTTGTTTTCTTTCGAGTACGAGCGGAAATCACAAGGCGGCCCGCCTGCACACACCGCTCGGATCGCTGGCAATTGCTTCCATTTCTGATCCGTGGAATCCCAACGACTGGCTGACGCTTGAACTTCAATCGGCTCATCGGCCAGGGAGGCAACGAGCGCGGAGAGATGACCACCAGCCGAATAACCGAACAAGCCAAGCCGACTGAGATCCAAAGAAAGTCGCTTCGCATTCGCTTTGACCCACAGTAACGCCTGCCTTACATCATCAACCTGCGCCGGAAACTTATGAGCCGGAGCTAATCGATAGTTGATTGTCACGGCGACCATGCCATTTTGGGCCAACATTCGGGAGTACCCCTCCAGTGTCCATTTGTCGCCGCTGATCCACCCCCCACCGTGAACAACAACAACCACGGGAAAGCCCGCTTTCGGCGCTGCGGTTGTCGGCGAATAGACATCGCACAAACCGGCGCGTCCCTCACTGTCGCAGTAGCGTTGATCCTCCAACAAAGTCACCTTCTGAGCCGACGCAAGCTCAACGGTGCCAAGAACCAGCAGCAAACCAAGGGCGTAGCGAGGCCCTAAGACAAAGCTGGGGGTGAAATAATCAGATTTGCGCATAATCAATTGACAAGCGTTCGAATTGGTTTTCGCAGCGTGCACGGTCGCAATTCCCGATCAACGGAAACCGTTTGATCGGAACAGATCGATGGACTGCCTTCCCGTAGTTTACACGCTAAGAAAAAAGCCTTGAATTTGAAATGTTCCCACGCTTTCCCCACCCATCAAGCTGGCAATATCGCCGACTCGACTCATCCGATTGATCCATTTGCGATGTGGTTCGCAACGAAGGCACCTCGAAGCCACCATTCTGGGGCTCTGGGGCTCTGGGGCTCTGGGGCGAAAATCGCCGCCCCAGGTTGATTAGTCGCCGCACAAAACTTCAGCCCGGCTTGGTTGGGTGAAACTTGGTAGCCCTCTATAATCAACCGGAATCAGCCATTGAACGAATTTTCTCGATCCTACCGAATTGCATGACTATTGAATTGAATACCGTCCCGGAAGCTGTCCAGGCAATCCGTGACGGCGAAGTCGTGATTGTCGTGGACGCCGAGGAACGAGAAAACGAGGGCGATTTCATCTGTGCCGCTGAAAAAGCGACGCCAGAACTTGTCAACTTTATCCTGTCGGGGCGTGGGCAACTGTGCGTTTCGGTACTTCCCGAAACGGCGAAACGACTGGAGTTGAGTCCGGTTGTTGCCCAAAACGATGCTCCACTCAAAACGGCGTTCTTAACGCCAATCGACATCAGCGCGGCAAAAACCGGGATCACGGCCGCTGAACGAAGCGAAACGATTCAGCAGATGGCTTTGGCTGACTGCAAAGCCGAAGATTTTGTGCGTCCTGGTCACGTTTACCCGCTTCTCGCCAAACAGGGCGGTGTCTTGCGTCGAGCTGGACATACCGAGGCGGCGGTCGATTTGGCACGAATGGCGGGACTGTCCCCCGCAGCAGCACTCTGTGAGATCCTGAACGAATCAGGCGATCGCGCCTCGCGACAAGACCTGGCCGACATCGCTGAAAAGCACCAACTCAAGATCATTAGCATTGAGCAATTGATTGCTCATCGTCGCGTGAGCGAAAAACTAGTCGGTCGCGCCGCTGAAGCTAGGTTGCCCACTCGGTACGGCGACTTCACCGTCATTGTTTACGAAGTTCAGTACGAGAACCAGGAACCGATCGCATTGGTCTATGGGGATCTGACGAAGCCCGGCACACCCCCCTTGGTTCGAATGCACAGTAGTTGCTTCACAGGCGACTTGATCGCATCGCTGCGATGTGACTGTGGTGATCAATTGAACATGGCCTTGCGGATGATCAGTGGTGAAGGCCGGGGGGCATTGGTTTATTTGCCACAAGAAGGTCGCGGAATTGGATTGGCACAGAAAATTCGAGCCTACGCATTGCAAGACGAAGGGCTGGACACCGTCGAGGCGAACCACGCCCTCGGATTCAAAGCCGACATGCGAGATTACGGCATCGGATTGCAGATTCTTAAAGACCTCGGCTTGAGTGAAGTCCGACTGCTGACCAACAATCCTAAAAAGACCGAGGCGTTCAACCTGCGTGGATTTGACCTGCAAGTCGTCGACCAAGTGCCGATTGTGCCCCCTGTGAACGAGCACAACCAACGCTATCTCGAAACGAAACGTTCCAAAATGGGGCACGAACTACCAGATCTTTAGCGGCCGGTGGCCTGCATTCGATCGGCGAGCAGAAACCTCGCCTTCGATCAGATGCTTCCGCTGACTGCCCCCAGCTGATCCTGTCCCCAGCTGATCCAGCCCCCAGCTGGTCCAAAAATCCGATCCAAAAACCCGATCCTCAAAAGGATCTGCCCCAGGCTCGTCAATCCGTGGCGGACTGGTGACCGCAGCGGGCCGGCAACGAGACCTTCCGGTTGCCCCTCCGAGAAAGGAATGACGCGATGCAGCAAGATGTTAACCCTTGGCCGCAACGGATTGGTATCCTCGGCGTTGGGTTGCTCGGTGGCAGCGCTGCGTTGGCGTTCCGCCGTCGTTGCCCGCAAATCGAACTCGCAGGACTCACCCGCAGCACAACAACGGCCAAACGGCTCATTGAGGCGGGCATCGTTGACCACGCTTCCCAGTCAGTCGACGAGGTTTGTCGCGGCTGCGATGCCGTGATTGTTGCTACACCAGTCGATCGGATTGCCTCGCTGGTCGTTCGGGCAGCCGAAATCACCGGAGCGGACTGCTTGATTACCGATGTGGGCAGCACCAAAGCCAAAATTGTCAACGCAATCGGGGAACACCCGCAGGCCGAAATCAAATTTGTTGGGGCTCACCCAATTGCCGGCTCCGAAAAGACTGGGGCCGAGCATGCGACCGCGGATTTAATGGACGGCAAACCGATCATTTTGACTCCCAGCCCGCGAACCCCCCCTGAGCAGCTGCAAAGAGCGGCGAGTTTTTGGGAATTGACCGGCGGGAGGATCAAACAAATGTCCGCTCAGGATCACGATACCCACTTGGCATCAGTCAGCCACGTGCCACACTTGGTGTCCGCACTGGTTGCCAAATTACCAGCCCACGACGCTCGACCGTTGGTGGGCAGCGGATGGCAGGACATCACCCGGGTCGCCGCTGGCGATCCTGAGATGTGGACTGCGATCTGCCAGGAGAATCGAGAAGCCATCCTTGATGAGCTGGAACGATTCTCGAAGGAACTGGATCAACTCAGGCAATTGCTTGGTCGCCCCGACAGCGATCAACTGACGGCCTGGTTAGCGGAAGCGAAACAATTGAAGCACCAATCGATGTGAATCAGGACCGAGACTATGCCGCTTTGGCAAATCGATATCTATCCCGCCGACGGCCAGATCGACCGGGAAGCAGCCCGCACCTCCGAGGAGATCGCCGAGCTTGGTCTCGGCGATCGCGTTCCGGTTTCGTTTGCTCGCAGCTTCTTGGTGCAGGGTGAGTTTGCGCTCGACGAAGCAAGCCGATTGGCAGAAACCCTCCTCTGTGACTCGATCACCGAACGCTCCGTCGTCGCCATCGCCGGTCAGGATAGCTTGCTCGAACCGCCCGGCGATCGGTCGACCTTGGTGCATGTGCTGCCAAAGCCTGGTGTGATGGATCCAGTCGCTGCCAGCACCGTCGGTGCGGCGCAAGACGCCGGATTTGATGTTACTGCGGTTCGCACCATGCGAAAATATTGGCTTGAGGAGATCGACGAGACGACTCTGCAAGCGATCTGCCGAAGAGCGCTGAGTAACGACGCCATTGAACAGGTGGTGGTTGGTCCGCTGGAAATCGACCAGCTCGACATTGGCACGCCATCGACTTTCCAACTCATCACCGTGCCGATTCGTCAACTCGATGACGAAGGTCTAAATCGCCTCTCTCGCGAAGGCCAGCTCTATCTCACGCTGGTTGAGATGCAAACCATCCGATCGCATTTCGAATCACTCGGGCGCGACCCGACCGACATCGAATTGGAATCCATCGCGCAGACGTGGTCAGAACATTGCAGCCACAAGACGCTGGCTGGCCGAATTCATTACCGCGGACCGAGCAGCGACGGCACCCCCGGTGGCGACGAACGGCAGTATGACAACATGCTGAAAGAAACGATCTTCGCAGCCACTCAAACCATTCGCAAATGCCTCGGCGAAGATGACTGGTGTGTCTCCGTTTTCAAAGACAATGCAGGGGTCGTCAAATTTGATAATGATTTCCATGCCTGCTTCAAAGTCGAAACCCACAATCATCCTTCCGCACTCGAACCCTATGGCGGTGCCAATACCGGAATTGGTGGTGTGATCCGTGATCCGATGGGAACGGGCATGGGCGCGAAACCCGTCTGCAACACGGACGTCTTTTGTTTTGCTCCCCCCGACACACCAGCTGACTCGCTGCCGCCAGGCGTCTTGCACCCGCGAAGGGTTATCAAGGGAGTCGTCTCGGGTGTCCGCGACTACGGCAACCGAATGGGAATCCCGACCGTCAACGGGGCGGTCTATTTTGACCGTCGGTACCTCGGCAACCCGCTGGTCTATTGTGGCAATGCCGGCATGATCCCGGTCGGCATGGAGGAAAAGCAGGTCGAACCCGATGACTTGATCGTTGCCATCGGTGGCCGCACCGGTCGAGATGGAATTCATGGGGCGACCTTCAGTTCCGCCGAGCTTACCAGCGAATCGGAATCACTCTCTGGTGGAGCGGTCCAAATCGGAAACGCAATCACCGAAAAAATGGTCCTAGATGTATTGATGCAGGCCCGCGACCGCGGCTTGTTCAATGCCGTAACCGACTGCGGTGCGGGAGGCTTTTCCAGCGCCGTCGGGGAAATGGGTGAAGAGGTCGGGGCCGAGGTCTGGCTCGAAAAGGCACCGCTGAAATACGAAGGTTTGACCTACACCGAAATTTGGATCTCCGAGGCTCAAGAACGGATGGTGCTGGCCGTCCCACAAAAGTCTTGGCAAGAACTCCAGGAACTCTGCGAAAGCGAAGGGGTCGATGCTGCCATCCTCGGTCGGTTCACCCCCACCGGACGGCTTCACCTGACATTCAACGGGCAAACGGTTGGCGATCTGGCAATGCAGTTCTTGCACGATGGGCGGCCTCCGGTTATCCGCGATGCCGTCTACACGCCCGAGCCTGCTACGGAACTGGATGCCGGATCACTTTCGCCTGCCGAACATCGCCAAACCTTGTTGAATGTGCTTGCCAGCCACAATGTCGCCAGCAAGCATTGGATCATCCGACAATATGATCACGAGGTGCAAGGCGGCAGCGTCGTCAAACCTTTGGTCGGTCCGCAATGTGACGGCCCCGGTGATGCCTCCGTTATTCGTCCACTCCTGCAGAGCCAACGTGGTTTGGTTATGTCATGTGGAATGAATCCCCATTACGGTGACTTCGATACCTATCACATGGCAACCTCGGCCATTGATGAAGCGATGCGAAACGCCGTTGCCGTCGGCGCCGATCCCGACCGGATTGCCATCCTCGACAATTTTTGTTGGGGATACACCGACCGCGCTGAAACACTCGGATCACTCGTCCGAGCCGCCATTGCCTGCCAAGATATGGCGGTAGCACTGGGTACCCCATTCATCAGCGGAAAAGATAGCTTGAACAACGAGTTCAGCTACGAGGACGAAACGGGTGAACGGCAAACGATTTCGATTCCACCCAGTTTGCTGATCAGCGCGATGGGACAAATCGCTGACGTCTCACTGGCGATCACGATGGACGCGAAACAGGCAGGGAATGTCGTTTGGCTGGTCGGTGAAACGAAAAACGAACTCGGCGGCTCGCATCTCGCGCTCGTTCGAGAGTTAAAAGGCGGCGAAGTTCCACAGGTCGACTTTAGCCGCGCCAAAGCGACCTTCCAGGCAATCCACCAAGCAATCTCCAAACGCCTCATCCGATCCTGTCACGACCTCAGCGAAGGTGGTCTCGCCGTCGCTGCCACCGAGATGGCGATGGCTGGAGGATTGGGAATGAGACTCGACGTGGACGAGATGGCCGGCGAGCTCTCCTCGACCCAAGCGTTGTTCAGCGAGTCAAACACCCGGTTTTTGGTCGAATCGACCCCAGAAGCAGCTGAGCAATTCAAGCAATTGGTAGAGCAGGCAGGTGTTCCCGTTTTCCGTTTGGGTACAATCGAAGCGGACAATCAAATGGCGATCGCTCGCAACGGTGAGTCGATTCTAGAGGTTGATCTCGCAGATGCGAAATCTGCTTGGACAGCACCGTTGGATTGGTAGACCATAGAAACCATTGCTCTCAGCGCAGCACGCATTGATGATCTCAGCAGTCAAAAACAACACGACGACCGTTGTCGTCTCCCAAGGTCAGTCCCGAAATCCGCAGAAACGCGCAATCGAACAAGCGATTGCCGATGCGGTCGGAAAAATCGAGGGAGTCGATGTTCTGATTGTCCCTCACCTTTATGACCTGCCGAAATCGAGTGAGTCGTTTGCCTTGCTGTCGGCGATTGAGCATGACCTCATCGTCGTCTCCTGGATCTATTCCCGGGCTGCCCACTGGGTGCTCGACCGGAACGGAGTTCAGGGACAAATCAGGCAGGTGCTGCTGGGTCAAGCGGACGATGTGGACGAACCTGCCAATGACGATTCCCCGACGGAGGACGATCGACAAGTCGATCACGTCACCGACCTGTTTCCGAGACCCGAACGCAAAATTTCTTGCCTCGATCTCAAAGTTGCGAATGATGCGGACACTTTCGTCCACGAGATTCGTCGGCTTCTCGGCAGCCAAGAAGAAAGTACCAGCTTGCCCGTGATCGGCGGGTCAATCCGCCAAGTCGAGGAACAGACCGGGCGTCGCTGGTACCCCGTGATCGACTTTGATCGCTGCACCAATTGCATGGAATGCGTCGATTTCTGCCTCTTCGGCGTCTACGGTGTCGATCAAGGTGAAAATATTCTCGTCGAACAACCCGACAACTGTCGCAAAGGCTGTCCAGCGTGCAGCCGGGTCTGCCCCGAAAATGCGATCATCTTTCCTCAACACAAAGCCCCAGCCATCGCCGGCGCGGAAACGGAGGGAGATGAAGGATTTAAAATCGACCTCTCGCAACTTTTCGGTGCGCCGACGAAGGATGATGACCCGATCGCGACCGCCGCTAGAGAACGCGATGAACAACTCCTACTCGCCGGTCGTGATGCTATCGGCATCAACGATCAGCTCAAAAAGAGGCAAATCGACAATGCCAACCAGCCCAAAGACCAGCTCGATGAATTGATCGATTCACTCGATGCGTCTGATTTGTAGGGCGTTTGACCTGTAAGGCGTTTGATTTGTAGGCAGCGTTGGGCACTTCGCATGGGGCTAGTCACGAAAAATTCGACGGCTAGAAGTGGGCTTGGTGGCCAATCACTCACCAAATCGCCAATAGATCCGACTGGTAGCGGTGCACCAACCACCGCGACTCCTGCAAACTCAGATGAAGTTCCGCGGCTCGATATCCGATAGCAGAGGGTAGGTGTGACCCTTATCGGAGCCTGAAGTGCATAAAAACCGTCGAACCTCAACCAAATCCACTGTCCGACGGTCCGTCGCGACATTGCTAGCATGTGCGTCGGTTTCCGTAATCGCAAATCCTGCAGCATCACAGGAAACAATTCCCGAGGCTCCTCAAGCGATACCTGCTGAGCGTGCCGCGGTTCCAGTGGCCGACGCGGTTCCGGCAGCCAGCACTGCACCGGCAGCCAGCACTG
>JARGNK010000058.1:7388-9340 GCA_029213145.1 Rubripirellula sp. | reverse complement strand
ACCACCGGTCAATTCAACGCTTGAAATGCGGATTGCCAGGCGTCCCTGGCTACTCGAAAAGCTCACGGGTCCAAAGACCGAACCGTCGGTCAAGATGACGCCACCGCGGCCCCCCTTAGAGGTTCGCCCCCCGGCAACCGATCCCCCCTCGTTAAGTCGACCTGTCCTCTCTGGGCCAGATCTCGGCTGGCGATTGAGAAAAGATGCGGGCATCGCCGTCGGTGATCCTCCCACAAAGCGGCCAGACGAATCAGCGAAGTCGATTGAGACAGAAACCCCGGCGAACACACGGAACGCTTCGGGGAAAACATCGCCCGAAAAGAAAGCGGAGGTTTCAACCAAGCCGAAACAGGATGTGCCACGAAAATCTGAAGCTGCACCCAAGCAAGAATCAAAGCCCGCGTCTGAGCGAAAATCTGAAGCTGCACCCAAGCAAGAATCGAAACGCTCCGTCGAAACGCTGAAGATACGAGAGCTTCGGATCGACCTGGATGGCAGACCGGTCGGCGAGGAGATCGAATCCGATTCGGCGAGAATGGGGCAGCCTGACCAAGCGGAATCTCCCAGAGCAGAGTCGCCAAAGGTCAGGGCACCGGTAGCCGTCGACGAACTGAAGTCCGCACCGGAATCGGCTCGTACACCGATCGATTTGGCGATTGAACAGGAACCGAGCATCACCGGACGTGTTGGTGATGTCACTCCCGAACCGCTCGAAATCGCTGCCGACCTCGATTACACCGGCTTTCCGCGTGAATCGATCCCACTCAACCGAACGGTTCGCAGCATGCAGAGCATGATGCGTGCATGCTTACGGTACTACTACGCTCGTCCCGAGGATGCAAACAAACGCAGCAACTGGGGCGTCATGCACTCGATCATGGTGTACGGAGCTGACACCAAAATCAGAACCGAACGACGGAACTACAACGCCATCGCATGGATCGCGGGAAACAATGCTTGCCGAGGGCAGCTTTTGTTAGCCGAAGAGGACGGGATGATCGTCGCCCGCAGCGGTGTAGGTCTGCAGGGCCATCAAGCACAGCTTTTGGCGATCTTATCACTTTGCGATGTGCCTTTCGAATACTCACTCTACGCAGATGACCAGCGATTCACGGTAGGGGATTTGATCGAATCAGAAATGCTAGCCTGCCGTCGCGACGAGGAATTGACATTCACCTTGATCGGCCTGGCCCACTATCTCGACACCGATATCGTGTGGCGAAACTCAGAGGGCGAGATCTGGGACTTCGAACGTCTCATTCGCGAAGAACTAAAGCAACCAATCGTCGGCTCAGCATGTGGTGGAACTCATCGCCTGATGGGCTACGCACACGCCCTGCGAAAGCGCCGCGCCGAAGGCAAGCCGATCACAGGTCAATGGAAACGGGCAGAAACCTACACACAAGACTTCGAGCGTTACGCCTATCGGCTGCAGAATCGAGATGGTTCGATGACAACCGATTGGTTTGAAGGACGCGAAGATAATGGTGATTTGGATCGCAAGATTCAAACGACTGGACACATTGTCGAATGGTTGTTGACCCTCACTCCCGACTCGAAGCTGCAGGATCGCCGACTGGTTAGCGCAGTCCGATTTTTGATGAAATCGATGTACGAGGACCGTGGTCGCGACTGGAAAATTGGCCCCAAGGGGCACGCCCTGCGATCGTTGGCGATGTATTACGAACGGGTTTATCGCAGTGGCCCAGCCTGGCGAACACCCAACGTCGCTCGGTCCAGCCAATCGCGACGCTGAAAGACGCTCTCGGAAGAAAGGGCGAGGCGTTGACCAACTCGCCCTGTTCAACCACGGGTGAATCATTTCGCCACGCTAGCTGCGGCCCTCCAGACTTGGTGACTCGCTCGGGGCCCGAATCACTGGCTGCACCATCACCGACTGCACCATCACCGACTGCACCATCACCGACTGCACCATCACCGACTGCACCATC
>JARGNK010000058.1:0-7288 GCA_029213145.1 Rubripirellula sp. | reverse complement strand
GCACCATCACCGACTGCACCATCACCGACTGCACCATCACCGACTGCACCATCACTGGCTGGCCGTGACAACTTGAATGACTGGTCGTGAAGCCGGTAATCGGGTCCATTTCAGCGGCACGCGATTGTGCGATGCAACAGCTTTCGGCTAAAACTGGGGCAGTTCAGTTCTTTCTCGTGCCCTCCAATGGTTCGGTGGTCGATGGCAACGCAACGATTGACCAAACACAGTGCGGCGATGGTTGCTGCAGCCTTCGATCTGCTCACCGAGCGCAATGCCGATGCGCTCTTGATTCTGCTTCACGGAGCCACTGATTGGAAGCGGATCAGTGAGATGAGCAATGCTGTCGACAAGCCTGTGATTGTGGCCGTCGATGCAATGGAAGATTTGGAAGGAGCCGCCGAACTGGGACTTAAACCACTGGCTCTCAACAAAGAGAAAGCTCCACTGCTGGAGCGACTTCAGCACGCGTTGCTGGAATCAGCGGCAAACGAACTGATTCGCACCAACGGCGAAGTCGTTGCCGTCTACAGCGGGTTCCAGCAGGGTCGCCTTGATTCCATCAGTCATCTGCAACTGGACGAGCGAATGCGACGCTTGACCAGCCGCGACCTGCAGATGCTGGAGAGCCGTGTTCCCTTACAAACCATTAAAACCGTTGTCGATTTAGCAGCTCAGATTGGCCGTGAGGGACGCGAAGGCAAACCAGTCGGAACGCTGTTCGTCATTGGCGATACCCGAAAGGTACTCGAACATTCCAGCGATAGCGGCGTCGACCCATTTCGCGGCTACAACAAAAAGCACCGCAACTTGATGGACCCGAAGGTTCAAGAAGATGCCAAGGAAATCGCCCAGCTCGATGGTGCGTTCATCATCAACAGCGACGGAATCATAGAACGTAGCCGTCAAATGTTGGAAGTCTCGCACGAAGATCTCACGATGACCAAAGGACTTGGCGCACGCCACTGGGCTGCCGCTGCGATCACCCGCAAAACGAAGTCCATCTCCGTCGTCGTCAGCCAATCTACCGGCACCGTCCGGTTGTACCAAAACGGACATACGGTGATGCGAATCGAACCGATGGATAAAGCCGTCAAGTGGCAAGAATTCGCGTTCGAGCCACCAGCACCACCCGATGATTGAAATTAAATATCGCGCGGCGAACACAAAACGGCTTCGGCAAGCGAGCAACGGCGTCGGCCAACTTCAGGCAGCAGAAAGATCCCAGTGGCTAAGTAGGTTCCAGTGGCTAAGTAGGTTCCAGTGGCTAAGTAGGTCCGGCCCAGCAGTATTGCGAGCTAGGCGCCTAACAGCCCTCGGGTTGCCTGCTCGATGTCGGGTTGTCGCATCAGCGATTCGCCGACCAAGACCGCTTTCACGCCTCCCTCTCCAAGCGTTTTCAAATCCTGGTGATTTCGGATTCCACTTTCACCGACCACCAGTCGATCGCTGGGGATCTTGGGCCGCAAATCGAGAGTGTGCTGAAGGGTGGTGTGGAAGGTTTTCAAATCCCGATTGTTGATCCCGACTAACTTCGTGCCCGTTGCGAGGACGGCATCGAGGTTCTTTGGTTCAAAAAGTTCGATCAGCGTCTGCAGCCCCAATTCGCATGCCTGGTCATGCAACCGCGACAAGTCTTCACCCGCCAAACATTCGGCAATCAAAAGCACACAATCGGCACCGGCAGCCCGGGCTTGCAGCAACTGGTAGCGATCAACAATGAAGTCTTTGCGGAGAAGCGGCAGTTCAACCTGCTTACGGACTTGCCGAAGATACTCAAGCGACCCCTGAAAGAACGGCGCATCGGTCAACACGCTGATGCAGGCAGCCCCTCCTTGCTGATAGGCGCTGGCGATCGAGACCGGATCAAAATCCTCGCGAATCAGCCCCGCAGAAGGACTGGCCCGCTTCACCTCAGCGATCAATTGCACCTGATCACCATCAGCCAAAGCGGCGTGAAAATCTCGACAAGGGGCGAGATCAGCAACCATCGCCTCCAATTCGGCAGTCGGCACCGCCTCACGATCGGCCTGAATCGTTTGGCGAGTCTTGATCAGGATGTCGTCCAGAATAGTCATCAGTGTTTAAAGTGACGTCGCGAAGTGAACACCATTGGCAGGCCATGTTCGTCACAGGCCGCGACCACTTCATCATCCCTGCGCGAACCACCGGGCTGAATGATGGCAACAATCCCGGCATCGGCGGCCGCTTCAATGGAATCGGGAAATGGAAAGAACGCGTCGGACGCAAGCACCGAACCGGCAGCTCGATCACCTGCTTTGTCGATCGCAATTTCGACGCTGTCAACGCGACTCATCTGTCCAGCCCCAACACCGATCAACGAAGTATTCTTGCCCAACACAATCGCGTTGCTTTTCACGTGCCGTACCATCTCCCATGCGAAGGCCACATCGTCCCAGGTATCCTCGGGTACTTCATTCTCGGTCATTGTTTTCCACTGCAACGGCGGACTGGTCATCCGATCGGCATCTTGGACCAACATCCCGCCGCTGATGAACCGGCGTTGGATCGGCGATGCGGGCTCATCCAATCGACCAACCTGCATCAAGCGGACGTTATCTTTCCAACGTGGCCGTGACGTCAATAAGCCAACCGCCCCTGCCTCAAAATCTGGCGCGACAATCGCCTCGATGAAAAGCCCCGGTTCGCAGAGAATTTCCGCCGTCGCGGCGTCCACCGTACGATTGAATCCGAGTACCGATCCAAAGGCACTCAACGGATCACCATCGAGTGCTTTCTGGCAGGCAACTGAAAGAACTTGATCGCTGGCGGCACCGCAGGGATTGTTGTGCTTGATCACCGACACGGCCGGCCCGGCGAGCCCACGGACAATTTCCAGTGCCGAATCGAGATCGAGCAGATTGTTGTAAGAAAGCTCCTTCCCACTGATTTGCCTCGCGGAGACAAGGTTCGCAGAACGAACGCTGGGGTCACTGTAGACCGCCGCCCGTTGATGTGGATTTTCGCCATATCGCAACTGGTTCTTGCGACGTAATGACAAGTGGACGCTGGCTGGAAAATCACCGCCGATCGATTCACCACGCATAAAATCGGCAATGGCACGATCGTAGCCGGCGGTATGTTCAAACGCATCAGCGGCCAACTGATCACGAAGCGTCCGATCTGTTCCACCACTCTGCTCGAGCTGCTCCAAAATTTCGCCATATTGCTCGGGACTGGTGGCCACTGCCACATCACCGTGATTCTTGGCTGCCGCCCGAACCAAGCTCGGCCCTCCGATATCGATCTGCTCCACACATTCTGCGCGAGTCACCCCGGCGCGAGCCGCTGTGGCGGCAAAGGGGTACAAATTCACGACGACCAGATCGAATGGCTCGATTTCGTGCTCGTCGATCGCATCCATGTGGTCGGCACGGTCCCGGATGGCCAGGATGCCACCAAACACTTTGGGGTGCAAGGTTTTCAGACGCCCATCCAGCATTTCGGGAAAGCCCGTGTAAGCCGATACATCTTCGACTTCGATTCCTGACTCTTCCAGATGCCGACGCGTCCCACCGGTGCTGTAAATACGAACACCTGCCCGCTGCAATCCGGCTGCCAAGTCGGCTAATCCAAGTTTGTCACTGACACTAATGATCGCGGTGCGAATGGGAACAACGTCTGACACAGCGGTAACCGGGTTAGGGGCATTAAAGCACGGAAACAAGCAGCATGGTGTAATCGCCTTGCCCACGCACGGTCAACCCGGTGGACGGACGCTACGCCTACAGGCGAACCGGAATTCCGGCCTGCTGCATCACTTGCTTGGTTTCAGTAATCGTGAATTGTCCAAAATGGAAGATGCTTGCGGCCAATGCCGCGTCCGCTTTGCCGCGGAGGATGGCGTCGGCCAAATGCTGCGGACTCCCGGCCCCACCACTGGCGACCACCGGAATCGAGACGGCTTCGCTGACCGCGGCCGTCACCGGCAGATCGTATCCATCGCAGGTGCCGTCGGCATCCATGCTGGTTAAGACGATTTCACCCGCACCCAGCGATTCAATTTCCTTGGCCCACTCGACCGCCAATAAACCGGTCGGCGTACGCCCCCCATTGATGTGGACCTCCCAGATCTCTTCGCCATCACGCTGCACCCGTTTGGGGTCGATATTGACGACAATGCATTGACTGCCGAATCGATCGGCGGCCCGTCGAACAAATTCCGGATCTTTGCAGGCTGCCGAATTGATCGACACTTTGTCACACCCTGCCTGCAACAAGCTCCGAACGTCCTCGATCGTCCGAACCCCTCCCCCGACGGTCAGGGGCATGAAGACTTGGTCTGCCGTCCGTCGCACAACATCGAGGATGATGTCCCGTTTCTCGTGACTGGCCGTGATGTCCAAAAACACCAACTCGTCGGCCCCCTCCTGCTCGTAACGCCTTGCCACTTCGACCGGGTCACCAGCATCACGGAGATTCACGAAATTTGTTCCCTTGACCACTCGGCCGTCATGAACGTCAAGACAAGGAATTACACGTGCGGCAAGCATGGGGACTCATGAACGGAATGTGAGATAGAACAGTTGTGCCAAATGACGATTTCAACCTGGATGAACTCAACTGTTTCCCAGCAGTCAGGATCTCCAGTCGAATCCTCCGAACCTAATCGTTCACCCATGATCTAATGAATCACTTCCAGCCGCAAGTTGCGGAAACGGATCTCCGTTGGGCCTCCACTGTGCAATTGGAGGGCAATGATGCCACGTTTTTCCCCCTCAGGGTCATGCAGATCGATGCACTTTTTGCCATTGATATACGTCTGGATGTGGTCACCTTGAGCGACAATTTCGTACTGGTTCCATTTTCCAGCGAGCACAGCACCGCCATCGGTCGCGAGTTCGCCGAGCAATCCACGCCCATGCTCCTCGTAGAGTTTGCCCCACCAGCCCTGACCGATATCGGCTTGATAGCCGGAAACTTCACCATCCTCCGATCGGCTGCGGAATTGAATCCCGCTGTTTCCAGCATCATCCACCAACTTAACATCGACCGTGAATCGAAAATCCTGGACGACCAGATCGGACACAATCCATTCGTTTCGTTGCAATCCATTGGTTCGTCCCACGATTTCTTCATTCTCGACGAACCATAATGCTTCCGCGCCCGACCAACCGGTCAGATCTTTCCCGTTGAATAAGAGTGAAACATTTTCTGGGGTAGCCAACATTGCCGATTGCTTCTTGCCCCGCAGATAGTGGATCAAGGAGCGCACCTCATGAGGCGTGAATTGCTTTAACTGATCCTCAGGCATCATCGACTGCGTTCCCTCCACACGCTGTTCGATCTCATCTTTCGGCACAATGACAAGGGCGTCCGAGGTCTGCAAGGTCAACGACTTTGCATCTTCCGCTTTGATCAAACCACTCACCACACGCCCATCAACGGTCAACACATTCGTCGGCAAGTACTCTTTCGCCATGACCGCACTCGGATCGACGATGTTACTGAGCAAGTAATCGAGATTCGCTCGATTGGATCCTGTCAAATCGGGACCAATGGTATAGCCTTCGCCGTACAAGCGGTGACACTTCATGCAAGTCTTGGCAAAGACTGCTCGCCCCAACTCGAGGCTAGGAGCTGGATGTTCGTTCGATTCGACCAGCGCAGTGTATTGTTCGATTTGCAACAACTTATCAGCGGCCGACTTACGCACCGTCCCCCAAACACTTGTTAGCAGTGCGTTGATTGCCTCGTTGTCCAAGAACTGCAATTGGCGGACGAGATCGGCTGTCAAATCGGTCCCTGAAATTTCCTCAGCTTGAATCGCTTTCAGCAACGCCTCACCCGACGCTACACGGGAACTTAGGGTTCCCAATGCCATTCGCTGCTGGGCCGGACTCAGCGACTTATAGGCTTGCAGCAACGCCGGCGCGACGTCTGGATGATCGTACTGCGCTAAACCACGAATCGCCGTTTCTCGCAGCGGTCCCTTATCAGCAAGCAGCGAAATCAAAGTTGGAACCAATCCAACGTCGTTAGCATCCAACAGTGCCGCCAGCGCGATTAGCCGATCTTCAACGGCGGAGCTCCCATCCTCCACCTGGACGCGCATCGCTTGCATCGCAGCGGGATCACCAAACGTTACCCCCAAAGCGATCGTCTGCAGCCGAACCTGATCGACCGAACTAGCACGCAATGGTTCTGCCACCGAAGTCCACAACTCGGGTGCTTTCACTCGTCGCACACCGCGAAGTGATTCTCGAATGGCTTTCAAATACGTCAGCTGTAACGTGGCCCGATCGGCATCACGTAAGCCTTGCACTAAGATCGCAAGCGAGGTGTCGGCATTCCCGCTGCCAATTCGCCGCAGCATAAACTCACGCAGCAACGGAATCTGCTCTCCGGCCGCCATCGCAAACCGCAACGCCCGAGGCGTATCGACTTCGGCCAAGGGCTCTGCGGCGTACCAGTACAACAGCGGCAAATTATGATCCACAGCATCTTCGGCGTGCGAGACAAGCATTTCCAGTAAATCCCACCGCTGCTCCAAAGGCATCAGTTGTGCTGCCGAAGCCAAGTACCGACGCACGACGGCGGAATCGTCTGATTCGGCCAGGGATACAAATGCCTGTCGCTGCTCGATCGTCGGCCGATTCGCGGCGGACTCCATGGCCAACTGCACACTCCATCCGCGGACAATAGGATTCGCGTCCTTCAACATGGCCGCCAAGGACGATTCATCCAATGCTCCCGCGACATGCAAGGCCCACGCCGCACGCAAGCGACGAGTTTCGTCATCATGCGATGCCAATAGCTCTCTCAACAATCCAACCGCCTCTGAATCAATGGCTCGCGTCGCGGCGCGTTCTTGCAAAATGCGTCGACTGTGACGCACATACCAATCGTTGGGGTGCAATGCGAGTTCAGCAAGCTGCAAGTCGGATGCCTGGTTCAAGTCAAGATTTGGAGCGGAGGTTTCACTCTCGCCATAGATGATTTTATAAATCCGGCCGTTGCTTCGGTCATGGCGTTCAACTTCTCTCCGATGACATGCCTGCATGTCATACCAATCAATCATCCATGCATTCCCATCTGGACCGTAACGCAAATTCAGAATCTGCGAAGCGTTATCTCCCGTCATCAGAAAATCAGGGCCGTGATGGCCAACATATCCCGATCCATCGTCGGCCAAAACGTCGACATTCAATCGCTGTCCATGAATATTGTTCATAAACAATTGACCACGATATTCATTTGGCCAACGATCACCCAGATAGATCATCGCTCCGGCATGGGCGTGACCACCACCGGCCGAGTCAGATTT
>JARGNK010000300.1 GCA_029213145.1 Rubripirellula sp. | reverse complement strand
TCCAACATGCCTTCGCAGAAACTCTTCTGCCCCCTGCTGATAATCGCAAGATTCGCTATCGTTCAGTATCACATTTAGCGAGTCTCGCAACTCGCGTGAATCTCGAGCAGGTAAAGCCGCTCCATCGCTGATGTAGGGATATCGCTCTTGCCCACCGGTGAAGTCCGCTGAAATGGCAGGGCGTCGCAGCAGGGCAGCTTCTAAAATGGTAGTGGACGAACCGCTTATCAATACATCACAAGCGGTCAACAAACCATCAAAATCCTCACGGAAGAATCGAACGTCTTGGTTTCCGCTACTGCGTACAGCATCTTCGTACAAGCTATGAGAGGTTTCGCCAGGATGATATTTTATGCAAACCATCCAATCATCGCCCTCGAGTGCTGCGGCACATGCAGCCTTTACAACCTCCACAAACCATGGGAAGTTCCGAGTGGTGTGAGCCGAAATAAGGATAACCTTACTGCCTTCGGGAAATCCCAGTCTCGCCCTCTCCCTCTCTTTCTCTCTTTTCTTGTTTACCAGAGCATCAAGCCTTGGCACTCCAGTCACCCTCGTGCGACCTTGGGGATAATGCCCTAAACCGGAGACAACCCATTCACTGTATTCACCATAAACGGCAAAGTAATCAGGAGTTGGAGCGCCCTTCATATGCCCGAGAGGAACGGTATAAACATAATGATCTGGACAAATCGTTCCGTGCTGCGCCCCAAGAACCGGTATGCCTAATCGCTTGGCAGCTGCGATCAACTGCATAGGCCCCGGATAGAATTCTCCAAGCATGCAAACTAACTTTGCGTTGGGTATCGTCGAACAGCATGCGGTAAGCTGACCGAGTGACCTTTCCCATGCGGCCAGTCCTTCCACATTTCGCTGAATAAGTGGAGCGAGCACCGCAGAAAGATCAAAGCCCAAAAAGTGCATTGTCTGCCGCAACTGATGGTTGCGCACCAAGGCAAAAAAATTCACATACGCCCACAATTGCATGGGCAGAGCCCTTAACCAATCGAAGACGCCGCAATACGCGTTCACCGGCCTGGCTGCACCCTCAAGCTTTGAAAATAAATACCGACAGTCTCCTCGAAGCCAACGAATGACGGTCCAGGGGCTTTGCCCCTTGGCGCGATAGTCCAGAATATAGCGGGGGCGAACCTTCTCACAATTCTGCCGGAACCAGTCAATGAGAGAATCCCAATATGGCAAACTGACATTTTCTGCGGTCACTTCGATATTACGCGCAAGAACCAGTTTCGGCTTAAAGACGACGGCCAAGCTGTTCGCAGCAGTATCAGACGATTTGAATTGGGGACATGCAATGCGAACAACCAACCAAAGAACCATGAATTTCAGGAAAGTAAATGGAAGCTTTGCAAACTGCATGCACAGCCAAGGCCAACCGGCAAATGCCCTTGCAGCAGGCGAACATCCAAAAGTCGAGTCGACTCGGACACTCTCTGACTCACAAAAGCGATTCTGAATTACCTCCACAAGACTCGGCGTATCAAGGTGAACGACGATTCGCTCCGGACTCAAAGCCTGAATATTCTTATTTAGAATCCATAGCCTTTTCAAAGCGCAAATGAGAGGAGAACTCGCTGTTCGACTAGCCCCAACACTCGTCCACCAAACAGAGTAACCATCAAGCCGTCGGAACATATCGTCGAAACAAAGGTTGCCACGCACTTTCCGCTTCGGCCAATCTTCGAGAAACCCAAGCACCGCCTCCCGCAGTTCCGATTCATCGCTTTCATCCAATGGTTGGCAACGATTCCAAACATCTGGAACACCTAAATCGGACCAGGTGCCTGCAAAATTCAACACGTGGACATCATCGTTTTCCAACGAATCTCGAATCTCCGGTGGAATACTGGAGATCGGCCGGTCTGCCACCAGGATTGTCTTGCTCATAAGACACGCAGATTGTGAGAAGCATCCACCAACCCTAACGGCCAGGCCCAAAAAAACTGCAACGACCGCGAGTACGACTCAGTAACTTGTGCCTCACTCCGGGCACAACTCCCACCCTCATGAGTTCTCCAAAAGGAATCCCCGTTCCACTTACAAGACAAATCCTCGAATGATGCACGCAACCAGATCGCTCTCTTGATCTGCTGATGGAGTAAACAGTCGTAGAAGCCAGGCAACCTCGCTGCACAATCAAAATCGCGGGCCTGATGTTTTCCATTCAACATCGAAAACCATCTATCGATTTTAATCTCAGCAAGCCCTAGCAACGTAAAGAGCCTATCGGCAAGCAATTGCGTTGCCAACTTTTCACTGCTAGCAGATGACGATACTGCAAGAGAAAGCCGACACATGACCTCAGCTTTCCCCTTCAAAGTCATCCCAGCGGAGTCGTTCAAACGCCCGCCTGTCTTTGATCAGCTTTTTGCCGATCAGATCATCGAAGTACCTCGCATCGATCCCTTCGTGGGGACGCAGAGTCGTCAGGTCGGTATCACCTACGACATCGCCCGCTTTCATATCAGTCTTGAAGTAGCATGCGCGACGGAACTCCCAAATTCTTCGCGGCGTTTCCACAGCATGAACGGGGCGTTTGACGCCATCACCGAGCATCGCTTCCCGCCGAGAGCAGAACTCTACAAAATTAGCCAGCGTTTCCTTTGTGTGGGCAAAGTGGTGATCACGGAATTCGCGGGTATTGTCATCGGTAAAGTGTGTTTCAATGACCCGAGCACCCATACAGACCGCGACCTTCACGGCAACATTTCCCATTGTATGGTCCGAGTAACCCATCACGACCGCATCATCGAGTCGCTGACGCATCGTCTCCATCGCTCTAAGGTTGGTGTATTCGTCAAGCGGTTGACCATACATCGCGACACAATGCATCACGCACAAGCGACCGCTAGGAATCAGATCAGGATCAAGTGAACCAAGAAATCCTACCGTTTGCTCAACGTCTTCCATGTTTGACATGGCAGTCGCGATACAGAGAGGCTTCCCGGTTTGCAGCAATCGCTTCAAAAGCGGGTAATTTGTAAGATCTCCGGAACCAACTTTGTGAACTTCGATGTACGGATCCAGCGCATCAATCGACTCGAGGTCCCAGATTGACGACATGAACTGAATGCCGCGTTCACGACACGCTTTAGCCAACGACACATATTGGTCAAGCTCCAAAGCGAACCGCCCGAAGTGCTTGTGACGCTCTGGGGATTCGACTTTGCTGACGATTCGGTCAGGCGTGTAGGTCTGGTACTTGACCGCATCAGCACCGGCTTCCACCGCGTCGTCTAGCAATTTCATCGCGTAATCAAAATCGCCCTCGTGATTTCCCCCTACTTCTGCAATCACAAAAGGTTTTTCTAATTGATGAAAGGATTCCATTTCCTTATGTCCTCGAACGGGAGTTATGATTTATCTAAATGTGATGGTTAGTGATTACAACGCAGTCTCAAATTGCGACTTACGCCAAGGTCTTACCAACATATTTCCAGCGATGTGGATGAGCGATCGTTGGACGATTGTTTCGATCCTTAATGGGGCGCCCGTTGATGCGACCGGGGGTTACCTCGAAGACTTTAGCACCACGCACTTGATCTTGTCGCTCACCGTGGGCAAACACTTCTGCATCAATCCGATATTGGCCGGGCATTAGCAGCAATTCGGGCAGGAAGCATTGCAGCGTTTCTGTATTGATGTTCGGAAGCTCGTCATCCTGACAATTCAGATGAGTATCGCACAGCAAAACGAATTGCCCATGGTCATCAAAGACCTTCAGTTTGCAGTGTGGTGAATTGACGGATTGGCTGATCTTAATTGTGATCGTGAGCGGATGCCCAGTAGGAATGCTATCGCTAACCCGGTCTTCGTCATGCAAAGTGATCTCGGTCATCCGAACTTCACCCCGACCTTCACGATCGGTGCGAATAGCAAGGTCTTGCGACTCTGCAACCGCATTCATTCCTTTTAGATAGAAACCCAAAACCTCGGGCAGTTTACCATCCATGATGGTGCGACCACCTTCAAGTAAAATTCCTCGGCTGCACAAACTGCGAAGCGCTACTGCGTTATGGCTGACGAACAATACCGTTCGGCCACTTTGCGCGACATCCTGCATTCTGCCGACGCATTTCCGTTGAAAACCGATATCACCAACGGCCAGCACCTCATCGATAATTAGGATCTCAGGGTCTAAATGGGCGGCAACCGCAAAGGCAAGCCGGACCTTCATGCCAGATGAGTAACGTTTGACTGGTGTATCGAGGAATTTCTCTACGCCACTGAAGTCAACGATCTCGTCGAATTTGGAATCAATTTCTCGCTTGGTCATTCCCAGAATGGTGCCGTTCATATAAACGTTTTCACGTCCAGTTAGCTCTGGATGAAAACCGGTACCAACTTCCAGTAAGCTACTGACTCGCCCTCGAATCACGGCACGTCCGCTGGTCGGGTCGGTGATTCTCGACAGCACCTTCAAAAGCGTACTTTTGCCGGCACCATTGTGCCCAATGATCCCGACGACTTCGCCTTGGTTGACATTGAAGGTGATATCCCGCAGAGCCCAAACGATGTCCTTGGAGATATCTGCACTGAGCGTCGCGGTTCCCGGCACATCGGCTGAAGCCTGGCCACGCCGTT
>JARGNK010000299.1:2807-4636 GCA_029213145.1 Rubripirellula sp. | reverse complement strand
TTCTCATGGTTGCAACCTACCTCTTTGCCTTTGGAACTTACCACCTAGTCGAGAAGCCAACGCGACGAAGAAACGGGATCGTGCCAGTTATTCTCATAAGCGGGACACTGGTTGCAGGTGCCGCACTCGGGATGGCGTGGATTCCGAGGCTTTACGACACATCGGAATTTGAGATACCGCATTGGTACGGATTGTATTACGACTTGAAGCCCGGCAACGAACTGGATGAGGATTTTCAGCGAATCACAAAGACGATGAATGTTCCCAAGCGGGAGGCCTCGCGTGACGCCTACAAAAAAGGTGGGATTATTGTTGGGGAGAGCAGTTCGAGTCCTGGAATTGTCGTCTTGGGCGACTCTCACGGCGTCATGTGGTCTGATGCGATCCGATCTGTAGTTGCAAAACTTAAAATCAAAACTTCGTTTATTTCGATGAACGCGGACAGTCCCTTCTGTAATCTGCCTTTAAGTTTTGGGCGGGGAGGCAGGTACTTGACTCCCGAGGAGAAATTCGCGTACGACGAATCGAGAATTGATCTTATACAAGAGTGGAATCCCGATCTCGTGATTTTATGCTGTCGCTGGTCCGTCATAAGAGAAGCGGAAACAGAAGCACTGCTCGAATTTCTTGGCGAGAATTCGGCAAGAGTTTTACTGATGGAGCAACCGCCAGAACTGCAAGAAATCTCCAATCGCAGTGCTTTACAGTACCTTTGGTATCGAGGCATAAGGCCTGAAAGTGGAGTCAAAAAGTATTTCCAAGAAGGTAACGCCAATAAGGTTGAGGAGGGGCAGAAGCTGGTGCGAGCTCTTGCGGCTAAACATCGAAATTGCGGCGTCATTCCAATTCACGACCTATACGAAGAAGAATCTGGTGTGCTCGTCTTAGACGGGAAAAATGTCGTGTTTGTCGACGACGACCACCTCACTACTTACGGTGCACAAATTGCAGTCCCTCGTATTGAGAAGGCAATCACCGAAACGCTTCAGAACGAAGCAAAAAGCGATGAAGTAAGGATAAAGTGATCAGTTGGTCATTAAGAAGTACGGTCATTTTCGTTTATGGAAATCCAAGTCATTGCCAGCGATAAATGGCCCGCAGGTTGACTTCGGCGTAGCCGCGACCAAGGTGCCGTAGGATAGGGATGTGGAGCGGCCTTGTGGGGTGCAGGTGGCGATGCCCCCGCCGACGCGCGAAATCGATTTTTAGAAATCAACCTGAGGCAGTTTGATGCTACTGCGTTTCTTTACGATTCCAGTCGGTTGGGTGGTCGATTCGAACGCGCCGTGCAGTCTTTTACGTTTTGACAATCAACGGACGAATTGGGGATGACGCATTGGGGACAGGCACAAAGTGAGTTTGACCGCAAATCAGGCGAAGCCGTTTATGCCTGTCCCCTTTTTCTCGTCTTTTCTTTCATTGACTTGGGCGGCGTCCTGGTTCTAGTTCAGAAAATCCTGTTACTTGCGCGTGCCAAGGATATTGACCGGCCAGCCACCATGAACCGATAAAGTGAGACCTGGATTCGGAATGATAGGATGCTTGCGAATGGGCTCGATTGAGCTCGCGCGAGCGATTGTTACCAGCAATACCAATGTTTCAAGTCGGGCCAATTTATCACCGATACATCGATGCGCACCGGCGCCAAATGGAAAATAGGTCCGCCCCATGATTTCTTTACGTCGGAGCTCTTGAAATCTCAGCGGAATGAAACTTTCAGGTTCGGGAAACACCTCGGGGTGACGATGCATAAGATAGGGACATAACAGCAGGTTCTGGCCCGCCGCTACCATCACGCCGCTTGCGAGCCGGTCGTGGTTGTTTTGGCC
>JARGNK010000299.1:0-2783 GCA_029213145.1 Rubripirellula sp. | reverse complement strand
GGGAACACGGGCAAACAGCCATGTTGGGGGATAAAGTCGCAACGACTCGTCAAGCAACCCGTGGGTCAACGGTGCGTTCTCGACCGAAACTGAAATCACCTCGGAAAGCGTTCCCAGTTGGTCCAATTCCAACCGCCATGCCTGCTCGAAATCCGGATTCGTTCCAAGCAAGACCCAGCACCATGTCAACCACTCAGTAATTGTTTCGTGTCCGGTGCTCATCAGAGAAAGCACTTCATCACCGATGTCCGAGTCTGGCAAAACACGGCCATCGGCCAGCTGAATCCGACTCATGCTGTATAGCAGGCCTTCACTGAGTCGCCCCGCCCGAATCTCACGCAAACCACGCTGAACGGATTCTGAAAAAACCTTTTGGGCTTGCCGATCGCTACGACGACTTCTGGTGGGCAAACGCCCGTAATGCGGTACTCTCGAAAAATACACTTTCTCGGTATGAATTCGCCGAGAGCTTATTGCCTTCTCCAACAAGGCGATCTCTGAGTCCGCAATTTCCCCAAATACGGAGGTCAGCAGAACTCTTCGGGTGAGACGGCCTATATCCGAGGCAAGATCTCGAGTCTGTCCCTGACTCCATTGATTCAGTAGCCAGTGGCATTGTTTTTCGATTTGCAGGGCGTATGCATCAGCCGCACGTGAGGTGAACAACGGCTGCAGGTTGCGACGTCGATCGTGGTGCGTTGATCCCTGACGCCCAAGCAGACCACCGCCCACCCGCGACCGCGACTTCTTTGAAGAAAGCTCACGTGACTTCGTGTAGTTGGCTGCGTTTTCCATCAAAACATGAAAAACGTCATCGGGATCCGTGAGCAGCAGTTGCCTGCCAAACAATCCTACCGGAATAGGTCGACCGTATTCAAACCGCCTCGGGGTCGAGCGGCCCAGGCGTGGTACTAAAAACCTGGGTATCTCTCCGGATGGTCCTGGCTTTTTATTCACGACAACTCTCCCGAAACCGAATCGGATCGATCTTCCACTAGAACCCGTGAATAGAGATCTAGAAAGGAAGAGACACAGTCATCAAGTCGAAAATTATCCATCGCCCGTAACCGTCCGGCCCGCCCAAAACGCTCCGCCAAATCCTTATTCCGAACGATTTTCAACAATGCCTCGGCGAGTTTCGTTGGGCAACTCGCATCAACGAGCAAACCGGTTTCACCATCAGCGATGATCTCGGGCAATGCACCACGTCGCGTCGCGACCAACGCGGTACCTCGCATTTGTGCTTCAGCCGCGACCAGACCAAAACTTTCTTGGCAGATGGACGGAACCGCCTGCACCCAAACCTGATTCAAAATAGCATTCGACGCTTCGCGGGATAAACTGCCTGTGAATTGCACTGACTCCGAAATGCCAAGGCTCGCGCATTTCCTTTCAAGCAGCAGCCGATCGGGCCCATCCCCCACAAAGACCAATCGTGCCTCAGGCATCTGTTTATGCAGTATCGCGAAAGCGTCCACGAGATCGTTGGTTCCCTTTTCTGGGGTGAGGCGTCCGGCGAAACCGATGATAGGCTGATTCTCCAAGGCTGGACGCTGTTCTACATCCGGCACGCCGTTCCATATCACCTCTACATCATTCCATGCATCCTCGCCCAACCTCTCTTTGAGGTAATGGCTGTTTGCCACGACTCTCCGAAAGTCTCCCCGCCAGTGTTTGAACAACCGCAGTTGAAAAAGAAGCCCAGTCCAACCACTTGCCGACACGCATCCCTGTCGCCAACATTCGATTCCTGCCGAGTATTCGCACGGACTCATATCCGGCAACATCTTCAAACCAATGGGGCAGATCGGCTCGTGCCAGCAGGCATGGTAGATGGTGGGATACCCACGCAATGCGGGTAGAATGATTGGCGAGAGCTGAGTCGTCAGCATCCGCACGTGCACGATGTCCGGACGAAATGCCGAAACCACTTTCCGTATGCCGTGCCAAGCGGATAGATTGGCAACACGCAGTACTTGCCGCAAGGGAGAGACCGTACCAAAACATGTGTGATCCGCTTCGACGGGTAACGTTCCATACAGGGCGCGACTAGAAAAAAGCAAGGCCTGATGCCCCCGTTCTCGATAGCAGTCGCGTAAGGCTAACGACATGATTTCTGCACCTCCCGATCTGGTCGACGCGTCGTTGACCAGAAGGATTTTCAGGGGCTGGGAGTCATGTTCGCGACGCATATTTATCGATCGTTTCGCCTCATGCGACAACGCCGAACCCAAGATCCAAGACGTTCTATCGGGTTAGCGCACATCAGTCGGTCTCGCAGTTCAAAGGAAGACCGGTGCGAAGATAAGACCCCTGGGGGTAATCGCGCTAGATGATTGATTTCCACTGCTTCCTCGAAGTCAGCAGCGAGCGAATGCCGCCCCATCCTGCGAGCGAGAGCGACATATTCCTGACCGTAAGTTGAATCGCCGGCACGAAACTGGCCTCGTGGAACGAATGCTTCGGCAGAATCGAGATGATCTTCTATCTCATCGGCAAGCCGCATCACAAGCAACGATTCAGACCCGCGGGCGGCGACCAAGGGCCCCCATTGAAACCGACTGTAATCACTTACGAGTCTTTCCACTTCTCCACCAATGGTATTGCGTAGCATTTGCCGATCCTTCTTCCGTGGCCCTCGTCGCGTGCTACCGCTGAATACATGCAAAAAGTAAACGGCGTGAAGCATCGACGCCAAAACTGGAGGTAGTTCTCGAGATTCGTACATCACGATGCGGTAGTGTCCGTCAAGGTGCGCACATTTGATTTTCCATGCATTGGCT
>JARGNK010000057.1:38436-40833 GCA_029213145.1 Rubripirellula sp. | reverse complement strand
GATTCGAATGCGGTTGGCTGTGAATACAGCTTGGAGAGATCATCAACCTGAATAACTTTTCCCTGTCGATACTTGGCGAGCTTATGAATCGCGTCCATGTACTCGCTACCTTTGTGATCCGTCAGAATCACATATTGATCGCCCGCAACCGGGTGAGGTGTAGTACGCAAAATGTAAGCACTTTGCCTCATCGCTTGTTGTGAGGGCGGGTGTTCACGATCGATCCGGGGCAGGTCTTTGACCTCGGGAATCACGAGCGTTTCTGGCTCTGCCAACATACTCCCATCAGCCGCAATTCCGAACCTACGCCGAAAACGCACCACATCTGCAGGAGAAACTTTTCCGTCTTGGTCGTGGTCCCATCGCGGAAATTGTCTCGCATACCTGCTTCCGACAACTTCTTCGGCGGTCAAGAAACCATCCTGATCGCCATCATGCTGCTCCATGATCGCTGTAACGGACGGATATCGGTTCTGTGCGTGGCATTCACTCGCGCAATAACCACCAAAACACACCACCGTTATCGAAAGAAGCAGGACAGCAAATCGCATAGTGGATCTCGATTAAATGGGTCGAACAAAACCCGACGATGGTGTAATTGAAACTCGATGGTATCATTGATACTCGCCTGGCGATCAACATCATAAGATTACGGTCCGAGCAGATCTACTATCAACCAGCAATCAAGATGGCAGATCCCACGCTGGGCGGATTTCATTGTAGGGGCCGTACTCAGCCTCTTCGAGCTCAGTTTGAGCATTAGAACGATTGGCCGCAAACCAATAGCGAATCCTTAAGATTCGAACTCCATTGCGGAACAGCAGCGGCTCGTTCGCATAAGCCGGAATCTGCCGTTGCAGAATAAACGTTAGCAGTGGGCTTCCTCTCGAATTTGCTCGAAGACCTTGTGAGAGAAATACCGCTCCATGCGATCAGGAAACACAGTCACGACGGTCTTGTCAAAACCAACTTGCTCTGCGACGCGGGCAGCGGCAGCAAAATTCAAGCCTGAACTTGGGCCAACGGGAAATCCGCGACTCCAGAGTTGTTTTGTGACTGCGAGGCATTCGCAATCGCCAACCTCAAGTTCAGTGACCGTATTGGTTTTCCAGCTTCCATAGATTTCGGACATCCCATCAACGACACCGGGAACGTCAGTGCTAAATCGTAAGCTGCAACATTCAACATTCGCTCCAAACACTTCGCCTTGGCGAGGAATCGCAGCAACAGCACGGACACAACGCCCGCTTTGAGTAAAAGCCTCATGAAGCCCACGCAACGTTCCCCCGGTTCCAACGCCGCTGACAACAGCATCAACGGCAGTGCCATTCAGTTGAGCAAGAATTTCGGGGCCGGTTCGACTGCGATGTGCTTCCGTGTTATCAGGGTTGGCAAATTGCTTGCCAGCAAACCAGCCATGTTTTTCCGCCGCTTCATAAGCTTCACAGAGAACATTCGACATTCCACCGGAAATTCGCCGCACTTCGCCGCCATAAGCACGAATGATCAATTCGCGTTCACTCGTCGCACTATCCGGGATGTAGGCGATGAACTTCAGCCCCATTTGAGAGCACGCGAGCGCGAAGGCGATACTGGTCGACCCGCTGGAGGCTTCCACCACCGTGTCGCCACCTGAAATTTCACCCCGGTCCCACGCTTTTTGCAGGATATGTCGAGCAATGCGATCTTTGGTTGATCCACTCGGATTGAGAAACTCCAGCTTGCACCAAATTGTCGCCCCTCCCTCATCCAAACGAACCGCTGTTAAAGGCGTGGGAGATATTTCATCGATGTAAGGCAAACAAGCGGACATAGGAACTGCATGCAAGTAAAGGACGAGAAGAGACTCCAGTGTAGCGGCAGAGTCACAAAAATTGAGCGGATTAAGTCGCGGATCTGCAATTTCCCGGCGACTGCTGTTCTACACAGATGTGCAACGATGCCGTCCTTCGAACAAGGTGAGACTCGAGCATCGACGGGATACAACAAAGAAGGCGTCAAGGACGCTTCCATCACCATTCGGATAAAAACCTAGGACGTGCGATCGGAGCCCTAAATCTCGTACACGGCTCCCTAAATCTCGTGCCATGGCGCGAGGACAGAATCCTAAAATGCCTCGCACGCCAGACATAGGCTCCCCACACTCGATCACCTTCCCCAGGGATTTTCCCGCAGTTTCCCCCCCCCTTACGGTCGGTCTATCACTGTCCCCAGGCCTTCCCTGTCCCCGCTCTGCTGCCAACTGCGTCTGTGACCGAATGGCGGTTTGACTATCCCAAAAGGAGTCTTTGACTATCCCAAAACGAGTCTTTGACTGTCCCCATGCCGCCATGCTCAACCAGAACAATGCCTGTCCCCAAAACAATGCCTGTCCCCAAAACAATGCCTGTCCCCAAA
>JARGNK010000057.1:10971-38336 GCA_029213145.1 Rubripirellula sp. | reverse complement strand
AACAATGCCTGTCCCCAAAACAATGCCTGTCCCCAAAACAATGCCTGTCCCCAAAACAATGCCTGTCCCCAAAACAATGCCTGTCCCCAAAACAATGCCTGTCCCCAAATCAATGCCCTGTCCCCAAATCAACCCCAAAAACACCTGTCCCCAAATCAATGCCTGTCCCCAAATCAGTCCCCAAATCAGTCCCTAGCTCAATCGCTTAGCTGATCAAAATCCGCGTTTGATGCTATTCCTTTAGCGCGATCTGTTGGTTTCCCAAACTCTCCTTGAACCCAACTTTTTCCGCAGCATTCAGGGAGGTACGATTAGGGGCGAGGCGTGCGGTGGTGCCGCGGACAGTTGGGAACCTCGGAACATGGGAACCTCGGAACATGGGAACCTCGGAACATGGGAACCTCGGAACATGGGAACCTCGGAACAAACGTCCGCCAAAACCCTTTTGAGCAGGCTCCGAAGTATCACGAGCGGCAAAGTAGTGAAATCCACGAAGGCCGAACGCCGAAAGACGAAAAAACAATGGCGTTGAGAACCATCGTTCAAACGAATTTGCAGCTTGCATTTCTAAGCCTTCGGGCACGGTTTACCAAGGTCAGCCGTCGCACCAAGCACGCCTTCGCTGCGCCACCATCCCACCGTGTGCTGTTCAGCCTCGGCTTACTCGCGATTTTCTTCGTGCCCGATACAGAGGTGCGGGCTGACGATCGTCAGCAACTCCAACTCATAAGTGGCCTCCGACACCTTGCGAGTGACCGCGACCTGCTTGCGAAAGCTGGGGTCTCCCCCGATCAACAGGGCGCTATCGATTACCTCAACCGATTGCATCCTTCCGACGCCGCGAAAATATCGATTGCCCAACTGATTGGCAAACTAGGTCATCCTGACTACATGACACGCGAAAAAGCTCGTACGTCACTCCGCGAATTTTCCACCCAAGCCGAAATCCAACTGCTCGCAGCTTTGGATAGCAGAGATCTAGAGATTGCGATGCAGGCAAAACATCTGCTGCAAATGATTAACGAAATGCGGGATGCTGGTTGGCATGATGCAATGATCTCAGCCTCTCTGCGTTTCTTGACGCGAAAACGACACCAGAAATCTGTTCAGACTATCTTGCAAACCATCCCTTTGCTCCAACGCCAAAACCAACTCGAAGAAGCGTGCACTGCCCTCTGGTTTTCAGTCGAAAGTGATAGTGTGGAGCGCATCACCCAATGCCTTACTCATGAAACCCCCGCAGTTCGGATAGCTGCAATTCCAGCTTTGGAACTCCTCGATAGCGATACCGCAGTGGTTAGGATCCGACCATTTTTATCCGACCCATCGGAGCCAATTCGGTTGGCTGCCGTCCGGGCACTGATCGATCACAAACCACGACTTTGCGCGTCCGAATTGATTGAGCTGCTCGATGCAAAAGACACCCGCACTAAGTTGCAAGCAGCTTGGTTGCTCACCCAATTGTTCGATCAGAAAACCGATGAGAAGACGAACCCTCAATTTGCTGAACAAGCCAAGCGATGGAGGTCTCACGTTGCAACGATGCCCCCTTCTCAATGGCAGCTTCCACTGCGAGGTAAACGACTGTTATTGAAAGAGTACAAGGGATTTTTCAAAGAAGACTTCAAACAATCGATTGCTTCGATCGCAGGGCAATATGGTCAGCTTCGATATGAAACAACCGTGGCGAACGCCCGCGCCTCGGTCGCACTTGGGGTTCTGCGGCTCCATGGCAATCACGCAGAGGGAGATCAACGCATCATCTTGACTGCCCAACAATTGATTGGTCACGACCATTTTACAGAGCCATTCGACGTGAATGCAGAAATTGGAGGCGAGGCTGAAGGATCGGGGGGCTACCACGTTGGCATCTCAATCGGCAATTTGCGCATGCTCTTTCACCCCGCTTATCGAGGAGGCGGCTTTCGAATCGAGCGAGTCGACAACCAGCAATACATCGTCACCAACCAAACGATGCCATTCACACCGCTAGCCGGTGTGTTGCACAATATGCAGGTTCGGGTGACGCCGCAAAAAGAGGGAAGAGTTCTGCTCGAAACAATCATTACCAATCCCAATGCACCCGAACCAACGTATGTTAAGAAATTCCTTGCGGACAAAACAGACATTGGACCACTAGCACAAGTCCGAATCGAGCGCAGTGGCCGTAGCGGAGGTGACGCACTGTTCGGATCCTTCAGCATCGACACCATGGGAATTGATCGGCCGCATTAGGCATCCCGCAGTGATTTCGACAGACGCTCCATCGAGTTACATCGCAGCTATGCGACAAGTTTCCAAACCGCGAGAGACTCAACTCGAAATCGACGGTGCAACGCGGAGCCCAACTCGTCTAGAAATTTGACCGAACGGGTTCATTCACCCCGCCTACGTTCCCCATGATGCTGCCGAACCTCAACCTTTCGTGCGACTCATTTTCAAAACCCGCCAGTGAAGCTTCAACGTGTCTCCACCCGCGCGGACTCAGACACGATTTCGGTCTTGCTGCCACCAATCTCGTTTTGCCAAGCCGTGACCGAATCACACACCTCCAAAAACCGGCAAGCGCGAATATCCTCCAGCGCGAAAATCGCTCAACGCTAAACGGGTGAATCCACTTGAGTGCCCGCAATCACTAAACCAGTGAAACACCAGATGAACTGAGGTGGAGAAACCACGAAATGTGTGCTTCCAAAAACTCTGGTGCATTGAAACGACGCTGCGAACGAAGCCCTCAACTCAACATCGCTCCAAACGCAATCGAACACACGATTTGTTGCATCACCAAACCAAAGCTCTGCGATGGCGCTGTATCGAAGCTTCAAAAAAGCAGCAGTAACATCTAGCAGCAACGAATTGTGCGATCCATTCTGATATTTCGCACCGAGTCGCGATCAAGGGACAAACAAAAATCGCTTCCAATTCCATCAGCCAACTCGGCAATACTGTGAGTTTAGTGAAAGTTTGCGGTCACAAAGAGAGCCAACCGAGACGGGCTAGCGTGGACAGGTTTTTGAAATAATTCCCCGGTTTACTCGAACTTCATGGAGTCGATGCCACAGAGCACATCAACTTTTACGGTTATGGGATTTGCGCCCTGCGACCGGCACAACCACTAATGTCGTTACCAGTGGAATAACGATAAGAGTCACAGAGAAACCAGGTGAGCCGAAAAAATCGTCGTAAAGTTGCAGCCGAATTGATTTCGGCTTGCGAAAGGTTTCCCCTGTGAGTGAATCAATTCAAAAAACAAAGTCCCGGTTTCCAAGGCTGACGGCTGGAAATCATCGACTTTCCAATCGGGTGGCTAATCGAAGACCCAAGCAAGATTCAGCAACCAGTCCGTATCGCTTCATTCGTTCAGGCTGCCGCGTCTCAACAGATCGCCATTGTAACGCTTGCCTGTTGTTGCTGAGCTTGATGATCTTGTCTCTGCAACAGGGTTGCTCTCGCTCGCAATACCGCGTGAATGCTGACCGCGAAGCCTATCACGCGATTGCCGAGCGGAATCATGATCCCCGCTGGGCGGTTCCAAAGATCGGTATCGAGATGGACCGGCGTAGCCGCTATTTCGATCCCTATAACCCAGACTGCTCCCCGATGCCGATGGACGATCCGGCATCAAACCGTTACATGCGGAGGGTGGATGGCAAGAAAGGCTGGAAGCACTGGTGGGACAATGGAATTCGCTCGAGCCTCGAAAATCCGATTTGGGAGGCAAGTCTTGGTGACTTTGTCCAACTCACCGATGAAGGCGCGGTTCCCTTAGATGCCGATTCTGCTTTGCAGCTCGCTTACCTGAATTCTCCTCAGAATCAGCGGGCACTCGAAACGCTTTATCTCTCGTCGCTCGATGTGACGGGCGAACGTTTCCGTTTGGATACACAGTTCTTCGGGGGCCATCGCACGACGTACGATCATCGGGGCAACATTATCCCAGCTACCATCGCCTACGTGCCAGCAGCTGGTAAATATTTGGTGACAGGCCCGTTTAATGGCCTGGAGAGCAATCGTCTCGACCTGACAGGTGACTTAGCGGCTCGAAAACGATTCGCTACTGCTGGCGATTTGCTCGTCGGTTTTGCGAACTCGTTCGTGTTCGAATTCACGGGCGGCGATGCAAGCCTCTCGAGTTCACTTGCTAACTTCTCTTTCATTCAGCCTTTGCTGAGGGGCGCGGGTCGAGACATCGCACTCGAACAACTCACACGGGGAGAACGCCGGTTACTCGGAAACCTCAGAGCCTACAGCCAGTTTCGTCAAGGCTTCCTAACCGAGATCGTGATTGGTGAGTCAGGAGTAACAGGACCACAGCGATTTGGCGGAAGCACCGTACTCCAATCATTCTCCGGATTCGGTGGTGTGGGAGGTTACCTCGGTTTGCTCCAGCAAGCCCAACAAATCCGGAACACCGAGGGCAACTTAAGGTTGCAATTGCGTACGCGAAATCGCCTTGAAGCTTTGTACGAAAACGAGCTAATTGACATCGTTCAAGTCGATCAGTTTCGGCAAAATATCGAAGCCACACGCGCAGACCTACTCGATCAGCAGAACCTGCTGCAACTTGCCGTAGACAATTACATAACGAAGACCCTTGGTCTTCCCCCTGATCTTCCTGTCGATATCGACGAAACGTTGGTCGAGGGTTTTCAACTGATTCCAGTTGAAGCAAATCCAATTCTTGAATCCCTGCTCGAAATGCAAACGCGCATTGGATCAATTGGTGAGCTCATCGATCTGACAATACGAATTGAGTTGCTGGAGGAGCAGGTGCCGACACTTGCCCAACAGGACATTGATCGTATCGATGCAGTCTTGATCGAATTGCAGGGAATCGTCGAAGCGGTTGCCCGGCGGTTGGGAAGTGTGCCCGAAAAACAACGTGTGGTTCTCAGCGGAGAAGATGAAACAGCAGCGGACATTGATCACCTTGACCAAGCCGCTCGCAGTCGAATTATTTCACTGATCGAAACCGGTGGTGAGCAACTCCGACAAACCTTCGACGACGCCGCCGTCAAGCTAGAAATCCTGTCCCAGAATTTGTCGGAGGACAGTCTCAAAACGACCACCGAGGAAAACGCTGCGTGGCTAACTGAAACCCTTGAATTGTGTCAATCAATCGTGCTCATTCAATCCAAAGCGATCAATATTTCGGCTGAACCGGAACTGGTGCTGCAGGATGTCCAACAGCTGATCGCACCGGTTGAGGAGCTGTTCGCTGTCGCGAGAGTTGACGTCGAACGCATGAAAGAGGCTGTTCCACAGCGTGAACGCTTCATGAGCGATGAAGAAAAACGCTTCTTTAAACGAGACCGGGAGCGTCTGCGTGAACGATTGAACGAATTAGAGACTGGCGAAAACGGATTTGGGTACACGATCAACAAGCTAAATACGATCCAACAGGAATCCACAACACTATCAGACGCCCAGATAACAAAGCAACTGACAGCATGGATCCAGGGGTACTTGCAACTGGTCGAGCGATTGTCATTGATTCCTGCTCAGGCTCGGCTCGAAGTAATTACCGTTGAAAAGGTTGACTTGGACCCGGACAAAGCCTTTCAGATTGCATTGGAGAATCGGCTCGACTTCATGAATGGGCGCGCCGTCCTGGTTGATCGCTGGCGTGAGATTCAAGTCGCCGCCGACGCCTTGCAATCGAACCTCACCATTACGGGGAGCGGTGATGTCAGCACCGCTCGGAATAATCCAGTCGACTTTCGTGCTGCAACTAGCTCCATTCGATTGGGACTAGAATTTGATGCACCGTTAGCTCGCTTATTGGAGCGGAACGGTTATCGAGAAAGCTTGATTGAATTTCAACGCAATCGGCGAAATCTGATTCAATCTGAAGATGACTTGCAAAAGGGCCTTCGGGCGCTTTTGCGAACGCTGGAACAACGACGATTACAGCTAGATATTCAGCGTCGGGCCGTTTCCATTGCGTTACGCCGGGTCGATCAAACGCAACTTTCCCTGGTGACTCCACCGCCGCAAAGCCAACCTGGTGTGCGGGTTCAAATCAGTCCCACCACCGCGATTAACCTGCTGAGTGCTCAGAGCTCTTTGCAATCATCCCAAAACAGTTTCTTAGCAGCTTGGCTGCGATATTACGCCTCACGGCTTCGCTTGTATCGAGAGCTTGGGGTAATGCAACTCGATTCATCAGGTCGCTTGATTGAAAGTTCAGTCGACTTCATCTCAGCACCCCAGGCAGGCGAGGTTGAACCGATCGAGACACTAGGGCCACCTGCGGCCGATGGTTTGTTGGAATCATTGCCGGCACCCCAAGGAACAGTTGTAGAGTCGATCGAAGGGGGCAGTTCGGCATCCGTTGAATCCGACACTCCCCCAGAAGTATTAATGGACGGAGCAGCTTCAGGGGACGAAGCAACCTCCGGGGATGAAACAAACTCTGGGGATGAAACAAACTCAGGGGATGAAGCACCTCCCATTGCAGCCGAATCTCCAGCGGAAGCCGAGCTTCAGCTGGCAAATCCTACGGAGGTTGACCGAACGGGATTCAACAATGGCGATAACGCGAATGCCCAAGAAACTCCGGTGGATTCAGCCCGCCCCGACGAAATCCCGGCTGTCCCGGACACCGCCAGCGAAGCAGAATCGATTCCGGACGCGTCTTCCACCGAAACTTCGATGGAGGAAACGGATCTTCCCCCTGAGTCACCCATTCTTCCCGAACCGACCCTGCAGCCACCGCAGTAAAATCAAAGTAGTCCCGGTTGCTTGGGCCCTGGGACGCATCAATTGCGTAAGAATACAAGGATCGTGTCCACGAATGGGATCCCAGCGTGGTTTAACATAGCGGAGTACTCCCAAAAAACATCTTCTTCCTAACAACATGATGTCCGTTTCTGAACCATTACCAACTGAGCCATTGAATACGCCGCCGGAAAATCCCAGCGGCGGTTTCGAACGGGAGAACTCCGGATTTGTGGGACGCGCGGCGGCTGCGATCGGTGCGGTGCTTATCTTGGGCGCTGTGGCTGCCGTTGTATTCATGCCGAGTTCAGCAGACGATTCGGCAGCAATTTTGACACACACGATCGCCCGTGCTGATCTAACGGTGTCAGTCACCGAACAGGGAACGCTTGAGAGTTCCAACAATACGGAGGTGAAATGCAAGGTCCGCGGCTTCAGCCTCGTCACCTTTGTTGTGCCGGCCGGAACCTACGTCGAAGAGGGTCAAGAGCTGGTGCGTTTGGACACCAAGGTGATTGAGGAACAGCACAGCCTCACGAAAACCAACACCTTCATTGCGGAGGCGACACTGGCACAGACCGAAGCGAATGTTGAGAAAGCGAAGATCGCGATTGAAGCGTACGAACAAGGTCGATTTCGATCGCAGCTGCAAGCCCTTGAAAAAGAGTTGGCCGCCCATAAACGGAACCTGCGAACGGCTCGCAAGATGCATGATCGATCCCGCGCATTATTCAGACAGGGATATGTCACCGATCTCCAGGCGGATGGGTACGCATTCACGGTGACGCAAGCAGAACTGGAATTGAAAGTCAAAGAGACTGAAATTAAAGTTCTCAAAGAATTCACTCGTAAGATGCAGATGGAGATGCTGAACGGTAACAAGACGGCTAGCGAATCAAAACTTGCCGCCGATCTTGCTGGATTGGCGATGGAAGTCAAGCGGCGTAATCGGGCCGCTCAAGAACTCGAGGATTGTGTGATTCGCGCCGAAAAGAGTGGACTTGTCATTTACCCCTCAGCCGCATCCTGGAAAACAACTCCAGATATCACAGAAGGAGCGACCGTCCGAAAAGACCAAGTGCTACTGCTCATGCCGGACTTGACCCAAATGCAAGTCAAGCTCGGGATCCACGAATCGGTCATTGACCGCGTTCGCCCGGGCTTAAAAGCGATCGTCACACTTCCCGACCGCACGCTCGAAGCGAAGGTCTCCGACGTCGCCTCGGTGACGCGGCCAGCTGGCTGGTGGACTGGCAATGTTGTGAAATACGACACAGTCATCGAACTTCCACAGGAAGCCGGACTTAAACCAGGGATGAGCGCGGAGATCGACGTGATCTTGGCGAAGCATGAAAATGTTTTGACGATCCCCGTCGCAGCGGTCGTCGAAACTGAAGAAGGCGATTTCTGTTGGGTTACCACTCCATCCGGGCCGCAGCGTCGGATCCTTCAACTTGGCGATAGTAACGACGTCTTTATCGAGGTGATCGCGGGCCTAAAAGAAGGCGAAGAAGTCGTTTTGAATCCGACCGCCTTGATCAATGAGGCGGAAGAGAAAGCACGCAACACACTGACGCAACGCAAATCACAAGTTGATGACGCGAGTCAGCCTACCGAAAAATCTTCCGGTGACCGAAAGGATGAGGGCGAGTCTGATCGTAAGGCAACGAAAAACGATGAGGTCGACGTATGAAAATTGCCGCTATTTTGTTGTCGGTAATCGTCGTGCTGGGTGCCACCGCGGCAACGTTGCGTCCCAAAACCGACACAGTCGCAACTTCAGGCCCGATTTCGTCGCACCGAATTGAGCGTGGCGAATTATTGGTCACGGTTACCGAACAGGGAACGCTTGAGAGTTCCAACAATACGCAAGTCAAATGCCGAGTTCGAGGTGACAACACGATCACCTACGTCATTGAAAGCGGCACCCAGGTCGAAACAGGTGACCTCTTGGTACAGCTTGAGACCCTCGCGATTGAGGAAGAAATCAGTGAGAGGACAAAGTTCTTCCATCTGGCAGAGTCTCAAGCGGCCCGATCTGCTGCCGATGTTGAAAAAGCGAAGTTGGCGATACAGGAATACGAAGAGGGACGCTTCATCTCCGAACTTGCTTCTCTTGAAAAAGACCTCGCCATTGCAAAATCACGACTGCTGAACGCAAAGAACCGTTTACAGCACTCGCGAATGCTCTCCCGAAGCGAATACACGAGCGATCTTGAGGTGGAAGAAAAAGTTTTTGCCGTCTCGCAGGCAAATTTAACTTTGGAACTGACCCTCACCAATATTGAAGTGTTGAAAAACTATACGAAGAAAGAAGAACTTATTCGGCTACAAGGTGAATTGAAAGCCGCTAAAGCAACACACGAAGCAGACGCTGAAAGAGCATTAGCCGACAAACAACGCCTCGAGCGGGCCCAAAAGGAATTGAAAGCTTGCACAATCATTGCTGACCGACCTGGATTGGTGATTTACCCCACCGGTGAAGAGTGGAAAGGCGCCCCAGAAATTGAAGAGGGAGCAACCGTTCGCAAAGATCAAACGCTGCTTTTGATGCCCGATCTGAATCAAATGCAGGTGAAGGTCGGCATTCACGAATCCATCATCGATCGGATGCGAGTCGGGATGAATGCAAATGTAACGCATAACCGAATCCCATTGATCGGTGAGGTCACGTATGTCGCATCGGTCGCAAAACCTGCCGGATGGTGGACGGGGAATGTCGTCAAATACGACGCGATCGTCGAATTACCGCCAAGGGAAGGGCTTCGTCCAGGAACCAGTGTCGAAGTCGAAATCGTTATTGCCCAGCACGAAAACGCGTTGCTTGTGCCGGCGACAGCTGTCATTGAAACCCAGCTCGGATTTGCTTGCTGGGTAAAAGGAAACGCAGAACCACAACGGAAATCCGTCGCTTTGGGTGATAGCAGTGAGATGTTCATCGAAGTTCTAGAAGGTCTTTCAGAAGGCGACGAGGTCATCATTGATCCTCTGGCGAATGTCGCAGAAGCGCAAGTTGAAGCTTCGCTTTCGTTACAGGCACAAAAAGAGAGCGACCCCTACCTGGACCTTTAAGACCACCATGACCACCCGCAGTATTCCCCGCCAGCAAACAATCTCCGCTTTTAGCGTGTTCCCTACCTTTCAGATTACCCTACCTTTCGGATTACCCCGCCTTTCGGATTACCACACGCCAAAACTTTTTGGCAGCCTCTGGAACCAGCAGACTCTCCTGATAAACCAACTGCTTCGCTAAATGAATTCAGCGTTCTCGCATCTACCGGCGGGCAGGCATCGAGTTGCTGAGACAGGTGCGGGGTTACGAAGTTCCAACAAGTAAACAGACACGAGTGAATACTTCCGAAACCTTTTTCGATGTTGGCAACCCGCCAAATGCCACCCTCCCTCTGCTGAAATGGGGCGTGGGCGTGATTGTCGTTTGCGCACTTGGTTGGACAGCCATCGCTCTCGCCGGAAACTTCACGCAACCGAGTGCGCAAGTTGGCCTGACACATCAAATCACGCGTGGCGACTTGATCGTGACGGTAGAAGAGCAGGGCATTCTCGAGAGTGCCGAAAACATTGAGATCAAATCAAAGGTCCGTGGCCGAAATGCCGTTTTGTGGATCATTGAAAGTGGAACCTTCGTGAAGAAAGGTGAGGAATTGGTGCGGCTCGATTCATTTTTTATACAAGAGCAAATTGACGAGCGCACGAAGTATTCGAATTGGTCCCAATCGGCGGCTGACGGTTCAGCGGCAAATGTCGCTCGTTCGGAAATTGCAGTTTCCGAATATGAACAAGGACGTTATCAGTCCGAATTAATGGCATTGGAGAAAGATGTCGTTGTGGCGGAAGCGACTGTTAGAAACGCAATTGATAAATTGCAGCATGTCACGGTCATGGCCAAAAGCGGCTACACGAGTGAATTAGAAATTGAAGCACAAGATTTTGTTGTCAAGCAGGCGAAGTTGAACCTGAGCTTAAAACAAACCCAACTAGATGTCTTGAAGAAATTTACCTTCAAAGAACAGATGCAAACCTTAACCGGAAATCTAACTTCGGCCGAGGCGCGGCATAAAGCGAATGTCGAGCGGGCGATGGCCGATGCTTCGCGCCGAGATCGCGCTGTCGAAGAATTGCAACATTGCGTGATCAAGGCTGATCGTAGCGGGTTAGTGATTCACCCTAACGCCGCGAAATGGGAAACGGGACCGATTGCTGAAGGTACCAATGTCCATAAAGACCAAGTACTACTGTTGATGCCCGACCTTGAACAGATGCAAGTCAAAATTGGAGTTCATGAATCGAGTGTGAAACGAGTTAAAACTGGGCAGAAAGCCAAGGTCACCCTGGCCGATGGCACCCTTGATGGCGTCGTTTCAAACGTTGCAAGCATCACCAAGCCCGCGGGTTGGTGGACCGGAAATCAGGTTCGCTATGACACATTGGTCGCCCTTCCTTCCCAACCCAACCTAAGACCTGGAATGAGTGCCGAGGTGCTGATCACGGTCGCTGAACATCAAAACGTATTGCTGATCCCAGTGGCAGCGGTCGTTGAGCGTGACGAGCGTTTCTTCTGCTGGGTACAAACGGAACAAACCACCAAAGTCACCAAGCCAGTGCGGAAAGAAATTCAAATTGGCGACAGCAACGAGGTTTTTTCCGTTGTTGAAGGCGGTTTGCTAGAAGGCGATCTTGTGTTGCTTAACCCGGCTGCACATGAACAAATCGTTGCGTCTGAAAACGAGTTAGAAACCACCGATCCCAATGCCTCACCTGCCGAAACTCGCGAAACCGTGGAGGCCAGCTAAAGTGGATCCCAAGTCAAACACCTTACAAAGATGTATCGATAACGGATTCATATCGAGATGGACCGACAAAACGCATCATTGTTCCGACGGTGCACGAGCAGAACCTTCACGTTGCCAAACACTTCACGCAGAAAAACTCTCACGATGAACAAATTTCGCGTCGTCCATATTTCGTATTGCCCAAAATAGCGACCACTCTCAATCATCGATTCGACCTTGAATCGTCCCGCAACTAAAACCCTACAGAATCTGACGTACTGAATCCCTTGATTGCTCAGTTTTTCCAAACCGTTGTCCTCGGCATCAAAAGCCTACTCGTGCAAAAGCTACGAGCAGGTCTCGCAGCGTTGGGGATTTTCATTGGCACATCAACGGTCATTTGGCTCGTAGCGATGGGGGAAGGGGTGAGCTACCGAGCTCAGCAACAAATCCTTGAGCTTGGCGCCAAGAACGTGATCGTTCGAACCAAGCAACCAAACGCAGGCAGTGCCGAAGAAGCCAATAATCGGGTCAAAACTTATGGACTACTGAGAGCGGATTACCGACGCATCGTTGAGAACATCCCAAACATCCGCCGTGCCATCCCAATGCGCGAATTACGCTTTGAACTCCGTTTGGATGACCGTACCGCTGACGCAAAACTCGTTGGTTGCGTCGAGGAATACCTGGAATTAAACCGGCTCGAAATCGCACGCGGACGCTGGCTCTCGGGCCGCGATCGCGGCAACAAGGTCATCGTGTTAGCAAGCGATACCGCAAAGCGATTATTTCCGTATGAAAATCCGATTGGCAGAGCCATTTGGGTCGGCAGTGAGTTTTACACAGTGATCGGCCAGACAAAAGACCGCACTGCATCAGCAGCGATTGGCGGCAGCCTTGACTCGCGAGACTACAACCTCGATGCCTACATTCCGCTAAAAACGCTGCGACAACGCGTCGGTGACCTGGTAATGAAACGCGTAGGCGGTGGCCAGGGATCGAACTTCGTCGGCGAAGACGTCGAATTGAGCCAAATCACCGTTGAAGTCAACAACATTGAAGAAGTCGACGAAACGGCCCAGATTATTGAAACACTGCTAAGCAAGTATCACGACCAGGAAGATTACGCGGTCGTTGTTCCGCGAGAACTTTTACGTCAAGCAGAGCGAACTCGAATGATGTTCAACGTCTTACTGGTGGTGATTGCTGGAATTTCACTTCTTGTCGGCGGCATTGGCATTATGAATATCATGTTGGCCACGGTGACTGAACGAACTCGCGAAATTGGCGTCCGCCGAGCGTTGGGTGCGACACGGAGTGATATCATCAGTCAGTTCCTCACAGAGACAGTCGTGCTCACAGCAAGTGGCGGATTGCTAGGCGTTTTGTTCGGCCTTTCTGTTGGCCCGATTTTTCGCATCGTGAAAAATGTCATCACGGCAATCTCACCAGACGCTTTACCCCCCATCGTCCATTCGCTTGAACCCCGGATCGCGCTCTGGTCAGTTTTACTCTCCTTAGGAATCTCGCTCGGCGTTGGTGTCGTATTTGGTGTTTATCCAGCGCGTCGGGCGGCTTACCTAGATCCGATCGAGGCACTCCGGCATGAATAGGAAGTACCCGATCATTCTTTCTCCGAAATCATGTCCACGAATCATGACGGCCTGCGGTAATCCTTGTAGGATTCGGTTGGGTGCCGTCGGATTGCAACCTGGTTTCTCAAAGCAAGGTAAGATTGGCGGCATCCAGCCTCCTTTTTGGTCGGCTCGGCCATGCTCGGAATCACCCTTTTGATGCGAAGTTAACGACTGCAGAAATACGTTTTTCAACCCGCCCATAAATTCAAACCGTCGATCCGCGCAAATTTCATTAAAGCTAGTTTGAAAAACGCTCAGCTTTGAAGCGATGCTTCGAACCAACTTAAGGTGCCTGCTTCGGAAAGCCCCCACTGCCCCATGACTTTATCCAGTGACTCGCCAAACGACGCAATTGATCTAAACGGCTCGCTTGGGTCGGCGAATTCGCAGGAAATCGCTTTTCGAGTGCAATCACTCTGTCGCAGTTACTTCCTTAAGGGTGAAACGGTCCACGCATTAAGGGGCGTCTCGTTTGATGTTCTAGCGGGTGAGTACATCGCCATCATGGGACCTTCCGGATCAGGGAAAAGTACCTTGCTGAATGTGCTTGGTTGTCTCGATCGCCCGACGAGCGGAAAGTATTTGTTGGCAGGCGATGATGTTGCACAAATTAACGACCACCAATTATCTCGGATTCGCGGTCGCCGTATTGGGTTTGTCTTTCAATCTTACAACCTTCTTCAACAACTTAATGTTCTCGAAAACATCAAGGTCCCGTTGCAATACCAGGGCTTGCTCCAGAAAGATGCGATCCGAATCTGCCAGCAACTGGCCGAGCGAGTCGGGCTTGGAGACCGCCTTTACCACCGGCCAACGGAGCTTTCGGGAGGTCAGCAGCAACGGGTCGCGATCGCCCGCAGCTTAGTGAACGATCCCTATTTCATCTTGGCCGACGAAGCGACAGGGAATCTCGATTCCCGGACGACCGAAGAGGTATTGGATTTGTTCGAGTCGCTAAATGATGATGGAAAAACAATCATCATGATCACTCACGAGGACGAGGTGGCCGCCCGCGCAAAACGCGTAATCCGGCTGCGGGATGGCCTAATTGAATCTGACGTGCTGAACTAAAACCCGCAGCGGCATTGAAGCCCATTCTCGTTCTGTTGCGTTCGGTGGATAGTTGCGTTCGGTGGATAATTGGCTGTTAAAGTGGATCACCTATGAATGAATGACAACTGACTTCATCTCCGTCATTTCTTCGATGGCGTATTTCGGTCCTTCCTTGCCAATCCCGCTCGCTTTTAATCCTCCATATGGCATCAAATCGGTTCGCCACATGGGGCCCCAGTTGATGTGTATGTTTCCACTGTGTACTTCCTTGGCAAATCGAACGGCAGCGTCAATATCTTGCGTGAAAACCCCCGCGCTAAGCCCATAATGCGAGTCGTTTGCCATTCGAATCGCATCATCAATATCGCGAGCGGAGCAGACCGCGATGCCTGGCCCAAACAATTCTTCACGCACGATTTTCATCTCTGGCTTGGCATCGAGAACCAAGGTTGGCTGCATGAACGCGCCGTCACATTGACCGCCACAGGCAATCTTCGCTCCCTCCGAGGCTGCTTCCTTAATCCAGGCGTGGACACGCTGCGCGTCGGAGACGCGAACCATCGGGCCCATTTCCGTATCCGGTTCTAATTGGTCGCCCGAGACAATCGATTCAATTTTGGGAATCAGCTTCCCCATCAATTCATCATGTATCTCGTCTGCCACGATTAACCGCTGGGCGGAAATACAGACTTGGCCCGCATTGGCAAAACCGCTCGATAGTGTTGCTGTGACAACTTTGTCGATATCTGCATCGGGCAACACGATTAATGGACTATTCGCTCCTAATTCCATGGTGACTTTTTTGATCCCGGCAACTTTACAAATCTGCTGACCGACATCCTGGCTACCGGTGAAACTGATCTTGCGGACGCGACGATCGCCACAGATCTGTTTTCCAACCACGCGGCCACTGCCGGTGATGCAGGAGATTCCGAGAGGTGGCAGTCCGGCATCAAGCAAAACCTCAATCAGCTTCAAGGCCACGAGAGGAGTATCGCTGGCCGGTTTTAGGACAACGGCATTCCCCGACGCAATCGCTGGCCCCACTTTATGGCAGACGAGATTCAATGGAAAATTAAAGGGGGTGATCGCCGCAACAACGCCACACGGAACACGCAAGGTAAATCCAAGTTTTTGTTGCACACCCTGGCCACCATCAAGTGGCAATACTTCGCCACCCAACCGCTTTGCTTCTTCACCACTCAACTCCAGCGATTGCATTGATCGCTCGACTTCCACCGTCGCTTCACGAATTGGTTTTCCTTCTTCACTGCTGAGTGTTCTCGCGATCTCGTCACGACGTTCGATCATCAGATCCGCCGCACGCCTTAAAATGCGAAATCGCTCATACCCAGTCAGCGCTGCCATCACGGTCGCTCCGTCGACTGCCGATCGAACCGCTATTTCGACATCGTCTGCAGAGGCATTGGGAACCGTATCGATCACTTCATTATTGGCCGGATTAGTAACGTCTATCCGTTGCTCACGCCCTTGCCATTTGCCAGCTAGAAAAAAATCCATTTCGGTTTGTCCGTCTCAGGGAAAAATCATTGGCGGTTACCTGTCGCCTACAACGACGCCTTCAGCATTGCGGTAATGTCATCGGCGGTGGCTTTGCGTGGCGATAAATCAAGCAACCTTTGGGCTGTCAATGCTTTTTCGGCTAAGCCTTGAATGTCTGTACCTGTTGCTCCCACTTCAGATAGCTTCGACGGCAAGAAAACTGCAGTCCGCAATTTTTCCAGCATGCGAATACCGGCCTCAGCTGCTTCCCGCGGTTGCATGGTGTTCGCTTTGGAGACCCCTAAAAGTTCAGCAATTCTGGCAAGCTGCGTTTCACGTTCTGGCATCCAAAACCGCATGACTTCAGGCAAGACGATTGCATTTCCAATTCCGTGACTGCATCCGTATTTTGCGCCGATCGGATACTCAAGCGCGTGAGCGAGGGAAACACCACATGAGGAAAACGCCATGCCCGCGAGGGTTGCAGCCAAGGCCATTCCACTTCGGGCCTTAATGCTCTCAGAGGCTTCTAGAGCTCGCCGAAGGTTAGTAGCAATCAGGGAGATCGCTTTTTCAGCATAAAGGTCGCCTAGCGGATGATTTCCCTCATATGGCAAACCATGCTCTTGGTCTTCGGTCAGATTCGACCAGCGATTGACCAACAAGGCCTCAATCGCGTGAGTAAGCGCATCAAAACCACACTCAGCAGTCACCTTCGACGGGCAACTTAACATCAAATTTGGGTCAACAATCGCAATGTCTGGCCGAAGATATTGACTGAGGATGGCGCCTTTTTGCCCCGTCGCTGCACTTTTCAAGACCGCCGAATGTGTGACTTCACTTCCTGTTCCCGCGGTCGTGGGCAGGCAGACCAGGGTTGGGGTTGGCCCAGGCACCTGATCGAAACCGAGCATTTGCTCTGGATCCATGTTGTGTCCAAACGCGGCGGCTGCAGCTTTTGCCAAGTCCATGTTGCTGCCACCACCAATCGCAACGAACAGATCGGGCTGGTAACTGCGTGCCAACTCAGCCAACCGCGTGACCGAGGAAGTCGAAGGCTCTGGTTCCCCCTCGGTAAACAGCATCCAATCCGCCGAGGTCTTCGACAGGACGTTTTCCGCCTTATCAACAATTCCCACTTCTGATAACACCGTATCCGTCACGACCAGAACACGCTTGAACTTGCGCCTGGTGATAACACTTTGCAGCGCGCGGATCGCTCCCGGACCAAAGGTCAGTTGGGAGCCAGAGTAGAAACTCCAGTCGGTTCTCTCAGCTGCGTCAATCAATTTTATGTCCTTTGATTCATCCCATCGTGCGGCCACCATCGACTACCAGTAACTGACCTGTTGTCAATGAAGTACCGCATGCCAGAAAAAGTATGGTGTCAGCAATGTCATCAGGTTGAGCCAAACGGGGGATCGGAAAGCTTTTCACCCGTGACTGCATCTGCTCATCCGTTAATCCTTTCCGCAGCCATCCACTATCGATTGGGCCAGGACAAACAGCATTGACTCTTATTTCCGGGGCCAGAGCACGAGCAAGTGATTTCGTCATCGTATTCAAACCGCCCTTGCTGGCGCAGTAGGCAATCGAAGAACCAAACCCAGAAACTCCTGCAACGCTGGAAACGTTGACAATGGAACCACCTGTGCCCGCTCTCAACATGTCTACACAGGCGCGACTGACAAAAAAAGGGCCCTTTGTGTTCACCGCCAAGATTCGGTCCCACATAGACTCTGTCATGCCATCCAAATCGGTGTGATCGACGAATTGAGTTGCGCCAGCACAGTTGACCAGCACGTCTAGTCTACCAAAGCGTTCAAAAATATCGGCAGCCATCAATACGACCTGCTCGTTATCACTTACGTCACATTGAATGGCGAGTGAGCAAACCTCGCTTGACTCGATCATCTCCACGGTTTCTTGAGCAGCAGCGATTTCTGGACCAAGGAAATTGACCACAACATCGTGACCCTGTTCAGCAAACCGGATCGCAGTCGCTCGCCCCACACCGGTCGCACCGCCAGTCACGAAGGCAACAGGCCTCGAAGTCTGGGTCATGCCCTCTCCAGTAACATGGCGATTCCTTGTCCAACACCAACGCACATCGTACAAAGTGCGTATCGCGCGTTTACTTCTTGGAGTTGTCTGGTTGCTGTCAAGATGATCCGAGATCCACTCATTCCCAGGGGGTGACCAATCGCGATCGCTCCACCATTTGGATTTACATGGGGCGCATCTTCGGGAAGGCCCAACTCACGAAGGACCGCCACGCTTTGCGAAGCGAATGCCTCGTTCAGTTCGATCACTCCAATCTGATCGAATCCAATTTGGGTCCTTTCGAGCAGCCTGCGTGTGGCGGGTGCCGGGCCGATTCCCATAATGCCGGGCGACAACCCCACAACCGTGGTTGCAACAACGCGTGCGAGCGGGGTGAGCTCGAACTTTTTCACCGCGGTATCGGATGCAACAATCATCGCGCACGCACCATCATTGATGCCTGATGCATTCCCCGCAGTGATTGTCCCGGTTGGTTTGACGAATGGCCGCAGCCCTTGAAGCCCTTCGAGCGTGCTCGATGGTCGGGGATGTTCGTCACGATCGACCACAATGGGCTCACCCCGCTTGACCGGCACGATCACGGGCGTGATCTCACCCCCAAAAAAACCACGCTGCGTGGCCGCGGCCGCACGTTGCTGGCTGCGTAGCGCAAATGCATCTTGCGATTCACGGCTGATGCTAAACTGCTCAGCAACGTTCTCCCCGGTTTGAGGCATCGTCTCACAGCCGTACAGCTTTTCCATTTGCGGATGAGGGAAACGCCAGCCCATTGTCGTGTCGAGCAACGTCACGTTTCGTCCAAACGGCGTCTCTGTTTTGGGAACCACAAACGGGGCCCGCGACATCGACTCGACACCCCCCGCAATACACAGGTGAGCTTCGCCCGCACCGATGCTTCGGGCGGCAATCGCGACGGAATCCATGCCCGAAGCACACAAACGATTCACAGTCATAGCCGGGACAGTGTCTGGCAATTTCGACAGTAGTCCTGACATTCGAGCCACGTTGCGATTATCTTCTCCCGACTGATTGGTGCAACCGATTAACAAATCATCGACGGCCTCCCAGTCAACGTTGGTGTTGCGTGTCACGAGCGCATCAATAACGGTGACGGCCAAATCATCAGGACGCACCGTAGCAAGCGCACCACCGTAGCGGCCAATGGGAGTGCGAATCCCATCGCATATCCAGGCCTGCCTTGTCATTCTCCACTCCCGCTCTGAACCAGCTCGGTGCGCAGTTCCAATTCACGCAACGTGGCCAACTCCGTTTCGGTTGGTGGTTGCGTTTCGAAAAGGTCATCGCCGAAGGTGACTTCCCAACCAGTCGCATTGCGAACGTCTTCGCGAGTAACCCCTGGATGCAACTGCGTCACGATCAGTTCTTTGGTTTCGGAATCGGGGCGGAAACAACAAAGATCGGTAATGATGACGCTTGGGCCGCTGTTGCAGATGCCCTTCTGCTGCCTTGCCCCCCCACCATCCAGAAATCCTGCCGATGTTACAAAATCGACTTTCTCGACTAGCCTTGATTTGTCGTGCTTGATGATCACAAAGGTCTCCGCTGCCAACGCCGCGATTTCCGGCGCGCCCCCGGCACCCGGCAGCCGTACCTTCGGAGCAGCGTAATCTCCAATGACGGTCGAATTCAGATTTGCAAAACGATCAACTTGCGCGGCTCCCAAAAATCCAACTGCCACACGGCCACCTTGCAGCCAGTAAGAAAAAACTTCCATCGTTGAAACGACCGTATCCGCTGTCGTTGCCAATTCGCCATCGCCGATGGAGAGCGGGAAAGTCTCAGGCCGCGCGCCAATCGTACCACTCTCGTAGATCAAAATTAGGTTTGGAGCATGGGTGATCCGAGCCAGAGTAGCGGCCTTGGATGGGATGCCAATCCCCACAAAACAAACGGTTCCGTCGCACAACAGGCGCGAGGAGACGATGGTCATCAACTCAGATGGAGAGGCCGCGGTCATAGCATCGATTTACCGTATAAGGCTTCAAAATTTTCGCTCATGATGTGCTCGTTCATCCACTCCGAAAATTTTTCTCGTGACCGTGAAATGGCGTCCCATGATCTGTAAAACCCATTGTCTCGTTCATAGTACCCATGCGCATAGGAAGGCTTGGCTCCACGAGGTACGTGGGCAATTGCCGTAACGACCCACGCGGGAATGACGCAAGCGTTCGCTGGGGCCTCGAGCTTATCGACGACTTCTTCTACCGTCACAATCACACGCTTCGCTGCCAAAGCGATTTCTTTTTGAACGCCGATGATTCCCCATAAATGAACGTTCCCAATCTTGTCTGCCTGTTGTGCATGGATAACGGCCACATCGGGGCGGATTGCGGGAACTGCCGCTAAACGCTCCCCTGTGTATGGGCAATCAATCGATTTTAGGTTGGGATTGTGGTCGACCAAGTCTGACCCAACAAAGCCTCGTAACATGCCAAACGGTAATCCACTGGCACCGGCAGCGTACGATGCCGTCATCGCAGCATGGCTTCGTTCGTCGATTTCAATCTCGTTGGGATATTGGTTTTCCACCGCATCCCGAAAACGATGCAGCGATCCCACACCAGGATTACCACCCCAAGAGAAAATTATTTTTCGGGCGCAGCCCATCCCAATCATCTGGTCATAAATCAGGTCGGGAGTCATTCGCACGAGTGTCAAATCTCGAATTTTTTGACGGATGATTTCGTGACCAGCGGCAAAAGGAATCAGATGCGTAAACCCCTCCAACGCAACGCAATCTCCATCACGGATATGCGTCTGAATGGCATCGGCTAGAGGGTAGTACTTTGACATGTTCTTACTTTGCAGATGATCGATGAGGCTGTCAACAAAACCACTGATTAACCATTCATTTTTGGTCCCGTTGTTACAGCAAACAGTCAACTGGCTGTCATCGAGATGGGGAGATCACCCTTCTTGTTAGGTCTTGTGCTCGGGTTTTGATAGTCGCGATTTGATTTGAAAATCGTCCTTGGACAGAAGCGATCACACTTGCCGGCGGGAGTATCACATTCACTTGATCCGCCCCCGCGATCACCTCCAACTTTAAATGCGTCCGACCAAGATCACTGGCAAGCTCGTACTTTCCTACGGTAACATACCACCGTGCGATAATTGGTCAAACGGTTCGATAATCGCACGGAATTGATCGTTTGTTTTGCGGTTTCGGTGTTGGGAAATGTCGATAATCCAGTGATTTTTCTACATCCGGCCGGTGAGGATTCCAAATCACCACCCCGCTTTAGTTCGTATCCCTGAACCCCACCCCAGCAAACTTGGTCATCGCTGCCATGACTGATTCCGCAGAATCCTTATTGTTCCGCAGTGGCGATCCCGATTTCATGACATCACTGGCACGGGGACTGGGGGTTCTGCGAGCCTTTGCCGATAGCGATGGAGAACTGACAGTTCGGGAGATCTGTGAGATCACGGGATTATCACGGGCTGTGGTTAGGAGGTGTCTCTACACGTTGGTAGAAGCTGGCTACGTACGGCACGGCGATCGTCGCTACCAATTGGATGTCAAGGTCTTGTCATTAGCCAAACCCTATTACTCGGCGCCGAGATCTTTGCCCGCCCTTGCTCAGCCTCTCTTAGATGCCTTAAGTCAAGAGATCCAGGAATCTTGCTCGATCGCGGTACTTGATGGCGACGATGTCGTTTACGTCGCGCGGGCAGCCACTAAACGAATCATGACGGTCTCGTTGACCCTAGGCAGTCGCTTGCCCAGCACCTACACATCGTTAGGACGCGTACTACTGAGTGGCCTTTCAGATGAAATGCTTGAAGCATTTCTATCGAGAAATCCATTGGCTTCCCATACTGCAAAATCAATCACGAACACGAACCGATGGCGAGACTTCATTAACCAAGTCAAGCGACAATCGTATGCTCTCGTCGACGAGGAGTTGGAAATTGGTCTTCGCTCGGTCGCAGTTCCAATTCATGGAATGGAGGGCGAGATTGTTGCTGCGATGAACGTCGGTGTTCAAGCAACGAGAATTAGCTCACACGAGTTGAAAACGAGGATTTTGCCGAAACTGCGAACAGCAGCATCCGCGCTCAGCAATCGAATCACCAACGCCATTTGATCAGATCGCTCCTGTTCTCGTCCGCTTCGGATCGATGCAAACAAGTGGCTGCAAGACCTGCCACCAGGCAGCGTGGCTAACAACTCGGTGACAAGCCGCTGCCACAAGGCTACCAGCCATAACACCAGCAGGCCTGTTACCAGTAGACCGTACGCATGTAGCCAGGCCCCAGACATCAGGAACTGGAGCCTTTGATCCAGGGCTCGCGAGCATTGGCAGAGATTTCGGCATCCAAAGCTTCCATGCGGGCTCGCAGACGCTTCACCATCTCGGGGCGTTCGTTAGCAACGTTGTTTTGTTCTCCGACATCGTTGCTGAGATCAAACAAAAGGACCTGCGGTGGCTTGTTGCCTGCCTGATTATTGGGGCGGTTTCGTGGACGCCTTGGTTTCTTAATTAGAAGTTTCCAATCACCCTGGCGAATCCCTTCCAGGTTGCCTTGCGACGTGTAGTAAACGAATTCGGTACGAGGAGATTCCGTTGCCTTTCCCATCCACAGATCGGACACATCTAACCCATCGATTTTTCTTTCCTTTGGCAGTGACTTTCCGGTAAGTGCAGCGATTGTTGGCAGCAGATCAATTGTTCCGGTCAGTTCGTTACAAACAGTTCCCGCTGGAATTCCTGGACCGCGAATTAAGCAAGGCACCCGTTGGCCTCCCTCAAAGGTCGTACCCTTTCCCTCACGCAGAGGGCCAGCGGAGCCACCGTGATGCTTGAAAGTCAACCAGGGACCGTTGTCTGTTGTGTAAATGACATACGTGTTTTCGGTGAGCTTCAGCTCGTCGATCGTATTCAGCAGTCGCCCAACTTCGGCGTCAATGTGCTCGATTGTATTGGTGTATGCATTCTTCGGATTCGGGTCGCGCACATCGTCAGGGACGTAGAGTGGGATGTGCGGCATCGAGTGCGGCAAGTAGACAAGAAATGGGCCGTCTTGATTTGCCTTGATGAAATCAATCGCTTTTTGCGTGTATCGCCGAGTCACGGTTCGTTGATCGACTGGGACTTCGATGATTGCCTCGTCTTGGATGAGTGGTGTCTTCCATTTCGTAAGTGTCGACTGAGGATCTTTCCAGAGGATGTCCATTCCATCGGGTCCTCCCTTGGGCTTGCCCTTGTTGTCAGGGTGATTCATGTCATTGGAGTAGGGGATTCCGAAGTACGTGTCGAAACCATTGGAGGTTGGCAGAACTTCAGGATGGTGCCCTAAATGCCATTTGCCAAAACATGCCGTTGCATAACCCTGAGATTTCAGGTGATCGGCAATCGTATGTTCTTCTGGATTTAATCCCTTGGTCGACTGGGGGAACAAGACATGCTGGTGCATCCCGACACGCTTGGGATAACACCCCGTCATCAGTGCGGCTCGTGAGGGCGTACAGACGGGTGAGGCGACCATAAAACTGGTAAATTTTCGCCCCTCATCCGCCAGCCGATCGATGTTCGGTGTCTGAATCGTCTTGGATCCAAAACAGCTTAGATCGCCATAGCCCTGATCGTCGATGAAGATAACAACAAAGTTCGGGCTGGCTGCCCGTGCCATTCCTGTCGCAAGCAACAGCGAGGCAATCAGGGCCGTCAGGCAAAAACGCGAACCAGTTACAGGGCGGAACCGCCTCCGGAAAATCGTAACAAGCTGCTTTGAAAGGGTTTGAGAATTCATGGGGTATTCCTAGTTGGCAATGCTTGTTCGACCGACTGGCTTGAGCAGCCGTGCTACCGATTCTGACTGCAGCACAGTGCAATCAGGAAACGCCAATGGTAACTGGTTTTGGAAACAGAGTAACAAGGATAAGCGGTTTCGAATCGGATTCAATGACCGTCCTACTTCGTCGCATCCGCGAGGCAAAGACCGGCCCAACCAAAATCGACGGTAACTCTCGGCATCTGAGCAGCTGCAGGCCGAACGGATCAGCGACCAACCAGCATTCAAAAAAGCTGATCGAACTCAACCGAGGACCTGAGATCCAGCCCGATCATTTGGCAGGGCTCTCCACGAATGGCGGTGTCACTAACTCCGCGTCAGGATCGTGTTCGGGATCGGCTTTTGAATCGGCCAAAGAGTAACAGCGAATCTCCTGATCATTGCGCAGATAAATACTACGATTGGCAAATGCGGGATGAGACCAGACGAGCTTTCGACCACCGACATCATGCGTCGGGTCGATTAGATGAGTGCGGCTGATTTCCGTGTAACCAGCCGGTGTCATCTTCGCAATGATCAGGTCACCGACATCGTTGGCGTGAAAGTAACGGTCGTGATGGCGGACGGTGAACACGTTGCCCCAAGACGAAGGCCGCCCGCCAGGCGACATTGCGAACGTCGACCAAAGTCGTTCGCCCGTCGCCAATTTCGCGCACATGTAACGCCCACCATTTCCGCACGCATAGACATGGCCCGCTGTAATGACTGCTGTATTCAAAACTCCACCAATCCCACTTTTCGTATCACCTTCCCAAATGATCTTCGCTGAGCGGTTTTGATCACCGATCTGAACCATCGCTGATTTGCGGTTGTAGCACATAAAAAACAGTGAACGGCCATCGATTTGCGGGGTACCAACCGACATTCCATACGTCGCCTTGAAGGGAACGGACCAGTACACCTCACCCGTTTGTGGATTCAATCCCTCCACGCCGTCACCATGCCAAATAATCAAATGCCTCTCGCCATCGACTGAATAGATGACTGGAGAGCAATAGCCGGGCTGCGAAGCGGAGAGTGCAGACCACCGCTGACGGCCAGTTTTTTTGTCAAAGGCAACGCATGTTGTCTCCTCACCACCGACCACACAAATCAGCAAATCCTCGTCAACCAGCGGATGCGCGGCAAAACCCCACTCAGGAACGTCGGCATCGTAATCCTCCGTTAATTCTCGCGACCAAAGCGGTCGGCCATCGGCGACCCGCAAGCAAGTCAACTTACCCTCCGCACCCAAACTGTAGACGCGGTCACCATCCACCGTCGGCGTGCACCGTGGCCCGATCGCATAAAGAGCGACAGTCGAATAGGGACACTCGTATTGATGTGCCCAGAGTGTTTTGCCCGTTTGCTCGTCCAGGCAGACCACTCGCTCGCTGCCCGGCAGTAAGCGTCTCAAAAAGTTAGCATTCTTGGGCGGGCTTTGATGTAATGGCTTGCCTTCATCGAGCTTTATATTCGAGACTCGATCCATGACGAACACCCGTCCCTTGGCAACCGCTGGCCCGCTATATCCACCGCCGATCGGAGCCTTCCATCGCAGAGGTGGTCCAGCATTCGGAAAGCTCTCGACGATCCCCGAAGCATGCCAAACCGGTTCACGGTTGGGGCCGAGCCACTGCGGCCACTCATCCCGTCCATCAGTCTTTTGCCGGCCCACCTCTGGCCGCACCTGGAATTCGCTTCGAATCTGCTCCCAAACCCAACTCCAGTGCTGCGATCCAAGTCCGTGTCCGGCCTCTTCATAAATCTTGAATGACTTGCGAGCCGGAATTCGGTTGAAGGCTGCAAAGCTAGTGGTCGGTGGACAGACTTTATCCTGCAATCCAATTCCCATGATTGTCGTACAGCGAATTCGATCGGCCAGATTCATGGTGTCGAAATAGCTGAGCGTCTGGAGAGTCGATTTCCAACTGCGTGGCGGCGATTGTGAATTGTTCGATGCAGGCGCCGCGATCCAATCATCCATTTCAGGCCAATGCGATAATTTGAAGTAGTTCACCCAGTCACAGAGAAAGGGGATATCGGCAACACATAGATCAACACGGGGATCAAGGGCAGCAGTGGCAAAAGCCAAACCGCCTCCTTGGCTGCCACCCCAAACTGCAATCTTCTGCTGGTCAACGTCATCACGTGACGCGATGTAGTCGACGGCCCGGATGCAATCCATGTAAGCACCGCGGTAAAAATAATCATCCTGATGGTCGAGTCCACGAATCCAATAATTCTTCGGGACCCCAGGAACGTCCTCCGTGCTGTTACCGTGGCCGCGCGGATTGAATGAGAAAACAATCATGTCATCGCAACGATCAGTCGGTCGCATATTTTGCCCGTACCCGGGAACACGAATCACCACCGCGTGCGGCCCTTGCGTTCTAGGTACTTCGAGCCAGCCCGCAACGCGCACGCCGCCAAAGCTGTTCATTCGCACTTCAAAAACGTCGGCCAATTTGCCGTCCAAATCTGGTCTGGCAATCAATTTGAAGCGAGGGAGAACTTCCTTCAGTTCCCGCCGTGAATCACGCCAGAATTCATCAAAGTCCGGCTGTTTGGTCAATTCACTTTTTATTTTGTCAGGCGCATTCATCACTCGAGTACTTCCTGACAGACTTTTCCCGTCGTAGGTTAAATCTGCTTCAACCTGGACAAATCCATTTTCGTGGCAAGTCAGCGTGAACGCGAACGACTTGGTCTGCAAACCCTCAATTTGAATCTTACGTTGAGCTGATTCGGAGCTTTCGAAGGCGACCGTGTTGACGTTCCATTGCAATCTCGCATCGATCTTCGACTCACTGCGATTTCGAATCGTCGCAGTAAACGTGACCGGTTCCCCCAAAACAACCGCACCCTGCACCGCTTCACTGGAAACGGCCACGCTCAAGGCGTGCCGAACGGCTTGCCCCGCAACCGGAGTCACAACCAGCATGAAAACAGGGGTCAACACGAAAGCAGGGACCACCAACAGACCCGTCAACCATCGGCGAACAGTTTGCACCGCAAAAGCCGGAGAAATTTTTCGTGTTGCCATTTTCATTGCATCTGTCTTGTCTAGATTTGCAATCTTGCGAATTGTTTCAAAGTAGGTGCGGCACTTGAGTGAATGCCAAACGACTCCACAGATTGTGTCCAGTCATGTCCCAGGGGTCAAAACTTGCGTTTCGGCTGTTTTCCGTTCGATTAAATCGCTAGCGACTCAAAGGCGGCGCCCCACTTTTCAGCGGGAAGTCTGATTCCTGAAGGCTGATACATCCTGAAGGCTGCGTGGAATTTGGAATCCTGTTATAGGAATCCTGACCATACTCGCGGCTCCTGATTGATCGTCAGACGCAGAAAAACAAACGTTTGAGTCATCCCATGAACCACGGTTCACAACCTGAGACCACTCGATTTGGCCTTGGGGCCTGGGCAGTGCCAAGATTGAATTGGGATCATTAGCAAATTGTGCGAGCAACGATTCAACTGGCCAAACTTGATAACGCTGCAAGTGACCAGAGTTTTCATCTGCAATTACCGACCCAAATAAGTCAGATCACTCTCTCAACTTCGATTCAATCGAGTGAGTCCCACCGCCGATGCGGGACATGAATGTTGTCGTTTTCGATCAAATCATGCGGCCCAAATCTGGTAGCTCGTTTCCAAGCTGGGCTACCAACGAGCCCAGAATACCAATGAGCCCAGAATACCAATGAGCCCAGAATACCAATGAGCCCAGAATGCCAACGAGCTCAGAATGCCAACGAGCTCAGAATGCCAACGAGCTCAGAATGCCAACGAGCTCAGA
>JARGNK010000057.1:5454-10871 GCA_029213145.1 Rubripirellula sp. | reverse complement strand
ATGCCGGCGAGTCCAGAATGAAGCCGAGCCCAGAATGATTTCGGCCTCTGGCGGCAACTTGAGAACAGCCCATAGTAAACATGTCCTCAAAGTGCTTTAGCTAGAAACGATCAGCAAAATTTTGGCAGGTAGGACAGGCTGGCGAATCAAGATCGCGGAAGACAATCTGGCGTGCCGAAGATTGCATCTGTAATTACCTAACCAAAGGTGTCCGACAGCGGTCGATTTGCAGCTCATAGGCTTTGAACAAGGCGAAAGAGAGCCAATTCGGAGGGAGAAACCAAAATGGAAACACCGGAACCGTTGGAGTCGTCCTTGCCAATTGGTAAACTTTCGGGTTACCGCGATTGCTCCCCACCCGCCAACCGGCTTGGTAACGCGGTCTCGACCTTTGTTTTAACGTTCATGCACCATGTACCCTGCGTGGTTCAATTTACGCGAAGCGACACCACAAGGATCCCACCTCATGCCGAATGCACATTGGATAGGCATCATCGCCATCTTTGTCATCACACAATTGCACGCACAAGATCGCGATCAATCACCCCCGATTCTGTGCCAGGGGAACTACCAATCAGAAGCCGCAGCGGTCGAGCAACTGACTCGCATGGCTGCAACCTACTCGAACCTACCTGAATGGAAAGAGCGTGCCGCCGCGGTGCGCAAACAAATATTAGTTGGGGCAAAGCTTGATCCATTGCCCAAACGCACGCCACTGAATCCAATCGTTCGAAATAAGCGAGATTTCGTTGGTTACTCAGTTGAATCAGTCGCGTTTGAACCGCTGCCAGGTTTCCTTGCATACGGTAATCTCTACCGACCACTTGGCAAACCAGGTCCGCATCCAGCAGTTCTTTGTCCTCATGGACATGCACGTGGTCCTAGTGGAGGGCGATTAAGAGCCGATCAGCAATATCGCTGCGCAACCTTGGCACGGATGGGAGCAGTTGTACTGTCGTACGACATGATCGGCTTTGGTGAGTCCTTGTATCACGGCTGGGATCATCAGCACAAACAAGCTTTAACCCTGCAAACATGGACAAGTATTCGAGCGATCGATTTCCTACAGTCAATGCCTGACGTAGATGGCGAGCGGATTGGCGTGACAGGGTGCTCTGGGGGCGGAACGCAAACCTTCTTGCTGACGGCGGTGGATGATCGAGTGACCGTCTCGGTTCCCGTCGTGATGGTTTCTGCTCACTTTTTCGGCGGCTGCGATTGCGAAAGTGGCATGCCAATTCATAAAACGCGTGTTCTCGAAACCAACAACGCCGAGATCGCCGCGTTAGCGGCACCCCGTCCTCAACTCCTCGTTTCTGTCGGTGGCGACTGGACAAAGAATACCCCAGTGGTGGAGTACCCTTACGTCCGAAATGTCTACAGCCTGTTTGGCGAACAGGCCCAGGTTGGGAATGTGCATTATCCTGGACGCGAACACGGATATCAATTTTTGAAACGGCAGGCGATGTATCCGTTCATGGTCAAACACCTCAAACTAGACCAAAAAGGCGTTTTCAACGAGGAGACAGAGCTGTACGACGAAACGCAAACGGTAATTGAAACACCAAAGCAAATGTATGTCTTCGATGAATCACATCCCTATCCCGCGACTGCACTAAAGCCCAATTCCTCGGTCGATTTTTAGCGGAGGTACCGAAGATTAAACCGAAACACAAATGCGTAAGCGTTGGTTGACGCATTGCGGTCAAGCTGGATGGAACATTGCCTGATCAACAGTGGATTGGTCAGGCTTGCCAATTCGGCACTCTCGCCATTGTTTTTGTGGCTTTTTCAACCCCAACGGTCGAAAACGCCAAGAACCTGCATTTCGGAGCGAATAGCTATCGAAACTTGAATTTTTTGCATCGCAGGCACCAGCGATGCGGTTCGTCAAATGGGGCCATTCTGCGACGACTCGGAGCGTCAATTGAGCGGTTCCTGCGGGTGCGTTCAACAGGAATCGAAACATTTCGACCGAGGATAAACGCAACCGCTAGGTGAAGATTGCTCGCGACCCACTCTTCAAACCCAAACCTGAGCACATGCCTAGAATACGTAACGAGCAAAACACAATCACGGGAACATCCATGCACCGCTTTCTACCGTTCGCATTACTCTATTTGTGTTGCTTGGGCTGCGCGGAGGAAGCAGGCGACTCAGACTCCGCATCCGGAGATGCGACCGCCGCAGACTCAGCGGTGGCCGAGGATGGCGTAACGATCACTGGGGAAGCCTCTGTTTCTTCTGTCGTTTCCCGAGAGGAGCGATTGGGCGATCTTTTCGAGAGTGTCCTTCCGATCCTCGACTCCGCGAGAGAATTGGTTGATCAGCACGCGAACCTTCCTGATAGCTCAAGAATTCCTTTCACCGTCGACAAGCAATCCAACACAGCGGCGATTAATCAACTGCTGGACCAAGCAATCGATGTTTTGGAAATCTCCGAGGTCAGTGATTACCGGCAGCAAATTCGTGATGCCCAAAGTGCGATTGCTGCGTCGCATGCTGAAATCGCGGATTACCAGCGGCAACGTGTATCTGCATCGTGGGCGAAAAATCAAAGTCAAATCGAACAGTACAACCCATTTGAATCCTCCAAGGAAACGCTTGACCAACTGATCGCTGATGAGCGTGCTGAGATCGAACAACAAGAGGAACTGCTAGTGAAACTAAAGCAGTCGTTTGCGGAGGAGTTGTCCAAAATCGGAGTTCAGGTCGATGAGCAAGGCGCCGAGTCACTGCTCTCTTCCGTGTCAGGCGATGACATCGTCTCCATGGCCGTCGTATTCGATAACGTCAAACACATGACGACCCAATTGCAAGAACTCACCGACGAGAGTGGTGAGGCACTCGACGTCGCAAAACGATATTACGGGATGTATGTCGTCATGGTCCACGTGATGGACCGAATTCAGAAATCGTTCATCCGCGATATCAATGAAAAACATATTCCCAAGCTCGATGAGTTCGCGGCGCAGGCAAAAATGAATATTGAGCAAGCGCAGAAGCTCATCGATATCGATGGTGGTGACGTTGATATTCTCAAATCTAATATTGCATCGAACGAGTTGACGCAAAATACAGCAAAGTTGTATGTCACTTATCTCGAACGCAACGCGGAACTGATTGCCATCGAAAACGCGCGGGCACAGAAAAATCTCGCGACCGCAATCAATACTTATGACACGGTAAAACTTTCCAGCGAAGTAGCCGCCCACATGAACTCAGGCCGTCGCGACCTCGAAACATTAATGAACCTTGAGATTCCCGCACTCCGAGAATTTGACAATCAAGCGATTCGTAAAGAATTCCAGCGGATGACAACCGAATTACGGGGCAGCTAACCCAAGGAATACAATCAACGCCAGGGTGGTAATTGGCTTCGACTTCGAATCGGCCACCTAATAGCGGCTGGTAACCGGCACGCCCATGGTTTCTACTTTCGCGCCGCTTTTTGCTTAACCGGCCGGAGCCCCCTTTCTAGGGGCTTCTCAGCGAGCAGCGTCTCTTTAACAATCGTGGTAATCCGGTGTAGTCAGCCTTGAGTCCTGCTATCGCTAATCGCTTTCCGATGTCTGGCAAATCATTGCAGAATCAAGGTAAAAAGCTTCGCGAATTGGTCGAGACGAGCTACGTTACGTTGAATCAACGCTTTCTGTCATCGAGCCTGCTACACGAGATCCGATATGCTTCGAGCTGATGTCCAGACATCTTTTTTCCGAAGGTTTCTCTGGATTGCTATCGCTTGTGTGGTTGGTATCGCTTGGTGCGTTTTTGACGCGCAGGTCACCTATCCGAAAAAACAGGTGATCGCAGAGGCTTACGAGTCTCTGCCGGATACTGAAGATAGAGACGCAGAATGGACCCAACTGGCAGAGCAAAATGGATGGTCTACAGACAAACCATCAAAATCGTCTGCCGAGGTCCAGGCACAAATTTTCAATCAGTACATCATGATTGCGATTTGCGGCGTGGTGGGATGCCTGATGCTTTTAAAATGGTATCTGCCCCGAGGTTCGTGGATTGAGGGTAATGAAATTCAATTCACCGATAGCCGTGGCAGACGGGTTGTTCTTGACGAACTCGAAGGCATGGATCTCAGTCGGTGGGAGGAAAAGGGAATTGCTGTCTTACGTTTCAGCGGTGACCAAGGCGCCCGCAAGTTTGTCTTGGATGACTTTAAATATGACCAAGAAGTGACCGGTCAGCTACTCGAAATCGCCAAGGAAAAACTCCACACTCTTCAATCAGCTGCCGAAACGGCTGAATCGGGCGATGATGGAAACGAATGATCATGCTTAAGCATGGTGGTCGGTTGAAAGCGGTTTTATGGCAGCCATGTCATTTCTTTGGTTGTGCCTGAGCTTGCCATGCTCTTCTGGAAACGCGATTTGCAAGATCAGTCTTCAATTCATCCAAAAAAGGCAGGTGAGAACCAAGTGAGCACTGATCCAAACTTGCGAGCAGATCCACAAAGCCTGCCGGAAGAGGCACCGATCTGGCCAGACGATGCGCCAGACTGGCTCGGTTGGGCTGTCTTTGTTGGACCGCTCGCGATCTATCTTGGGGTGGGTGCGCTTGTCCCGAGTATTTGGGAACGAGTTGACCTCAATTTGAATGTTGATCAATCGCCAACCGTCGCATTGGTGGTTGCCATCGCTAGGCTTTGCTTGATTGCAGCTGCGGTCAGTTGGGGACTGCGATGGATAATCAAGGTCTTTCCTCTTCGCATCACACCCCTATCGATCGGCGTCGGGGTCCTCGGTGGATTGATTTGGATCGGACTCTGCCGACTAAACCTGGAATCGCAACTGATGGTCTTGCTTGGCCTCTCCCCTGATTGGTTGGGCCAACGTGACGCGATTAATCCATGGGAATTATTTTCGGATCCGGCTGGTCTATACACCTTCCTCGTCACACGGTTCGCGCTCTTGGTGATCGCCGTACCAGTTGCTGAAGAATTGATGCTGCGTGGTTTTCTAATTCGTTATTTGGAAGATGCTGTTTGGGAAACACTTCCACTCGAACGCGTCGGCAAGGTTGGTATGATCGCCGCAACCGCCTATGGCGTACTCTCCCATCCGAGTGAATGGATTGCGGCTGCTGTCTGGTTCACCCTGGTCACTCTGCTGATGATGAGGACGAAACGTTTTTGGGATTGTGTGGTTGCACATTCAATTACCAACGCGATGCTCGGCATCTACATCCTTTGGGCGCACGATTGGCGATTGTGGTAGAGACTCTGCTACCAAGAGCGATGCCTAGGAGAGAAACCAGTCGATGGGAAACCTAAGCGGTGCCCAGCCCCAGCAAACAACTGCCCCAGCAAACAACTGCCCCAGAAAACAACTGCCCCAGAAAACAACTGCCCCGGAAAACAACTGCCCCAGCAAACAACTGCCCCAGCAAACAACTGCCCC
>JARGNK010000057.1:0-5354 GCA_029213145.1 Rubripirellula sp. | reverse complement strand
CTGCCCCGGAAAACAACTGCCCCAGCAAACAACTGCCCCAGCAAACAACTGCCCCAGCAAACAACTGCCCCAGAAAACAACTGCCCCAGAAAATGGCGAAAATCGCATCGATAAACGGCTTGCTCTCACCTAAACTTGGTAGCGAAAAACACGTATCGAATTCAATTGAGCATTCGCCATCGTCGGCTGTTGTGCCGCTGCCGGCCGGTTCCGGGCTCAATGCGTGCGAAAGATTCACGGCTTAGATGCCAAATCAGGAGTGTAAATTTGATTGGTGAATCACATTTTTGTTGCGGTTCGGTGCGGTTGCTCTTGGGACTTCTGTTCGTTGCATCGTTTCGAACATCGCCGGCACAGGTAGTATCGGCCAATCAGGTTTCTGACCGGGATATTGAACTGTCCCCCAGTGTTGCAAAAACTGCGTTGGTCAAACTGTCTAGAAACGACCACCGGCGACCAAGCAGAATAAAACGAAACCCAGCGCGTCATCGCTTTGGAATCTCGTCCGACCGGATTACCGGTTTATGCTCAAGCAAACTGATGCAGGCTGAACGCCCTCATGGATCCGATAGGAAAAAAGCCTGTTTCTCTGTTCCCGACATGACGGTGGTCGAAAACACCAGCGGTGTAATGGGTGCTCCGGCCAAAGATTCGCTTGTGAAACGCTTGCCGATTCAGCAGAGCTTGGCAACGACCTTGGTTGTCCAACGTCCACTTGATAGCACACCCGTCGTGCCAATGGAAAACATGACGCCTGACGTTGTGATACGAACCAAACGACCGCCTCCGGACCCGACCACCCCTGGCGTTCGCCGGTATGGCCTCACTCGTGGAGACTTCAAAAACATTGAGTCGTTGGTCCCGAGCATCACCGTCGCTGTCCCATTCCGCACCTTCACGCAATCAGTTCGGTACGCAGATCGAGAACAAGAGGTGGCTGTTGTCGGCACGACGGCGAAGGCTGCCCAGACAAATGAAATCGTGATTAGCAGTGGTCGATTCCTTAACCATCGAGACGTTGAATATCGAAACAACGTGGCGGTGATCACTGCCGACATCGCCAATCGCTTGTTCCGTGACAAAAACCCGATTGGCAGAAACTTGCGGGTCAATGACGATTATTTCCTGATCGTCGGGGTAATCGAGACGAAGAAGCGTACCCTTCAAACCGGTAAACCTTCGAATGCTCTTAGGATTTACATTCCCATCACGACGATGAATTCCCGATTTGGCGATCAGGTTCTGAGCCGGAAGACTGGATCTTTTCTAGTAGAGGCCTACGAGCTCAGCGAAATGCACTTGGTATTGAAGAACCGCGATGAGATTCCCATCGCGGTCAAAAAAATCAGGCGATTGCTCGCGGTGACCCACGAGACGGCGGATTATACGGTCGATGTCCTTAAACAATAATTTGTCGGATACCTTGCGTTCCATCCCCGAGGCTGCAATTTTGACCAACATTCCATTACTAAATTCATCAGTCAACACTAATCATTCAAATGAAATTCAGCATTCGCATCGCACTCGTTGCATGGCTCACGACCGCATCGCTACTCGCGCAAGATAATGAATTCGAGCGGCGGATTGAAGAAACCGTTCGGGAATTTGGGGTTCTGGAAAGTTCCAGTGAGGTCGAAATTCGTAGCCCAATTGAATCCACTGTTCTCTCGGTTGTGCCGGAAGGCACGGAAGTCAATAAAGGCGACCTGCTGGTCACTTTTGATGCTTCTCGTTTAGAAGATGAGCGAAATCAACAACAGGTCAAACTAGCCGCGTCCGAAGCCGCACTGATTGATATCAAGACCAAGATCGATGCAATCAAGCGGGAAGCAGAAGCGAGAGCCACGGTTGCTGAATTGGCCGTGAAAGTGGCGGATCTCCAGTTGCAAAGATTCGTCGCAGAAGATGGCGAACTCGCCTTTCGAAAAAAAGAAATCGATACCGAGGTCGCCATGGCCCAAGAACAGTTGAAAACGACGCAAGAGGTAAAGCAGCTTACTGAAGCAGCCGAAAGCTCAGGAACAATTGGACCTGATAAATCAGCCCTAGTCGAATTGGCTGTGATTGAAGCAAAAGCCAAGCTTGCTGTCGCCGCAGCAAAACAAGATTGGTTTCAGAAGCATGTTCGCGGCCATGAATCTGCGGCCCTGCAACTGGCATTACTAGAAGCCAAGCTGGAGCAAACACGAGGGACCGAAGAATTTGAGCATCGAATTGCCAAGGCACAGGCTGATGCTCGCACCGCCGAGACGGTGCGTGATGCGGAACAATCCAAGCTGAGTCGATTGGAAAATTTACTCACTGCTTGCCAAGTCGCAGCGACCGCCGATGGAACCGTCCTCTATTCCATCGCCACAAGTAGTCGGGCAGGGCGAACCGCCGAGATAGAAGTGGGGGCAGCAGTTCGGCAGCGTCAGGCAATCCTGCGCATCGTTGACACGAAACGCTTGCAAGTCCGCGTACTCGTTCACCAGTCCCGCATAAATCGAGTCCGAGTTGGGCAAGCCGCCGGGATCCAATTTGATGCCGCGCCTAACAAGACGATCAAAGGAAAAGTCTTGAAAATCAGCACAATCCCAGAACCGTCCTCCTGGACCAGTGGAAATGTCAAACGGTACGCAGTACAGGTATCGATCAACAAATCACCCGAATATCTCCGGCTGGGAATGAGTGCCGCGGTCGAAATCAATACCGCCGATGAAATTTCGGCCAATGGCCAGCGTCCCTAAGGCCAGCGTCCCAAAAGGCCAGCGTTCAGCTGAAAAAAATCCGGCATCTCACAACCCGTCGAAGACAAGCCCTGTGCGTGGGAGCCTGATCCGGTCACCTCGAACGTTCAACGAACCGCTCTGGAGCGTAGAGTGCAATTACCCTGATTCGCCTTGGTATCTGCAATCCTAGTTCGGCTCGGCTGGTCGAATGGGACATCCGCACTTAGGGCAAGCGACCGCATGGATCGACACGGGAGCCTGGCAGTCAGGACAAGGTGCAAGATTCGACGTCGGTTCTTCTTTTTTGCGGTAACCGGATGAGAAAATTATCACCATCACGACAATCGCAATCGGAACCAGAATGATGCCCATGAGAATCAACTCCAGCAATCCAATGCCAGCCATTTGAATCGATTCTCCATCCGGTACGGTGCGATAATCTTTGGTTCTGCCTATAGACTCCGATTATCGGAACGTTAGACACCCGCTGAATATAACCGAAAATAGTTCAGCGACCAAAGCGAATAACGAAACCTCTGATCTCACCTTGCACTGCTCTCGTAGCAATGTTCTCAATGGTTGCATGGCCTTCCAGCACCGCAGTTCCAGAAAGATGTAAATGACATCGTCAGTGAGCGAGGTTGACGGGTGATTGCAGAGAAGGAGATTGGTCGAGCAGGGAATCGCCCGCCTAATGCTCGCCTTGCAGGGAACTGGCCTTGCAGGAACTCAGGGAACAGAGCAGGTCGATACGACACGTCCATTAGAAACACCAATGCACAGGGAAGTATTCGTGTCTGCACTAAGTAAAAAGATAAACAAGCATGTGAGTTGATCAGGAAGCTCGCCACAAATGCTCAAGCTCAACTCAACATCGACACGCCCAAATCCGGGATCTGCCATGTGGCTTGACGACCGAAGGAATCCGATTGGATCAGATTTCAGGAACCGTCTAGGTGTGCTTCGCAGCCATGGGAACAAAGCCGTCCTCCACGGTGACAACAAGCACTTTACTGAGCGTGCTTTAGCAGCCTCGGAATGCTCCTAGGATTTCGTTGCTGCTCGTCATTTCGCAGCGTTTCAATTAGACCTTGGGTTCGAAGTTGGACAGTCGTGGATATCCGGCAATCCGAATCCACCCACTTCCGTCAATCCCCATGGTTCATTCCGTTTAAAGTTCAGAAATAACCTAGACTAGACGCGGAGCAGCGGATTTTTTTTCTTTGAGTCTGGTGCACCGTTAGAGGGGAAACGATCCAGTCGGAACAAACGGTAAAACTAATGCGTTCCATTCGCAGATGCTTTTTCCGTTGGGAGTTGGGGCAGGGCAGTCCTTTCCGGGATCGATGCAAGAAGGGAAACACGTTGTCATACCATTCGCAAAAATCAGGATGGGATTGGCAGCAGTCGCGGCGGCCTGATTTCATCAACCATTGACAACCGGTTTTCCCGCCTTTGTTGCCGAGAATCGCACTACTCGCATCCAATCTGAATTCAATGAATCAATTTGGGCTCGCACTTTCAGGCGGCGGATTTCGCGCTGCTGTTTACCATCTCGGGGTAATTCGTCTGTTGCGAGACACCGGTCTGCTGTCACAGGTCAGCCACATTACAGCGGTTTCTGGTGGCAGTGTCATTGCCGCACACCTCGCTTTGAACTGGGAGCGTTACAACGGCTCCGACAAGGATTTCCAGGCAGCCAGCGACGAGCTGATTCAATTTCTGCAGATTGATGTTCGGAATCGCATCGTGCGTCGATTTCCGTTGGCAGCCTTTGCGAATATCCTCCGTCGTTCCGCCCGACTGGGAACGCGGCGGCAGTACACGCGGGCAGGTCTACTAGAATGGCATTACGAAAAATATCTCTTCAACGATGCAGCGTTGTTTCAGCTGCCTGAGTCGCCCCGACTTTTCATCCTTGCAACGGATGTGAGTGAGGGTTCGGTTTGCGCTTTTTACCGCGACGGCATGTTTCTGCAGCGTCGTGGTGTCAATGGCCAGCGAGAGTTTGAGCATCTGCCGACTGGATTAGCAACAGTCGCCATGGCAGTTGCAGCCTCTTCCGCTTTCCCGGGTTTTTTTCCACCACTGGCACTGAAGGCAAGTGACGTGGGTGCGTTGGAGGGTGAATTCGGCCGTCACGCATTCACCGATGGCGGCATCCATGACAACCTTGGACTGCGGATGTTCCATTACCTGCAGCAAGGGTCGTTGTTGACACAGGATGGTCAACAAGAGGGGAGGCTTGCGGAACTTCATCCTCTGGATGGAATTTTCATGAGCAATGCTGGGGCTAGTTTTAAAGTACATGCGAATGCCCAAACGGGCGGCTTGTTCAGCACGGCAATGAGATCCTCCGACATCCTGATGGATCGGGTCAATCAACTCGAACTCCAAGCGTTTCACGGCCAAAAGGGAACACTCTTTTTCCCGATCACCAAAATGGTCTCTCAAGACGAAGCACCCGATGCACCTCATATAGAAGTCCAGCGACAAGCTCCATTGATTCGCACCGATATGGATCGGTTTTCCAATTTGGAGATTTCGACACTCGTACAACATGGCTACTGCGTTGCACGTTCGGTCTGCAAGGAATCGGCGTTGCCGCTTGCCAATTCCGACGACCTGGAATGCTGGGATCCG
>JARGNK010000056.1:15130-41158 GCA_029213145.1 Rubripirellula sp. | reverse complement strand
AACGCGAGCTATTCCTGCGGGCTCGCTTGCCGCTCGAATTAAAGAATATACGATTAAGCAAGTGAGACCATCAAGAGTTTCAACAACGAATCGGACATCCTCACAAAAAGTTCAAGCATTGACCGCTGCCGGAATCATCGGTCGCGCTAGCTCACGCGGTACCTTCATCTCAAAACCGATTGAGCTTGCCTATCGAGACCACTTCCTCTGTGACAGGAGCATGCGAACGGTCAAAACCAGGTGCTCATAAACGAATGCTCGTAAAAGGCGTAATCAGCAACCAGGAGTGCCAAGCGGGAACCAAGAAATCACGTGCCCGCAACGCCAGAAACGTCGGATTGCGATTGGCTGAAAGGGCGGTGGGCAGGTTGCTGGGTTTAAGGTGCTGCCGAATACAACTCGGCCCAGAATGTTACTGGCCGAAGAATTCCGCCACAAATCTCAACACGTCTGTGCTGGTAAAAACGCCCACCACAAAGCCGCCATCCATCACCAGCGCGCAATCGACCGCGTGCTTTTGCATTTCACGCACAACCTCGTCGATTGGGGCAACTGGCTCAACAAGTAATGGGTGTGGAACGCAAAACTGTTCGACTGGGAAATCAGCGAAGTGAGACGGGTTGGTTACCTGGGCTTCGAGCAGCCTTTCCCGTGAGACGACACCTCGCAAATGTGAACCATTCATTACAGGGAGGTGATGCACGTGATGTTCTTCCATTAGTTCCCAAGCCTGCTGTGCGGTTTCACAACGCTCAGCCTCCACTGGAAGACGAGTCATGAATTGGCGAACATCAGGTGCGTGACGCTTCATGAATGCCCTTCCTCTGCGTTTATTCTTTCGTTACCGAAAGCCATAATCGCGTGCGATCAAACAGCTTTGCAATGCGGTAGGTCGCTGAAATGGGTTCACCCATTGGTTTGTCATCCTGATCCAACCTCTGCCCAACGATTTGGAAAATACCTTGGGCGGAAACCTCAGAGTCGCAGGTTAAGGTTAGCTTGACAGACTTGGCTGAGTCACCCTTTGCTTGCGAGACAGCCTCCGTACCCGACACGCCCGCTGGCAAGCCTTGCGCCATGATGCGAACCTTTGACGCGTCACCATCGCTTCGTTTCACGCTGATGGTGATTTCGGCAGGCTTGTCGGTGGCGAGCGGAAAGCGTCCTGCCGCGACGGTAAGCTCGACCTTGGGTGTTACCGGCTGAACTAAAACTGAATAGGCTGCTCGAGTTCCATGATTATCGACAAGATCCGATATCTGCAACTCGACTTCACCATCCGAAGCTGCTTTGTATTCGAGAGCGGCGTCATATTCATTCCGTGCCAAATCGTCATTGCGCACGAGTTCCTTTCCCGACACAGGGTCAATCAAACGCAAGACCGAATCAAGCTCAAACCCAAATCGCCTTGCGTAAACGCTTGCTCGGTAACGCTGCCCACTTTTCACGGCAAATCGAATTCGGTCCGTTTCACCTGCCTGCGACAAATACCCAGAAAAAACGAGGGGCAAACGGCTTGCTGTGACGGCCGATTCCTCTTTTGACTCGAACAAAAACTCTGAGTTGGCCGGCGCAAGGTCGTGCCAATGCCACCCACTCGCCCCAGGCAAAGAAGAGGTAACAGGATTCTGACCAATCCATCGGAGCGGCTTTTTCTTTGTCGGCAAGTTCCAGCCTGTAGCATGGGACTTCTGGGTGAAGTCGCTTGCGATCAGTAATGGCAGCACGTGATCAAGTAATGGCTCGGTCGTCAGGCGAAGCAGATAGACGTAGGACGGGTTCCCCGCAAATCCGATCGTTCCAGTGGGCGTTTCAGGAAAAGCAAACACTCTTACATGGAACGTAGCATTAGAATTTGACTTATAGACAAGTTGTGGATCTAAGCCTTGAACATCGTCCGATTGAGCAACGACGTTGCCGCGTGAATCGACTAATTGCAGAATCGAATCCATGGGTGACGCCAAAATTTGATTCGCCCGCAAGGAAGCTACCAACGTCTGTCCGGCGGTCAATTCGACCACGTATGAATCGAGGTCGCCGCTCTTTTCAAGCTTCCCAGCGATCAGGATCGGCAATACGGTTTGATTGGATTCGGAGATTCGGTTGTTGGGTTCGGATTCGAGTTGCACACTTTCTCGTTCGATGAAAATGGGAAGCAGGTCGCTGGCGGACTGATCATCGTGCAACCGAATCCAGGCGATTCCCGGGCGCGTGTTTTCCGGGACGGTTATCTCTAAAACCCCCGCTTTCTCACCCGCAGTAATCTCTAAATCATCATGTTCACAGATGATGGTTGCGGGCCACTTCGGGAATTTCCCCTCCGCCTTCAACTTCGAAACTTGGCCGATTTGAACTGCAGGAGGATAAAAACGATCCAACTGAATCTGGGCTGTCGCGACACTCGAGATCCCAGCAGAGCAGAGAAACCACACCACTCCAAGGACGAAACAAATAAAACGATGATTGCAGGAGTAGCTCATTCCTGTCTCCCTGCAAAATCAGACAGTTTGGGAATGGCCAACGTCAGCGAGAAACGACGGTCCATGCTGCCGTCGCATGGCCGAAGCCATGGGGTCCGCGCCAAGCTCCGGCAAATTCTGCGGGTTGAAGGTATTTTCGATGGTGTCGATTGAAGCAGGAACGCGGACGTGAACATTAACCCATGATCTCATCGATGGGAGACGCATTACTGACCAGGTGGACGGGCCGCCCTTCCGGGGTGTGAACCATCTTGTTCGGATCGATCCCCAATTTTCGATAGACCGTTGAAACAAAATTCTCCGGTGCCAGGACACGTTCCACAGCTGCGTAACCTTGACGGTCGGTCGCACCAACGACCTGCCCGCCAGGCGTTCCACCGCCAGCAAACATGACGCTCATAGCATTGGACCAATGATCCCTGCCGACATCCTTATTGATTTTCGGGGTTCGCCCGAATTCGCCCAAGGCGATCACAAGCGTTCGTTCGAGCATCCCCTGAGATTTCAGATCTTCGATCAACGCTGCAATCGTTGACTCGAACGGCGGCATCTTTTTCTCATACGCGTTAAACAGATTACGATGATCGTCCCAGCCACCGTGATAAAGCGTCACAAATGGGACTCCGGCACTTACCAATCGTCTTGCTAACAGCGCTCGCTGTCCGAATGGATTTCGCCCGTAGGCATTCCGAACATCACCCGGTTCTTGATGGATGTCAAAGGCCGCCTGAGCTTGCGGGCTACTAATGAGCTGCATGCTCTGCGCGAAAAATTCATCACCGGCAACGACAGGATCGCCAGCAGCCGCATCCGTGATACGCATGAGGCGATCAACTTGGGCACGAATGGCTTGTCGAGACTCGAATCTGCCCTCAGTCAAACCGTTTGGAATCGTGACATCACGAACCCGAAAACTGCTGCGGTTTGGATCATCGGGAACCACAAATGGCGCGTGGCGAGCACCGAGGAAGTTTGGACCGCCACTGCGCGACATGCTTGGCATCGAGAAATAAGCAGGAATTCCCTCCGGTGCGCCAACTTCTTTAGACACCACGCTGCCAAGCGAGGGATGAAAACTAACAAACGCGCCGCAGCCGACCGGAATCCGCGGTGGAGCGCCAGTCATCATGTAGTGATTGCCGGCGCCGTGATTTCCCTGGTTGTGCCGAATCGATCGGACAACTGCTAAATCGTTGGAAATGGATGCCAGCCGCGGCAAGCATTGACTGAATTGGATTCCGGGCGTTTGCGTCGCAATGGGACCGAATTGACCACGAATTTCAGCGGGAGCTTCTGGTTTCGGATCAAAGGTTTCGTAGTGGCTCGGACCGCCATCCATCCAAATCAAGATGCAGGCATCTGCCTGATGCGGCTTCGGCGCAATCACACCCTCCGATGCAGTTGCACGCAAGGCCCCGGTTAAACCGCCGGCCAACAATCCTCCCAGGCCAAGCATCAAACTATCACGACGTGAAACGCCTTCACAACGTCGAGCCTTCATGGTTTTCTCCATAGCACCAACGGAAAAAGGACTTTCGCACCAAACTCGGCCAACTGTTGCCGCTCAAGTTGTGATGCAAAAACCAATGATCGAATTTTCAAATGTTCCACAGAACCGGTCTACACTAATTTTGAATTGTAAATTCGGGCGAATTCATCATGGCCCACATCAGATCTTCGATTGCCGTACGGCGGTTCTCCGCGGATTCGAGCAATTCGATTCCGTAGTCTGATTCCGGTGTGGTGGGAATTCTTGAAAAAATCGCTAAGTAAGTTTCTTCAATGATCTGAGCTGCTGTCATCTCACTTGCGGCTAGTCGCGCCGCCCGTCCTTGATCGCTTCGAATACGGCTATCAATCTCAGGGGAATTCATCAGATGCAGAGACTGAGTGACGGTCGCATCGGGGGTACGCTCGCAGGGAGGGTCCTGATTCTCGTTGGGACGTCCGAAGGTATCCAGAAACATCGAATCGACTCGATGCGTCCACACTTGACTGGCGCGAGATTCGGGCGGCATTGCTTGCATGTTGGTAGCGACTTCCGTTACGTCAGCAACCGCGTCCATTAGCACCTCGGCACGCAAGCGGTGGCGGTAATGACGGGAATAATTGACGCGATCGCTGGCATTGGTTTCGTTGGGCAACGACGAATGACTGTAGGTGCGAGAAAGTGTGATGGTCCGGATCAACTCTTTCAGATCGTATCCAGAGTCTCTGAATTCAGCGGCGAGAGCATCCAGGAGTTTTGGATTCGTCGGTGGATTTGTACTCCGCAGATCATCCACAGGCTCGACGATGCCTCGGCCCATCAAGATTCCCCAGACCCGATTGACTTGCACTTGTGCGAAGTAGTCATTTTCTTCGGATGTTATCCAGTTCGCCAAATCGTAGCGTGGGTCATCAGCCTCACCGACGTGCTCACCGAACAACGGCTTTGGGCTCATCTTCTCTCCGGTAAGCGGATGCGAAACGGTCCCACTCGTGCTGGTGAAGACAATCTCCTCGCCACCTGAAATCGGTGGCGACAAACCCGTCCCTTTCCTTCCGACTTTCGCGAAGTGAGCTGCGAATTGATAAAAATCTTGCTGGCTCCAGCGTTCAAAGGGGTGGTGGTGGCATTTCGCGCACTCCAGCCTGACCCCAAGGAATAATTGGCTGACCATTGTTGCAACTTCATCGGGACTGCGACGGTCACGGTAGAGCGTCGCGGCGCCGTTGTGCCAAGTGCTACCCTTGGCCGTGATCAATTTCCGCACCATCACATCGTACGAGACATTGTCGCGGAATTGTTCACGGATCCAATTATCGTAATTCAGCACCGCCTTGATCCCAACGCGGTAGGGATTGGGCCGCAACAGGTCCGCCCAATAACCGGCCCAGTGATCTGCGTACTCAGGCCGATCAAGCAAACGTTCAACTAAATTTGCACGTTTGTCTGCCTCCGTCGCATTGAAAAACTCCCTGGCCTCTTCTGGACTGGGCAACCGCCCAATGACGTCGGTGTAAATTCGACGCAAGAACGTTGCATCATCGATCGGGTCAGAAGGCAATAGTGATAACTTTTGAAGCTTTGCGTAGACGTGATCGTCAATGAAGTTCGATCGTGGTAGCTCCGAGTAGCGAGTTGTGGGTAAAGTGTTTGGTTGAGGGATGGAAACATTCGCAACACAAATGTGGTTCATATACCGAGCCATCACTGCCGTCTCGCCGGGCAAGGGGCCCGCGGTCATCTCTCCCGCAGGATCGACGCTAACGACACTTGCCTCATTGGATAGATAGGTCGCCAACCTTGTCACGTCACGAGTGCTGCCATCATCGTATTGAGCTGTAACTCGCAAGCTATTTTTTTCACTTGGCTTAAGCGAAAAATCAGTCGTATCTAGAACTACAGCTTGCAGCAATGGCTCGCCCTCAATGCGACGCGGCGCAGCCTGTGCAATCCAGTTCAGCAGCGTTTCATAATCGGAAGAACCAATTTCGATTTGTTGACCACCACCGTGGGGTACCTGTCCGGTTGCTTTTCGCAGCAACAAGCTATCACTTGGCGACGCGGGGAAAAGACGTCGGCCCCGGGACTCCCGTACGAGTGAGTGAAAATCGAAATCTGGATCGAATGCGAGCAGCGAAAGCTGGAACCCATTCTGCCCTCGCTGTTTGCCGTGACACGCACCGGCATTGCAGCCATGTGCCGTCAAAACAGGAAGCACATCGAGTTCAAAACTCACCTTCGCCGCCTCGGTTACTGGGCCGAGCCAGCAACCAAGCAGTAGGGAGACGCAAATCGCAACAAATCGCGACATAGAGGGCATCGGAGGACGCAGGTTGGAGGGAGAGTGAGAGGACCTCCTATTCTAGCCAGTTCGGCAAGAAAATGCGCCACCCGATTTTACCGGTAAAAAAGCGGGCACAGCCGCAAAGGGGGCTCAAACACGATGATTTGAGCGTATTGCGTAAAAACTCGCTCCGCCGGTCGTTTCAGGCAAAGCGGCCGCCAAACTGGCGGAAACTACCCAGCCCACCGGGCTCGGATAGGCTTCAAAGGGTGGACCTTCAATCGGAAGTACATTCGGAGCGAGAATTCAAAATCTTGTGTGCCGCGGGCTTGCCATCGTGCATACCACTCTCGGGCGGATTCTTGGTTTCGAGTTTGCTCTCAGCCTCTGCTTTTTCAAGCTCTTCCTGAGCAAGTTTCTTTCGCAGTTTGTAAAGCCGGCGCCTTAACTGCTTGGCCTGCGTTTCCACTTCTTCAAGCTTGGCCTGCATCCGCTCGATAGCACGTTCCGTGTTATTCGTTAGTAGTCGCTCAACCGAATCAAGCACAAACAATGCCCGCAAGGCTTTGACCGAGGTACCGCGTAGCCGGTAAACCCGCGCCAGTTTTATCACCTGCTGAACACGCATGACACGCAAGAAACGCAGGAAAGAAACCAAGGGCAACAAAATGATTACCAGGTCTACCCAATGGGTCCGGCAGTAATCGACTTTCTTTTTCGCAACCGCAACCATCAAAATGAATTCGGCCGCAAAAGCAAACCAAATCACGCCGGTGCTGATGTGCAGCAACACACGCAACCAGCTGTACTCTGCGACTTGAACCTTCATGAAAAACTCGATCACAAAGACTGGCAAAATCAGCAACGCGATCAAAATCATCGGGATGCTGAGTTTCTTTGCCAGCCGACGCCGTAACCGTTTGTTGGGGCTCCGCCAACCGAGGCCGGGCAACCACAAGCGATCGTGCATCTCATAGCTGCGTGCACACAGCCGCAGGGATGGCATGACGCAAAATAGCAAGCTAAAGAAGTGATACTTCTTGGTCTCAGCCGTCCAAGGACGCGTCATCCAATGAAACGAAGATTCCGCGATCGTGATCGGCCAGACAATCAAGATCAACGTGATCGCGATGTTCTGGAACCAACCACCGGAAATATCATTGGCAGCAATCGCCAAGCGGATTTGCTCTGCTTCGGATGCGTCGGGCCGAATCGCCAACCTCGCGTTTTCACTAAAGTTGGGGACGTCAAACCAGGTCACAACGAGAATAGCCTGGCTAACCAAAAAGACGATAGACAGCCCGAACATGATCGGTGCCGTCAGATGCGCGAAAGAACGAAGGAAATGATGGCGGTCGACGTACATGATGATTTAGGCAGCATACCACCTCTTTAAGGGCGCGCGGCGGAAGCGAAACTGATGCGATTCGGCGCAAAAACCAAACACGCATATCCATCCGCTACTTTAAGCTTTGCAGACCTCTTAGCCCCAGTGATTTCGTTTTAATTTGCAGGACATGGGTGTTTTCCAATCCAGGTTTCAGCCCGTTTTCAATTCCAGTCGAATTTGCTCAAGCTCTGACGCGGCTTGTCCAACGCACAACTGATCCGCCTGCACCGAACCACTTCGCACTGATGCGGTCATACGTCGCTCATTCGGCTCGCAGTTCAGGTGGCACCTCCCCCAGTGCTACATCTGGTAATTCAAAGGAACCGGCGAGAAGTTCGCGATCGTCGTTCACCAATTCCGGGTACCTTGCGGGAACAACTTCTACCGCGAACAGTTCTTGCACGGCATCCTCGAATTTAACAAATCCAATTGTTTGCCCGGACTCAATATTTACAACCCAAACCCCGCAGACTCGTTCATCCATTGCCCGTTTGGCGATTGGTATTCCACCAAACACAGCAGACTCGCGAACTTGCGACAAACCAATCCAAGCGAGAGGTCCGGTGAAAGCCAAGCCTCGCGTAAATCCCGGTAAGGATGCGACGTTTTCATAGCGTCCCGTATCTAGATCGACGTAGCCAAAACCACCTGTTCCCGATTCCAAAATCCACAAACGATCTCGGTACCACCTCGGGCTGTGCGGCATCGATAACCCTCGGGCGACGACCTCATCGTTTAAGCGATCAATGACGATCCCGCCGCTGGTTTTATTTTTACGCCACCCAGCAAATTCATTTGTTTCACCGAGCGCTGTCAAATACTGCGGCTGACCATCTCGCAGCCCCATCCCATTGAGGTGGCAACAGTCACCGGGAACAAAACTCGACACAAAAGAAGGTCGCCAGACCGGTTCGAAACTGTACGTCGCGCTGCGTTTGCACAGACAAGAAAATCGCGTGTTCACGAACCAGAGTTCGGCTTCATGGCCGGTTCCAACCCAAGCCATCTCGTGGATTTGAACATCCCCAGTCCAGTGAGTTGTTCGGGGCAAAAAACAGGCGTCGTGAGAACCTGGGGTGACTTTAACGCCTTCTCGCTCTCCTGCTTCGGCATCTGATTGAGATTCGAGTCGCGGACAAACTGCTGGCAGATTATGAAACTCCCAGACGCTGGTTGCCGCCCCGACCGCCAAGCGATTGTCGCTGATGGCCAATCCCATGGGCTTATCAAAACATCGAAAGTGGGTGTTTAGCACGCCATTTTCAGCCCGAAGAATGACTAAACGGCCTGCCTGATAAGTCGTCACCATCAACGAAACCCCCAATTGATTGAGGATCTCAGGCAAGTTCGATGTGTGGACACTTCGAAGCGGTTGCTGTTCTGATTGTTGGGACGCAGGCTCTGACATGGTAACGGTTATAACATTCAGGCAAGAAATTCGGGCGGGTCGCAAATCAGTTGCGAGCAAGAAACGGCTGCCGGTACGCAGAAGCGACCTAAGCAGACTCAAAACCAGACTGATCTTCGCTGGATTAAGAAAACAGAGCTAGCCTGATCAGGTTCTTTCATTTAGCCTGAAAGGACATCAAACACCGCTATTTCCGCACTTATTGAAACCGATTTTGCACGCAAACGCATGCTGAAAGCACTCGAGTTGGCCGGTTTCAAGAGTTTTGCGGATCGCACAAGGTTCGATTTCCCGGACGGTATCACTGTCGTCGTTGGTCCAAATGGCTCGGGAAAGTCGAATATCGTTGACGCCATCAAGTGGGTTCTCGGCAGCCAGAGCGCGAAAAGCCTCCGCGGCAAGGAAATGGCGGACGTCATTTTCAAGGGGTCGCAAACCCGCAGCCCAGCTGGCTCGGCAGAAGCCACCATGGTCTTGGACAATCCCAATGGCGAGCTCGATGTCGATGCCCCGGAGGTTCATGTCACACGTCGCGTTTATCGCAGTGGCGAAGGCGAATACCTGATCAACAATCAGCCGGTCAGGCTCAAAGACGTGAAAGATCTCGTTCGTGGAACAGGGATCGGGATCGATGCCTACAGCCTGATCGAGCAGGGTAAAGTCGATCGCATGCTGCAAGCCGGTGCCAAAGACCGCCGCGCAATCTTTGAGGAAGCAGCGGGAATCAGTCGGTTCAAAGCCAAGAAGGTCGAAGCAGAACGCAGACTCACGCGGGTGCAAACCAACCTGACCCGCCTTGGCGACATCGTCGACGAAGTTGCCTCGAGACTGAAAAGTATCCGCAGTCAGGCGAGCAAGGCCGAGCGTTATCGCCAAGCCAATGAGCGTATGAAAGAGCTGCGTACCCAAGTTGCTTGGGCTGATTGGCGCGAGATGTCGACGGAGTTGGAAAATTCCGAACGTGAACTCTCGGCCGCCAAGCTGAAACACGCCGAGCTAGAATCGCTCCGTCAGCAAATGGCGGAAGCACGGCAAGAGGCCGACGCCGAGCTTCAACGCATCTCTCAGCAATCCGCTGAGGTGGAACAACATCGCAGCAACCTCGTCCAACGCATTGCCGAGTATGCCGGCCGTCGAACCGCCGACAAAGAAGCGATCGACGATTTGCGACAAACCGTGGCCAAGTCACTCCGTCGCGTCCGCTTGCTGCAGTCCCGGGCCGGCTCTGCAGCCGAAGAATTGCGAAACGCAAACCAACGACTTGAGCAATACGACCGTGAACTAAAAGACGCCCGCCGCCGTAATCGCGATGCCGAAGTCGAACGAGATCGAGTTCAGGAGGAAGTCTCGGAAGTCCGTATTCGCCGCGAATCGGTCCAACAAAGCCACCTCGCTCAAGTCCGACGCGTGGCGGATCTTGAAGCCAATCGCCAACGGGCCGGCCAAGCGATAGGCGAAGCCGAACGATCACTTGCGAACCTCCATCGTCGATCGGATGCCGCCTTCACCTCCTTCAACGAGGTTAGCCAAGAAGCAGAGCACGCCATCGCACGGGTTGCAGAAGCAGACAACGCGATCAACGAAATCGTCAAAGCGATTGAATTGGCCGATGCAAAACTTCAGGAAAGCCGACGCACCCTCGATCGACGCCGAGAAGAAATTTCAGCACTGAAGATCCGTCTGCAAGGTGTAATCGAGCGTCTGAGCGTCCTCAAGGATCTAGAGCAGCGACAAGAAGGACTGTCCGGGGGCGTGCGAACCATCCTTCAGCAATTGCAAGATCCGTCATTATCACTCGCGGATAATGTTCATGGGATCGTCGCCGAGTGTCTGGAAGTCGACGTAAAGGTTGCACCGCTAATCGACAGTGCGCTCGGGCAACGCAGTCAGTACATCATTGTCAGCGGCGGTGAACTCCAAGATGCAATTCTGGCTGGAACACTCAAAATCAATAGCCGAGTTGGCCTACTAAGGATTGATGAACTTCCGCGACGTCGACCAGGCGATCGCATTCGCTTGGATGGCTTGAAGGGTGTCATCGGACGCGGCGATCGTATGATTCGATGTGAACCTATCTTTGAGCCACTTGCCCGCCACTTATTGAGCAGTACTTGGCTGGTTGATTCACTCGATACCGCGTTGGGACTTCGCAAGCTCAGCGGTGCCGGGTTGCGTTTCGTCACGGTTGATGGGGAATTACTCGAGAACGATGGATCAACCGTTATCGGCCCAGCGGCTGCTGCAACTGGCCTCGTTAGTCGCCGCAGTCAAACCACCGCTGCCGAACAAGAAATTCGACATTACGAATTTCAGATCAAAGAGGTTACCGGCGAAACGGAGCATCTAGCCGAGCAGGTCGACGAAGAAGCGGCACAACTCGGACGTTTAGAGCAACGACATCGTCAGTTGATCGCCGATCGCGCTGCGGCCGAAGCTGAACGCCGCCATGTCGAGGATCAAAAACAGTCGCAAAAAGCAATCTGTGACGAATTAACGCAAGAGATCGAATCGATTAAAGCGGTGCAGCTGGAATCGGAAGAACGAAGTCAATCGCTCGGCCAGCAGATCACCAACGGCCGCCAGGAGATCGAACGCCTCGAAATGGAAGCCGCGGAGGCGGACGAGATGCTCGCGGATGTGCAGTCCGCGCTGCAAACAGCAACCAGCGGTGTGATGACGATCAGCGTCGATGTCGCGCGAGCCGAACAAAAATTTGAAGCACTCTCAACGAGTATGGAACAGCAGCAGCGGGATCAAAGCCAACGCGAAGCGGCTGTTGATGAAGTCCGGACGCAAGCCAACTCCGGCCGGAAACGTATCAACGAGCTGACAGCGAGATTGCTGGATGCAAACAACCACTTGGCTGAGTTGCAATGGGAAGCTGATCACGCCCAAGCCAAACTCAAAAATTTCACCGATTCAGCGGCAGAAGTACGCCGTGAAAATGGCGATATCATGCGGGCCAGTGAAGAGGCCATGAAGCAGGCTTCTGCCGCGAGCGAAGCCACTCACGCGATCTCCTCGCGACGAGAAAATCTGCAACTACGCCGCGAAACATTGGCGCAACGGTTACGAGAAGATTACGAGATCGACTTGCACGGCAGTGAACCGCCAGAGGATTGGAAGGCACCTGAAGATCGCGACGGTGTTGAAGCAGAAATCGAAAAATTGCGTCTCCAGTTGCAACGCACCAGCAGCGTGAACATGGAAGCGCTGGAGGAACTAGAAGGCTTACAGCAAAGATACGATGAACTTCACGGACAGTATCAGGATTTAACCGCGGCGAAGGATTCGCTGCAAAGAATTATCGTGCGAATCAATTCCGATAGTCGCCGGCTATTCCTCGACACACTTGAGGCGATTCGGATTAACTTCCAGCAGCTTTATCGTAAGTCCTTTGGAGGCGGACACGCGGACCTAATTCTGGAGGAAGCAGATGATCCGCTTGAAGCGGGTGTCGAGATTGTGGCCACCCCACCTGGCAAGCAAAGCCTTAGTAATTCACTCTTGTCCGGGGGCGAAAAAGCGTTGACGGCGGTTGCTTTGCTGATGGCGATCTTTAAGTATCGACCAAGTCCTTTTTGTGTGTTGGATGAAGTTGATGCTCCTTTTGACGAAGCCAATATTGGAAGATTCGTCACCGTTTTGAACGAATTTCTAGATCAATCGAAATTCGTTGTCGTTACCCACAGCAAGAAAACGATGACTTCTGCGACGACTCTGTATGGGGTTACCATGCAGGAATCTGGCGTAAGCAAACAAGTCTCGATCCGTTTTGAAGACATGAGCGAGGACGAGGAAGTCGCTTAGTTGACACGACATCTGGCTCGCTTCGCACCGGTTGGTAGCGGAGATTCGCTTGGCCGACACAATCCCCGCGAAACGAGTGGATCATTTCGCACAAACGCCTCTGCTTATTTGCCATTCACGCGGGTCTTATCTCAGCGACATGACTTGGACCTTCCTGGGCTTCAGTCCATCGCCGTGCGTTTTGATCGGAATGGCAGTTGAAGGACGATACGACGTGGCGCTATTGCGCAGCGTTGTCCTAGTTTGGCTTGCCGCCATGTTGTCTCAAGGTAGCAAACGGTCCGCATCCTGACCGGATTAGAATCCGGTTCGCTTTATTGGTTAGGAACACTGCTCCCGTAAACAAGGCAAATGGGAAGCGATAAATCAATCGAAATCAGATGAAACCTCTCAATGCGGCGAAAAATACTGACCGCGAATATTAGATCCCGAGCTCACCTCAGCTGGATTTGATCGAAGTGACTCGAAAGGCGGTTATGAATGTATGCAGTTTCATTCACTGCCGAGCTGCAACAAGTCTCGAAAATTCTGTCCCAGAATCAGTCGCTTTTCTTCTTCAAGAATATCGGCCCCGAGGACCTTTGCTAATTCTGTCCCGAGCGAACGCGAAGGTAGATGGCTACCGAAGATGATGCGTTTAGCAGTGATTTCTCGAACCGCCATTTCGATGAATCCCGCTGTGGCATCAAAGCCAGATGTTTCAATCAACACGTTCGTATGTTGACGAATTGCCCGGACTCCCTGCTGCCATTCTCCACCTGCGTGCGCACAAACCATCTTTTGCTCCGGATAGCGACTGGCCAACACCGCCAGCTCGGAGGGAGTTGATTCACTAGGGTTGCGTTTGCCCCCTGTTTTAAACCACGTATGCACCATGAGTACGCCACCAAGCTGCGCGACCCGGTCAATCATTGGCCCAAGGGCGGGATCATCGCAGCGTCGTGCCCCAGGACCGCCACCGGGCAGGTAGACGCCAACCATCGGGCCATCCGCTATCCACTGATCTATCGCTTGTAGCGACGCCTGGACATCGTTCGAATTCACCTGAATCATCCCAAGCAGTAAGCCGGACCATCGCCTCATTGGGCTAAGCACAATGTCAGGTTGGGTTTGCAACAACGCTTCCAAATTATGATCCGACGTGGTACCTGTGCCGACATGCGGAAAATAACAGGCTCGTTCAAAATGACCTGTTTGAATCGCTGGTAATGATCGCACAATATCAGCGAATAAGCTTTTGGTTCCATCCGCGCCCGGGTGCCCATGGGCAGGTGTGAAGTACGAATCCCAAATTCGATAGCGTTTCAAAGTCTCCGGCGAAGGCAAACCCGGTGTCCACCGATTCATTGTCATCATGCTAATCCAGCAATCAGTTGGTTCGCATTACCGGCGAGTACTGCTCTGAGTGACGCGTCATCCAGTTGGTCCGATTCATAGGTTCGAATGAGCGCTGCTTCAGGAATTAAAAAGGGTGCATGCGTTCCCAGCATGACACGCTCCGCATGCACTTGTTCGACGAGTTTTGGAACGCCATCCGTGGAATCGACCCGCGCTGTGTCAAAATAAAGCCGATCAAGATTTTTTAAGTCGCTCAAGCGATCTGCAGCGATTCGCGCATTGAGCAATTGAACTGCAACACCCTCCACACGGGACAAAGCGTCCGGCAGGGGGTTTAAATCGACATCTTCTGCACGAAAGCGTTGGTGCTGGGTCCGCGCATCTTCCAACGCAACGACGACCTGCACGAAGCACCGGTTGTCAGCGGCACGACGAAACAATTCAAGCACCACTGGATCGTCTAATCCGTAATTGTGATAGCTGGGAAAAAGGCGGACACCAGGCATTTGATGATACTTACAACACCGTTGTAAATCACTTGCCCAATCGGGCAAACGCAAATTGATCACTCCGATTGGGATCAATTCATCAAATATCTTGGCTTGCGCTGCCAAGCGTTCATTGACACTGGTAATGTCACGATGCAAAAGCCCATCGAAACTGCTCACCCAGGCTTGAGTAATCCCAAGCGAGCGATACTTATTCACGAGTTTTTCGACTTGATCCAACGGTAGGCGACGAAAGGGCCATTGTGACAAATGGGCATTCGTGTCGATGATTTGCTCACCGGAAACGGTTGCTCCAATCGCATCGCGTTTGGTTGCCGCGACCGACGCAGATGAGAAACCGAGTTGTATGACTTGCCGGCGATTCAGCATGGATGATTGACCACACAGGGTGTCAGGATGGTTGAGTTCGCCATGATACCCGTTAGCCCAACCCGACGGAGAGGATTCACAGGACGCTGCCGGGGTGAGGCCAGATAGGCGTGCTTCGACCGTTTTGCATCATTATTCACGCGAATGAGAATTCGCTGCTCTGCAAGAACGCACGTCATGCAATGATTTCCCGAACGACGCGCGGCGGTTCAACACCCGTCAGACGCTCCTCCAAGCCACTGCGAGTAAAACATAATTGTTGGTGGTCGAGTCCTAGTAGATGCAGGATCGTAGCGTGAAAGTCGTGGACACTGACCGGGTCTTCAACCACTGCATGCCCAAAGTCATCCGTTTTGCCGTAGGTTGTGCCACCTTTGATTCCTCCCCCCGCCATCCAGGAAGTAAAGGCTTGCATATTGTGGTCGCGGCCAGAAAAGCCATCTGCAGATTTTTGTGTTGTCGGAGTGCGACCAAACTCGCCACCCCAGATGACCAACGTCGAATCCAATAATCCCCGCTGGGCGAGATCCCGAAGCAGTCCCGCAACCGGCTTGTCTGTCCGTTGACACACTCCTCGGTGATTCGCCTCCAGATCGGCATGACTATCCCAAGGTTGCTCCTCAAGGAAGATTTGCACAAACCTCACGCCACGTTCAACCAATCGCCTCGCAAGCAAGCAGCGACGCCCGAAAGAATCCGTCCATTTCTCGTTAATTCCATACATGGCCTCGGTCGCCCGAGTTTCCTGATGAGTGTCCAATGCCTCATTCGCCGTCAATTGCATCCGGCCAGCCAATCGATAAGATTCGAGCCTAGCATCAAGTTGAGGCTGATAAGGACGCTGTTGACGATGTATTTCATCGAGTTGCTGAAGAAGCTGCCGAGCAGATTGCGTGACTGCCGCAGGCATTTCTGTTGTCGGTTTCAAGTTCAGAATTGGTGATCCAGTGGGACGAAACCGAGTTCCCTGATACACCGGTGGCAGGAAACCGGCAGTCCAGTTCCGGGTCCCATTCTTCGGTGTTCCAAGGGGATCGGTCAAAACCACGTACGCCGGCAAATTCTGATTCTCGGTACCCAATCCATAGACGGTCCAAGAGCCGAGTGTCGGATACCCCATAAACAGGCGGCCACTGTGAATCTTGTATAACGCATTGTCATGATTCGGATGGTCCGTCCACATCGAATTGATCAAACAGATTTCATCAGCCAATTTTGCGGTTTGCGGCAAAACGTTGGACATCCACATCCCGCTCTCTCCGTGACGGGCGAACGGATATCGTGCTCCCATCATCACACCAATGTCGTCGGTATCCTGATTTCCGATTTGTTCCACGTTACCTGGATAGGGCTGACCATCCATTCGATCCAGAACAGGCTTTGGATCGAACAAATCCATTTGGCTAGGACCGCCATTCATAAACAATTGAATGACCGACGTGGCCTTGCAAGCATGATGGGCTGGCTTCGGCTTGAGGTCATACACTCCGTGAGTCTGCGGCCCCAGTTCGGGGCCTTCATTTGCTAACACCTGCCCATCGAAGAAGTCCTGGGTGAACAGATGTGCTAACGCAGCACCGAGCACTCCATCGCTTGTGCGTGCGAAAAAGTCCCGGCGCGTCGATTGAGCTGAACGTTGATTCATTCTGGATGCGTTGTTAATCGACATACAAAAAATTCGCGGAGTTTAAAATCGCATGGCAGTAGGCTTCCAAAGCTTGATCAGTGATGCCGGGGACATCTTGACTGTTAGAACGCAACATTTGAGTGCCTAATGTTAACTCACGCTCCGTTGGCGACTTTGTCAAAGCAATTTGAGAAACCGCCGTCACAAAATTAATTGGGTTCTCCTCTTTGCCAACGCGATTGCGCACCCGCTGAGCGAACGATTTAGCGAGTTGCCAAATATGTTGATTGTTCATCAAAAGCAATGATTGTGGCGAAGTGTTTGAAAGACTACGCGTCAAGCAATTTGGCCCCATTTCAGGGTAGTCAAATGTCTCCATCAGCGTCGGTATCTCCGTCCGCCGATATTGCAAATAGACGCTCCGGCGCCACTGCCCAGTAGCGGTTGGCACCACATTCACCAATCCATCTCGTGCGACAGAAACTAGATCTGGTGGTCCACCGCTTGAATGTTCGAGGCGTCCCGACACAAAGAGTAGCGAATCACGTAAGGCTTCCGCGTCTAATCGCCTCAAAGGCATGCGAGACAGCAGGCGATTCTGCGGATCGGCCCCCAAGCTCTCTCCGCTGACCTTGCTTGTTTGTCGATATGCACGCGAGTTCATGATCAGGCGATGCATCGCCTTGACACTCCATCCTCTCTCCACGAACTCGATCGCTAGCCAATCGAGTAGCTCGGGATGAGATGGCGGCTCACCCTGAATTCCAAAATTTTCAAGCGTCGAGACCAAGCCGACACCGAAGTGGTGATACCAAATGCGGTTCACCATGACTCGCGCCGTTAGTGGATGATCTGATTGAGTTAGCCAACGCGCGAACTCCAACCGTCGCCCGGTCTTTCCGGCAAAGGGAGGCGTCGCGACAAAAGGGGTGGCTCCATCGGTCAACACGGAGGGAACACCAGGGCCAACTAACTGCCCTGGCTGGTGATGCTCACCGCGGCGCAATAGATAGGTGGGCGAGGGCTCACCGCGGTCCCAAAGAGCACGGATTTTTAAGGATGGTTCCATTTGCCGAGTGACTTCAACAATCTCCATTTCAATCCCGGCGATTTTGTTCTCAGCCTCGACTACCAGTGATGGTTGGTGATTGGAATCCAGGATCTCAACACGCTGCAACATTTCAACCAGGATTCGCTGCGGTAGCGTGCGATTGTTGTCCGCGATGCGAAGCGCTCGAATCGTCTCGCTTCGATCAGCCTCGCTTTGTTCCGGGTAGTGATGTTTTAGTAACGCCAGTTGCCATTCGGCCTTCGCTTGCTTGAGCGCACTATTTAATCGCTTGAGGCGTGTTTGTAGTGGCGGATTGACGTTTGCGACCCGTTGCCGACGCTCAGGAACATCAATTTGGAGATTTCGATTTTTGAAGGTTAGCCAATCATGTTCGTCAAACGCTCCCTGGAAGATCGCCTTGAAACGATAATAGTCACGCTGTGGCAATGGATCGTATTTGTGCGAATGGCAACGGGCGCACCCGAGCGTCATTCCCATCAGTCCCTCGCCAACCACCGTTATCGCGTCCCCGATAACACCGAGTCGTTCAGGCACAAAATTCATGGTTCGCGAACCGGTTTGATCGATCCCCATTCTCAAAAATCCAGTAGCGATCAGATTTTCGACCATCGTTTCTGTGATTTCTGCTGCATGTTCGTAATCCGCTAGCTCATCTCCAGCAAGTTGTTGAATCAGGAATTCGTCGTACGGTTTGTCTTCATTGAAGGCGTCAATGACATAATCTCGATACTTCCATGCAACTTCTCTAATCGGGTCGGCTGATACGCCACCTTCTGAGTCGGCATACCCAGCCAAGTCCAGCCAATAACGTCCCCATCGCTCACCATACTCGGGTGTAGCCAAAAGATGTTCAATCATCTTTTGATACCAAGCGGGATCTCGATCACTCCGCCATCGCTTCCATTGCCCAACGGTCGGCGGTATTCCGATTAGATCAACGTAAGCTCGCCTGATCAACGCATCCCGCTCAGCCAGCGGTGCGAAAGTGATTCCCCGGTCATGAAGTTTTTCCAGTAAAAATTCATCGATCGAATCCATCGCAGTCTTTTTACTCGGAGCTCGAAAGGACCAGTGTTCACGGTCCTCGCGGGTAACCATTGGATCAGGATGGTTTGTTGCAACATCGGCAGGAACATCAAACTCTTGGGCGCCCTCAGCGATCCATTGCCGCAGCACCTTGATCTCAGATTCTGGTGGGCGGCGAATGAAGAACTTCAGCAACAACTCGCGAGGCGGACAAGCTTCGCTTTCAACCCGTTGCACCATGAAACTTCCATCGGGATCATGTTCTACCAGCGCGGGGCCACTCTTTCCGCCCTGTCGCATTGACGCAACCGTTCGCAGGTCAAGCCCACCCTCTTGCCGTGATCGCCCATGGCAGGCAACGCATCGCAACAAAACAATCGGCAAGACATCATGCTGAGTCAGAGGTTTCGCATTTGCGGCAGATGATTGTTCGGACATTCCAATGGCGATTATCCACTGGCGGATGATTTTTCTCTCCGCCGGTGTTAAGCGTGTTTCGCCCTCTGGGGGCATCTCACCCGATTCAATTTGTATCCACAATGGGCTCTCATCGAGCGATTCGCTGATCGCAGATTCGCCCGACTCGCCACCGCGATGCAATCCACCCAAACTGGAAAGATCCAAATCGCCCTTGCGAACCGTTTCGCTATGGCAAGTCCCACATTTGGCGACCAAAATCGGCCGAACTTCTGCTTCGAACCGAGACGGACTCTCAGCCACGGCGGCAGCAAGAATCGAACTGCCAAAAAAGATGCTTAAGAACCCTAGGAAAACGCGATTGGACGTCATGCGAACCGAGCTTTTGATGCAGACGAAGTACTTTTCAGCACGAGACTCTATCTCTCTGTTTTACTCCAAGTCGATTCGAAAGTGAAACGTCGGATTAAACGCTGGGACGTATATGCTCCCTGAGATCGGTGGGAAGCATTCAGCTCTCATCTTCGATCAGGGCCTGGGGGGCGTTTTTTGTGACCGACTTGATTCCATTCTTGACGGCTGTGCTTCCGGAATAAGCTTGGCCGGTACCGACGACTTGCCGATTTTTGGCTTTGAGTACGAAATAGTGTTTTCCGGCTTTGTTGGTGAGTGATTCAAACTGATTTGGTTCCGAAGCATTGTTCTGGACAGACGCGATCCCTTTTTTCGCCGTCGCTTTCGATGCGTACATCTGGCTGGTCAGAACGATCTCGCCGTTGGCAGCGAGCAAATTGAAATAGAAGGATCCATTCTTCGCACGATTGATTTTAAATTTTGCCGGCATCATTATTCTCCTTTGCCTATTGTGTTACCGCGTTGGTGCTCCTTTTTATTTCCCAAACGTTGTTCTAATCATACCCTTTTCACTTTCGGAACGGGTGCAAACGGGACGCAGTTGCCTTGGTCTGGTCGGAGACTCGTGATTCGCATTTCGGCACGAATCCCACCAAGCCGACGATCAACATACGGGGTGAGCCTTGAAGACGGATCATTGCACGGTTCGAGCGGGATTGGAATTTCCGGATGGCAGATGCTTGCATGGGTGAGAGGGGCGGGATCGTGGCGTACAACTTGGGTTATGCTCAGGCTCGTTAAAATTCTTTACGTGAAGAGCTCGGCAGATGATGAATGGTCTCGACTTACGATTTCGCCAGCTGGCGTTTTTGGGAGCACTTGCGATTTTCCAACACGGTGGCGTGCCTGCCGCTCACGCGGAGGACTTGGTGACGCCCACCATGGTGAACCTTGCTCCGGCAGCCGGTCGAAGAGTTCGCCAAGTTGCCGCCGAATATGCGGGCACGGACGTTTACCACTCACTTTATTTGCCAGTCGACTGGATTCCGGAGGGAAAGTATCCCGTCATCGTTGAATACACCGGCAATCGGTTTCCACCCGGCAAAGGAAGCGGTGAAGTCAAAGATGCCAACCTTGGCTACGGTATGAGTGGGGGGCGAGGACTCATATGGGTCGTTATGCCCTACATTGAAAAAAACTTGACCGAAAATGCAGTCCAATGGTGGGGCAATAAACAGGCAACCATCGACTACTGTAAAGTGAACTTGCCTAGGATTTGCGAGGCGTTTGGCGGGGACTGCGACAACGTCTTCTTCTGCGGATTCTCGCGAGGCGCGATCGGGATCAGCTATATCGGATTGGGGGATGACGAAATTGCATCTTTGTGGCGTGGTGCATTTACGTTCGATCACTTCGACGGCCAAAGAAATTGGAGCTATCCCGACTCTGATCGCCAATCAGCCTTGAAGCGTCTTGCCCGACTCGGTGGGCGTCCAGTTCTTATTTGCGGGCAAAATGCAACACGCGTGCGAGACGACTTTCTAATCGACCATCTTGATTTAGCGCAATTTTCGTTTCTTGATGTCCCCACGAGCGAAATCTTCAACATCCCCGAAGGGCCTTACCTACATCCTCATACAGATCTTTGGATGCACCGCGAGAGCGAATATCGTCGAGAAGCTAGAGCGTGGCTGGATCGACTGCTTCGCGAACGCTCGCCAGGGCGGTGATAGGATCGATCAGCAGTGATATTTGCCGATATTTGCGATTCTATTCGCTGCCTGCGAGACGACAGGAAACCAGGTCATGGCCGACTGGTAAATGAGATCTAACCTGAGGCAGGAGACGGACCAGATTGTCGGGGCGTAAGTCTGCAAAATAGTTATCTAGATTCGATTCTTTGCGATCGCCTGCTAAACTACCGATGAAACATCAACCCAAACGAGGTCCAACAACCGCCATGCGTTGTGAGCATAAGTTTAGATGACTGCCATTCTCGGGATCTCGGCTTACTACCACGACTCTGCGGCAGCCATTGTTGTCGACGGTGAGATCGTCGCAGCGGCACAAGAAGAGCGTTTCACGCGCCGCAAACACGACTATCAATTTCCGAAACAGGCAGTCGAATATTGCTTGGAAGAGTCAGGGATTGCTCCTGAAAGCCTCGATTATGTTGGTTTTTATGAAAAACCAATTCGCAAGTTTGAGCGTTTGTTGGAGACGTATCTAACGTTCACTCCCGCCGGATATCGCTCCTTCCGCGAAGCGATGCCGCGCTGGCTCAAACAAAAACTGCATCTTCCACGAGAGATCAGAAAGGGTTTGGAGGGGCGATACAGCGGCCGATTTGTTTTTCTCGACCACCATGAATCGCACGCGGCGAGTGCCTTTTTTCCCTCGCCTTTCGAGGAAGCTGCGATCCTCACGCTCGATGGCGTTGGGGAGTGGTCAACCACCTGCATTGGAGTCGGGAGGGGAAACAAAATCGAGTTGATTGATGAGATCCGTTTTCCGCATTCGCTCGGCCTGCTTTACTCGGCCTTCACCTATTACGCCGGTTTTCGAGTGAACCGTGGTGAATACAAGGTGATGGGTTTGGCGCCCTACGGGGAACCCGTTTATCGAGACAGGATCCTTCAACACCTGATCGACCTGAAGGAGGACGGATCATTTCGCTTGGACATGACGTATTTTAACTATTGCCAAGGGCTGACGATGACGTCAAAAAGGTTCCACCAACTGTTCGGTGGTCCACCCCGAACTCCAGAGTCAGAAATCACCCGACGGGTGATGGACCTCGCTGCGTCTATCCAGTCCGTCACCGAGGAGGTCATGCTGCGGATGTCGCGGCATGTATATGCCCGGACTGGCATGCGAAACTTGGTCATGGCAGGAGGTGTTTCACTCAACTGCGTTGGCAATGGCCGGATCTTGCGTGAAGGTCCGTTTGATCGCTTGTGGATTCAACCCGCCGCCGGAGACGCCGGTGGTGCACTGGGCACGGCACTGTTTATCTGGCACCAATTATTGGAAAAGACTCGGACTCCGCGTCCCGCCGATGCACAGCGAGGCTCATTGCTTGGCCCCGCGTTTACCGACGAATCGATTGCGGAATCACTCACCAAGCGTGGCGCCATCTACAAAACCTGTGACTCGGACGAACAGCTTTGCCAGACGACGTCGCAATGGATCATCGATCAAAAAGTGATTGGCTGGTTCCAAGGCCGGATGGAATTCGGCCCTCGCGCTCTGGGCGGGCGAAGTATTCTTGGAGATCCGCGCAGTCCAAAAATGCAATCTTTGATTAACTCTAAAATCAAATTTCGCGAATCATTTCGGCCCTTTGCACCGATCGTGTTGCCAGAGTATGTCGATGCTTATTTTAAGGTGAGACCTGGCGAGGAGAGCCCGTACATGCTGCTGGTTGCTTCGATCCAAGAGGCGATGCGAATGCCATTAGCAGAAGACGAACAATGGCAAGATCGCGGGGGCACAATGCACCAACATCGCTCCGCCATTCCGGCTGTGACCCATGTGGACGATTCGGCTCGAATTCAAACCGTTGACCACGACCGAAACCCTTTATTGCATCAGCTGCTGACTGAGTTTCACCAACAAACAGGGTGCCCGGTTCTGATCAACACTAGCTTCAACGTCAGAGATGAACCGATTGTCTGCACGCCGGATGATGCCTACCGTTGCTTCATGATGACCGACATGGATCGATTGGTCATTGGTCGACACATTCTACGGAAGGAAGAGCAGCCAGAATGGGTAACTGAGGATGATCGTGGCGAGCGTCTGCCTCGGCTAAGAGGGCGCGGAGATTCGTCATCATGAGTTTGATCCAAGTTAACTTGTGTCCAACGGACCGACAGCTTCGGCAGTTTGGTCTGGCGTGTCTGGTCGCGTTGCCGGCGATTGGCTGGATAGTGGGTCTTGGTGGGCCCAAGGTCATTACACTCGCCATTATTGGGATACTGCTTTTGATTGCAGGTTTGATTGCCCCGCGGATGCTCAAGCCGTTTTTTTTGCTGCTGACGCTTGTCGCTGCACCCATCGGCATGATTCTGGGTGAACTTTCCATGCTTGCTATTTACTTCGCCATTGTGTTTCCCATTGGACTGCTGCTGCGAATGCTTCACCGGGTGCCACTGGAACTCAATCTCGACCGAGACCAAAAGAGCTATTGGACGAGCAAAGAGCGCGCGAATGGTGTATCGACTTACTATCGGCAATCCTGAAAAAACCACCACGGCTTGTAACATACCGCGATCACTCGGCTTAACAAAACGACAGGAGCGAATTGCCCATGCCAACAGATGAAAAGCAGACTGAGTTTGAAGCTGCTGGTGAACAAAAGCCGTTGTCTATCCTGCAAGAGTTTGTTCTCTTTGTCACTGAGAGCAAGAAATGGTGGCTTCTCCCGATTCTGGCCGCCTTGTCACTGATGGGATTGCTCATCGCCTTGAGCGCAACTGGAGTGGCACCCTTCATCTACTCTCTTTTTTAAAAATATCAGTGCCACTAGAAATGCGATTTTCAGCAGAAAGCCTTCGGACGCGACGACAAATAGACTCGAGCAGAAAGTTATAGAGGGGCTTCAAGCTAAGATATTTCGAAAACAGCCAGCAACTCATCGCTGCTGGCATGTTTCCTCAAATGCGCACCCCTTCAGTGAGATGAGCTTGTGGTGATTAGGACCAGGAATTAGAACCGCAGGGTGAATCGCGAACTGCCTCCACCGATACTGATCCCGAATCCGCTCGAACGAGATCGAACTGGCGGGTACACACGGTCGTACCGCGGATAAGCGTAATATCCGGCGGAATGACGAGCGTTGCCGCTAGGGTAGTGCTCGCGTCGTACGATCGGTTGGTGTCGGCATCGATCCTCGATAGCGCGTAGTTGCCGAACGCCGTCGGCCAAATGCTGGATGTTTCTCTCAATCGACCGCATCAGATCTTGAATCTGAGCGGTGTGACTCGGAGTGTGCCTGTGCGGGTACCCACATGCTGCCCGCCGTTCGATTTCACTCACGAGCGATTGCAGATGGTAGAACAGTGCATCCAATTCAGCCAAATCTGACTCGAGATGGGCCAGGCTTCCATTGCGGCGAGCCAAGTCATGCACATGGTCGGCTAGCCGAGACATTTTGATTGAATCATGGATGAGATGTCGGTATTCGGGGGCATGTCGGTAATGAACGCACTCCCGCAGCAGGTGCTTGGATTGCCGTTCGATCGTGAGTGCCAGCCCATCAATGTAGTGATAGGTGTCAGCTTGGGCAGTGGAAAGTGTGCTGAGTAGGACGGTCAACACCGAGATTACTTTGGTGAAAGTTGCCATGTGAAATCCTTTGACATTTGGTTCGAGCGAGGTGCTTCAGCCCAATGAGAAAGCTACTGTCATGCCAAAGCCCGACCAAAGGACTCCTAAAGAGCTTCATACCCTGCGTTTCACGCAGTTTCCCGCTGTGAACTGGCCACAGAACCACGTCCCGTTATGGTATTCGTTTTGAGCACACTTGCTGATTCGCGCCATCAATTGGAATGCACTGACCCGGTCCTGTGAGTTCTGGCAAACAAGACCGGTAAGCATTGCTCTCAGACGCTGGCACCCCTGCCGAGCATCAACTCCCCGAACAAGGCGAATCCATCAGCTGGTAGGCGTCTGGGGGAAAACGCGTTCACAACAATGTTCAAATTGTGAAGGTCTCGAAAAAAATCCAAGATGGCTGACTTGACAGGCTGTAAACATGTTATGTTGCCGCTGTGTTCTGCGGTAACGCGGGATTTTGAACTAACCCTGTTTGTCAACGCGGCATCCGCCTCGAAGGCATTTTGTATTTCACACTTCACGAGATCGATTAGAGATGAAATTTACGAAACTGATGGCGGCTGCTGCCCTGATTGTTGCCTCGTTCGGCGTTAACAACGTGCAAGCTGGTTGTGGCACCTGCGACAAAACGATCGTCGAAAATGCTGTAAGCATTGAGGGTTTCAAAACTCTCGTTGCCGCAGTGAAGGCCGCCGGCCTCGCCGAAACGCTCTCGGGGAAAGGACCCTTCACGGTTTTCGCGCCGACCGATGAGGCATTCGCGAAGTTACCAAAGGGGACGGTTGAAAATCTGCTCAAGCCAGAGAACAAGGATCAGCTCGTTGCAGTGCTGACCTATCACGTTGTTCCTGGCGCTGTCATGGCAAAGGATGTCGTTAAGCTAAATAAAGCGAAAACCGTCCAAGGCCAGAACGTCCGTATCAAAGTCGCTGACGGCAAGGTCAAAATCAACCGTGCGAACGTTGTGAAGACCGATGTCAAAAGCTCGAACGGTGTCATTCATGTCATTGACACCGTGATACTTCCACCGAAGAAGAAAGATTCGAAGTAAGGCCTCAACGCCAATTTCGACGAAGCATTCGACGCCGATCACTACCGTGATCGGCGTTTTTTCA
>JARGNK010000056.1:0-15062 GCA_029213145.1 Rubripirellula sp. | reverse complement strand
GGTGTCTTTTGGCTTTGGATCCGCTACAAAGATAAACCAAGGCTTCAGCTCAGTTGATGGAGCCAGAGTTCTTTATAAATAAGAACGCTGAGAATGAAGTTCCAACATCCCCTCGCTTTCATGGTTGCCATCATGCTTCGAACTTTCTTGCCAATCCTGTTCGTCATGCTCGTTTGCTCATGGTCACGAGCGCATAAGCCTGTTGAGTTTCTGGAAGTATTAGAGGGTAAACCTTCGAATTTAATCGAACACGGCATCGAAATTAAAGGAATCTTTGATGACAAGAAGTCGATGGTTGATCTTGAGGGTCCGTATTGCTTTTCAGCCGCAGTTGGATGCTTGGGCCGCGAGGCAGAAAAGCAAAAAGCCTATCTAACATGGTACAAAATTGTTCGGCCGAAGCAGGAAGCCCCGCGTAAGGTCGCCTGCATCGATTTGATCCGCGGAAGTGAAACCACACCACTCACAATCGGAGCGGCTGAATTCTTTGTTTCACCGGCGCAACGAATTACGACGGGGGCTCCATCAGAAATCCCCAATGGCTTGGATCACTTTAAGGCGTATCGAATTCTTAACGCACCCGCTCGGGAAATGGATGTCACCCTAACTGAATCGCTGGGACCGGCGAAAAGAAGAATTGGCAAGCCGGCTTTTCTCTGCATTGCCGCCGAAGAATGGCATCATGATGAATTTTTTCCGGCAACTCATCGCCGAACAGGTTTTGTCGTTTACGAATTAGAGCCACAGCAGCAGAATGGAAAAATCACGCTAATCGATCAATTTGGGTTGAACCAAGTCGCCACTAAGACAAGTCGTTGGCTGGCGGTCACCGCATCGCTTTCAACGAAGTTAGTCGATTAACGCTTCGGACCTAAACAGGATGCCCATTCGTTCCGACCGAAGTATTTTGCCACGCTTCAACTGGAAAAATCGATCGAAGTTTCGTCAAGCCGAACCACATCTTTGCTTGTACTCTTCTAAATCGCCCAAATTCGCTCTGGCCCGCAATGCGACCTGACATAGCAGCTTGTAGCAAGACTCTTTTCGGCCGGTTTGCTGTCTGGAGGCCTAATCTTGAGTTAGCCTCCGAGTCGTCTCCCTCGCTGACACACGTCCCAGCGGCCTGTACCGATAGGCGTGCTGCTGAATCTCTGTGACGCAGCACGTGGCATTGCCGGCTAGAACGGAACGTACGCATGAGACATAGCAATTGCACCAATCGTTTGTTCGCAAGCAAGCCCTGCTTTCATGAGCTCAACAGGTAACTTTGTCGGGTGGAGAATTGGTCCCGGTCCTGTGTGTCACGGCGGACCCTACTGCGTTCCTCAGGAATCATCCGTGGAGCTTGTGGAATCGTCCTTAATTTCCCATTTGATCAGTTCATGGCGTATTAACAGCACGATCGTTTTACTCGAGCCTGCCATCTGGCGGGCCGATCTTCTGTTTCTCGCAAGCTGTAAATCGAGAACAAATGCGAGCCAAAACAGGCTCCCAGCCCTCCCAGGCTCCCAGCCCTCCCAGGCTCCCAGCCCTCCCAGGCTCCCAGCCCTCCCAAGACGACTGCCTTACTAGTAAGAGGCCTGTTTTCTCCGAGCCTCCCGGTTTTCAATCCGCTGATTGGTGATTCAGAACCGACGTTCTAATAAGTTTTCAGTTGTCACAATGCTTTCCACGGCCAACCGTGCGGATGAAAAAGTTACGATTATAGGCGACGATCACAGGAAACTAGTTGAACGCATTGTCGCGGTTATCTTAATCGCGACACTCGGAGAAATAAAAATGAAAGGCGTCATTTTCACGGCATTCCTTGACCACGTTGAGACTGAACTTGGCCTCGAAATGGTAGACAGGATCATCGAGTCTTCTGAATTGTCAACGGGAGGGGCTTATACGGCGGTCGGCACCTACGACCACAGTGAATTGGTGCAAATGGTTGTGAATCTCTCTGAATTCACAAAAATCCCAATTCCGGACCTGTTGAAGGGTTTCGGCCTGAAGCTTTTCTCCCAATTGGCAGATAGCTATGCGGGCCTGCTGGGCGATGCAAGCGACAGTTTTTCACTCGTTTCTAGCATTGACAATCACATCCATATCGAGGTCCGCAAGCTTTACCCCGATGCGGATCTGCCGAAGTTCTCGCACGAGCGGATAGATAACGACAACTTGGTCCTGACGTATACCTCAGATCGAGGCTTTGCCGACGTTGCCGAAGGATTGCTGATGGGCTGCTTCGCATATTTCAAGGAAGAGATTGAGATCGATCGCGAGGATTTAGGTGGAGGCACAGGCAAGCATGTGCGGTTCCATCTCAAACGCAAAGGTTTGGGTGATGAGTGAAATCGATTTGCTGAAGCGAAAGCTTCAGCGCGAACGAAGTTCACGGTTACAGGCGGAAGAACTGCTTGAAGCCAAGAGCCACGAACTATATCAACTCAATCAAGAACTCACGAATCTCAATCGCTCGCTTGAGGATCGAATCGAAGCAAGTACGGCTAGCATCCAAAAAGCAAACTTGATGCTGACAACGCTTCACGATACGGTGCTGATGGCGGCGGAGGTTGAAGTCTATGAAGACGCTCTGAGACGATGCCTTGAATCTGTTTGCCGCTTTACCTCATTCCCCTTAGGGCACATTTACCTGACACCCGATTCAGAGGATCGACGTCTTTCGTCAAGCTCAATCTGGTATGACGCAACGGATGGGCAATTCTCGGCTTTTCAGGAAGTAACCGAGCGACTAGAGATAGATCTGGGAGTCGGATTGGCTGGGCGTGTTTGGGAAACCGGTGAATTGCTTTGGTTAGGCGACTTATCGAGCAATCATGATTTACCTCGATTCGTTGCCTGTCCCAACTCCGGTCTGAATGCGTGCTTTGGATTACCTGTCAAAATTGGCGGCAGAATCGCAGCCATTCTCGAATTTTTCGCCTGCGACTCGATTGACCGCGACGATGAGTTGGTTGCGTTCTTGCGTTTACTTACAACCCAGGTCGGTCGTGTACTGGAACGACAGCACGCTCTCATCAAACAGCAAGTTGCGCGTCAGGAGGCTGATAAAGCCAATCAAGCCAAGAGTCAATTCTTGGCCAATATGAGCCATGAAATCCGTACCCCAATGAACGCCATCATTGGCATGACGGAACTGGTCCTCGACACCAAGGTTACACCTTCACAACATGAATATTTGGCGATGGTGCTCAACGCTGGTGAAAACCTGTTGTCATTGATCAATGATATTCTCGATCTATCAAAGATTGAAGCGAACAAAATCCAATTGGAATACCGCCCCCTCGATCTAGAAGAATGTATTTTTGGACCGCTCAAATCGCTTGCGCTTCAATCCCATCACAAAAATTTACAACTCCTTTGCGATATCGACCCAAGTGTCCCCAAGCTGATCATCGGTGACGCGACACGTCTGCAACAGGTTCTTTTCAACCTCCTCGGGAACGCCATTAAATTCACACATCAAGGTGAAGTTGTGCTTTCCGTAAACCGGCATCAGGATGAAGCGGGTGAACCATGGTTGCATTTTTCGGTGAGCGACACTGGGATCGGGATCGCTAAAGAGCATCAAAAAAAGATTTTTGGGGAATTTGAGCAGGCCAGTTCCAACACGACAAGAAAATTTGGGGGATCCGGTCTGGGCCTTTCGATTAGCAGTCAATTAGCTCATTTAATGGGCGGTGAAATCGATCTGCAAAGCAAACTAAACGAGGGGAGTGTATTTTGTGTAAAAATTCCTGAACGAAGAGCTGACGACAACCAATTCATTGTGAATCGCAATGATTCATTGAGTGGTCAAACAATCCTCTTAGTCGATGAGAATGCGACCAGCCGATCCATCCTCAAAGACCTTCTTAGCAGGGTTGGAATGCGGGTGACGGCCCGAAAAAGTCCAGCCGAAGCTATAGAACGCCTTGTAACCAGCAATCATCCCTCCGGCCAGTTCGACTTCCTGCTGTTTAATTGTGAACTTGCCAGCGAGGCGAACCCCCATCAAAAAGACATGCTGGCCCACTGCGTTGAAGCGAGCACAGAAATAATCGCGATGCTTTCGTGTGAAAAACGGGTTAGCAATATTGAATTCATTGAGGCATACGGCGTTAGAAAATATTTACTCCGACCTATTCAGATTAACGACCTGGTTTCGACTCTCTGTATTCCAAAGAATGGCTACCACTCAGGTGAGGTCTCAGACGAACAAATTCTTCGGCATCAGAAGGACGCCGTACGTCTTAGGATCCTTGTCGCTGAGGATAGTTTGCCAAATCAGAAACTCGCAGTTGCGATGATCTCAAAACTTGGCCACGAAGCTATCCTGGCAAATAATGGCCGAGAAGCTGTCGTTCTAGCGACAACGCAAAAGTTCGATCTAATCTTTATGGACATTCAGATGCCAGAAATGGATGGCTTTGAAGCGGTTCGTACCATTCGTGAAAAAGAGATTGGGACACGCATTACGATTATCGCCTTAACTGCAAATGCCATGCATGGTGATCGTGAACGATGCCTCGCCGCTGGGATGGATGGGTATCTCTCGAAGCCAATCAGGTTGCCCCAGCTTGAGCAGGCCGTCAAGCAGGTTCGGCAGACGAAAGGAGCCAGCATCCAAGCCAAAACGGTTTAGCGATTTGGGCCCGGGATAAATGGACTGCATTTAAGTAATTGGTTCATGGTCCTACCTCGAATTCGCCGTCATCCCGAAGTGAATTTGCAGACCCATCAACCAACCTTTTGCACGTATAACCAGCAAGAGGATACCTTTGATCAGCACGCATTCCAATGCTTCACCATCCGCGCTTTCTTGCTCGTTGCCAAAAAGGAAGGTGATGGCGACTCGTGCTGTGATATGATAATCGGCTTACGTCGATGGACACTATCTCTGGAAATCGCTGTCCCTGCCTCGGAAAGGAAATTAGTACTTTGCTTCCGGGGATGACTGTACGATGTTTGGATATGCGTTACACAAATAAGATTTCACGACGAACTCTGTGGATGGTTCCTTGCATGCTTTTGTTTGCCAGTTTCGGCTTGGCGTTAGGCTGCAATTCCACAAATGAAGACGAGTTGTTGCCAGTTCCCCAAGGCGAGGAGGCAGGGGACTCGTCATTTCCAAGGTCCAAGCAAGATCGGTTCGGAACCCGCTTTTATGATGCATCATCAAAGTACCGACGCACTCCAAAGCTAACAGAACTCGCTTTGCCGAGCGTTCCGCATGCAAATGCGATTTGGGGAGCCACGGGCCGTGACGACCTCGGTAATGTCTATCTTGGAGTTTTTTGCGATTACGGCGAACGCCCATCCGCTACTCTTTGTCGGATAGTGGCAGGCGGGAATGTTGCCACGATACTTGGCGATGCGAATTCAAATTTGGATCGCATTGCATTTGCTGCTGGTGAATCACAGCAAGCGAAGATTCACGGAAAACCAGTCCAAGCGAACGATGGCTTTCTTTACTTTGCTTCCATGGACGAAGCAGGAGAGAAAGAAGATGGTTCGGCTTTTCCAACGTGGGGGTCCCACCTTTGGAGAATTGATCCATTGGGTGACGGTTCCTACTGGGAGCATGTCCTGCATGTTCCTCACGCTTTGATAGCGACGGCGTGCACAGGGCGGTACGTTTATGCGCTTGGATATTTTGACCATGTCGTTTACCAGTACGACTCAGAGAAAAGTACGACGCGAGTTAAAACAATCGGGGCTGCTGGCGGTCACGTTTCTAGGAACTTTTTGGTGGACTTAAATGAGCATTGCTACATCCCGCGTCTTACACGCTCCACCAATGGATCATTGAGAGAAGCAGAGTTGGTTGAATTGGATCCCCAGCTGAATGAAGTAACCACTCACCCGTTACCCGAATATGGTGGAACAGGCGATTCGAAGTCCCACGGCATCGTAAGTTTCGTTACGCTGAGAGATGGAGACATGTTGTTCGTTACTGCCCCAGGGGCGATGTATAGACTTCATCCAGATTCAACCAGCGGATCTAAATTAGAGCGACTTGGATGGGTGCATCCCGATGGCACTTCTTATGCAGCGTGCCTTATATGCCCCGATGGTGAATCCGTGGTTTGCTCGCTCGCACGACGTCCGAATTCAGTCTTCCAGTGGGTGATTAATGACGTTCAGGCGAAAACGGCCGAGGTCATGGATTTTGACGAGCACGCGACCGCGTTACTTGAACGGCCAAGCACTCTCTTGTACGGCAGCAACACCATGGATAATCAAGGGAACGCATATTTGGTCGGGCGATTCAAAGCTGATAGCGGAAGAATAAAACCTTTGGCGGTTCGAATCGAGTGGCGCTAGGAAAACAAGGGCTGGAAGTTTGGATGCTATAAGTGCATTTACACAAAAACCACGGCCTAACAACGCAGCAGCGGCCTACGTCCTCAGGTAATCTCCATCAAGGCGGTGGGGGGTTACTTGGTAATCCCCTAACACCGAGGTTGGTGGCGATATCGTTCACCAGGGAAACGGTGTTGTCCTAGGAGCGATCGCCAGCCGGTTCGGGTTGATCGCTTGCCGGTTCGGGTTGATCGCTTGCCGGTTCGGGTTGATCGCTTGCCGGGATCGCATGTGCAAACGCCTGAAGGGCCAATTGCGGGTCTGGAGTTACAAATCCTTGTACACGCCTCTTTGCAAAGTAAACGTATTCTGACGCTGATTCCAATCCATTGATCCAAATCTTGACGTTCTGCGTCTCCGCATTTTTCAACAGAGTGGGAGCGGCAAAGACGCCTGGAATCACAAGGTAGTGACAGTCAAGTTCGTTGCAGCGCGTTAACATTTTCGAGGGACAGAAGATCGCTTTCAACCAATGAAGGCTTTCGTTGGAATTCACAACATACCCGAGTGAGTAACCACTTAGCCGATATTCTTCTATAACCTCATCAGTGCCAAACAGAATCACTCGCTCATGTTCAAGATCATGATTGGCGATGCGTTCTTCTAGCCAGCTGAGTAGTTCCGATTTTATGCCGGATTCTGTGATATTGAAAATCCAGTTCTGATGTCTTGCCTGAATGTCCTTAAACAGGTCAGCTAATGATCGCACCGCCCGCTGCGAATTCACCCGTTGCGTTGGGACTCGCAAGCCTACGGGTTCTAGATCCGAAACACGCTCTTCGCTGTTCGTCGTTGGATCGACTCGCTCGTCGTAAAAAGTGACTAACTGTCTATCAGCTGAAGCCGCGACATCAACTTCGAGCCAGTCGACGTTAGCGTCAAAGGGTTCTTGTACGCCTGATGAGTTTTTTCCGGCTGGCGGTTCGCTCGCATGCGAAGATGATTTGCGACCAGGATGCCCGACGATCGTGGGCCGGGTGGCATAAAATTCTCCAACGGGATGGTGGTTACCCTGTATCCATGCAAGCGTGCGCGACGTTTCATAAGAGAAATGCAAGTGCTTCAATACGAACCCAGCGATGACTCCAAAGAGGACGATCGCCGTGCCGGTAACTGAAAGTAACAGGCGTTTCGAGCTTATTCGTTTTGTTAATACCATTGGTTTTGGTTTCCAATGAATCAAAATGCGGCTATCCCAAATTTCACGCGACCCGCAAATCATTATTGAAGATCGTTATCAACCACCTCGATTACCAAATCTCCCTGCTGGCAACGAAGGAACCTACCGTCCAGCGAGATCCAAAAAGTATTTTTGATGGGCAAAACTTCGCACTCAAAGCAATCGATCTGGTTACCACTAATCTCAACAGAGGAAATCTTTTTCGGCGTGAAGGTCAATGCGATGGTCTGCATCGAGGAAGGATGAAAGGTGTTAATCTTCTCCACCGCACCCAACTTTAATTCAAGTTGTGAACAAATCATTACCCAAGAACTCATCAAATTGTTGTCAAAACAGTAGATTTCTCCTGGAACATTGAATTCGCGATTGAGGTCCGTGGTACCGGTTATTCTTTGGTTTACACTACCTCCCCCAAACGTGCACTCAATCTTGATTTTCTGCACAAAGGCGGAAAGGTGTTGCATGAAGGAAATGGGCGTCGCATTTTTTGCCACCAGCAGCGTGGTGTCAGAATTAAACGAGGCTAAAAAGTTGATCTTCAATCGCGTTTTGGACTGAATTTGGAAGACTTTCAGGCCGTCATGGGGGACCTCGTCCACCGTAAATGTCTCACTGCCGAACTCCTTATCACCCTGCCTGTAACTGAATTTGTAGGGCCGGCCCAATTGCCACGCGAATGGTTTGGCCATTTGCCTGTTAACCTGGGAAGGAGAGGTTTCTCTGCCCATCATAGGATTTTCCGGCTTGAATTCGATCACATGAATTGCTGTCGGTAACACGCCACCAAGTCCCTCAAACAATTTAATATGTGTCGCATTGATCTCTTCAACTTCGCCGGTAGTTGGATCGACCGCGACCCAGCCCATTTCGCCCATATGAACTTCCACCCAAGCATGTTGCCCAAAGCTGCCACCGAGCGCTTGCGTAAACACAAGCCCACCGACAAGCCGTGCTGGAATCTCCAACGCACGCAACATCGCAACCATCAAGGTTGAATGGGGGCCACAATCACCCTCCCGTTTTTCCAGCGCTAATTCCGCCGATGGAGTGTCTGCAATGGTGTATGCGATCTCTTTGTAGACCCAATCACCAATCTTCCGAACCGCCTCCCACCTCGTATTCGACTCACGCGTTAGAGTGGTCGCTAACGCTCCAATCGCAGGATTATCTGACTCGATATATTCCGATGGACTCAGCCAAGCTTCCATCGCTGATTCGGTTCTGGGTGTAGGAAAAGGTGGCGATTTTGATTCATCGACCCGAAAACTTCGTACCGTTACCTTTCCTGTAATCAGGTCCCGCTCCTTCTTGCCCTCGAATTTCTGCATTGAAGTGTCGAGCGAGGCGACGTCCATCCTAATACCACTACCGATCACATTGGCTTTCAGCTGCGCCACTAGAAAACGCACCTTTCGATCATCCGCAAACGCAACATTCGACTGGATAAAGTGTCGTTCAAGCAAATCTTTGGCTTCGGGTTCCTCTGCCAATTTGATCACGCTGGCGTCTGCTAGCTCGACCGTAGTCTGTTGTGCGGGCACTTCGAGTCGGACAAATTCTCGCGTAGTTGCATCAACCAAAACCTCAAGCTTGGCTGACGGTATTTCCCAGCGAACGCAACTTCTCTTTTCCTTGCCGATCAGAACTGATTGAGCTTCGCGTTGCACGAGTTCGAATTGGTCAATTTGTTTTGTTTCCGGCAAAAACACGCTCAACTTAACTTTGCCGTGAAGCACTTCTTCGCATGCCTTGTCCATCAACAATTGCCAATGAGAAAAATTGTTGCTACCAAGGATCAGGGTCTCGGCCGGCATCAGCAACTCATTTGGCTTTCCGCGTGGCTTGCCTTTCTGATAATTCCAAATCCGCACTTCCTCAGCGATGAATTGTGCTTCACGGATCTGTATCAGATCATTTGTCTTCTCGGTGACGGTATACCTCAATGGCCTCGTGGTTTCCCTGTCAACAAGGGTTTGTGAATCAGACTGAACTCGACGTTCTTTTCCCAGTAGTGCGTATTTGAGAACTACCTTCGACTCAAGTCTGGAAAATCTTTTTCCACTTTCCTCAACGGGGACACGTTTCACAATTGCGTACCCGATCAGCCCTTCGTTCATCTTGATGGAATAGTATCGGGGCGCGTCAGCTGCAACACTCCATAATGCAGTGGTCAACCAGCAGAGAATAGCGAGGATTAAAGATCGACCACCGGTGCAGCGTCGAATTGCCTCCGTAGTTGCTGCCTTTACGTATTGGTATTCTCTGAGGGTTCTCATCACCGTCTTCTCTGTTCGTGTTAAGGCCACCTCGTTAAACCTTACCGTTTTGAATGCGGGAATATACTCGTTCTCTTCGAAAACCGCGTTTAATTCCGCACTTTCCAAAATTTCCTTTCGCAAGTCTCGCTGAGTTTCGAGTGAATGTTTTTAGAGCACACTCGGACTACGGTCGGTGCCCACGCGTTTGCATGAAAACGCAAAAACCTACATTCATTCTGAGATTTCTGATGTCACCACGGAGATCGTTTAATCTTCGCCTTACAGCAAACGGCAGTTTATTGCACTCATGGTTGCGGGATTAAACAGGCATGGCTGAAGCAGGTGTCGCATACCGATCCTTTTGCTTTGCAAATCGATTGTCAAATCTCGCTTTTCATGCCTTTCGATTTTTCGTTATTCGATTCGCGGATAGCTCAGTAAAATTTTGACTTGTCTGCAGGGCTTGAATCGTGACTCTTTATTGAGAGTCATTATCGCGACTTGTTATGTCCCCATTGGAAATCAAAGATGTGTAACTTGGAAATTCTTGCGCGAGTCAAGATGGAAGTACAAAAGCTTCTCGCGAATTACGGGGCGGGGCATGGATTTGATCACATTGAACGCGTTGTTTCCTCTGCGCTTAAGATTCAAACGGAGGCAGGCGGTGACCCATTCGTGATCGAACTCTCAGCGTTGTTACATGACGTGGGTGATGCCAAGTTTCACGATGGTGTTGAACGAAGTGGTGAGATTTCGCGACAAGTATTGAGTGAGTTTTCGGTAGCGTCAGAGATCATCGACCATGTCGTGCATGTTGTCGAGAATCTTTCATTTCGCAAAAGGCACGCCGCAGAATCACTTTCACTTGAGGGGAGAGTCGTTCAGGATGCTGATCGCTTAGACGCTTTGGGAGCCATTGGAATCATCCGGACTATCGAGTTCGGAGAAGCGATGGGACAACCGTTTTATGTTCCCGGAGATCCGGAGGCAAAATCTGGCTTGGGACACTTCTACGAGAAACTCTTCAAGCTTCGTGGACTGATGAACACGGAGCCCGGAAAACGAATGGCGGGCGAACGTGAAGATTTTATGCGAGCGTTCATTCGACAATTTGAATCTGAAGTGAACCTGTGATGCGCGGAAAGGCTTCTTCTTGAAGAAATAATGGCCGAGCTGAGCATTTAACGTTACAGCAAAAGTTTTTGTATGATCATGGGGTCATCGGTGATTCCCATCTAAATTATAGATATCGCGGCTTGTTAAATGAACGGCGTTTCCCAAATCGTTCACAATCAAAAAGAGCAGAGTATGAGATCGACAATTAATCGAGTGATTCGCCTTCAGTGGTTACTATTCAGCTTGGTTGTGATTTTTCCGCTCAAAGCATTTTCGGTTGAGTTGCCAAATATCATTTTGTTGATGGGTGATGATCATGGCTGGAGTGAAACGGGGTACAACGGCCATCCATTTGTAAAGACACCGATTCTTGACGAAATGGCTGCGAAGGGACTCCGATTGGATCGGTTTTACGCAGGCCATCCGACCTGCTCGCCGACCCGAGTTAGCGTGCTAACCGGTAGGCATCCGAATCGATCAGGCACCTTTCACCCTGGCTGGTCCATTCGTCCAGAGGAAATCACGATTGCACATAGCCTTGGAAAAGCTGGCTACCAGAGTGGTCACTTTGGCAAATGGCATGTTGGTCCAGTGAAAACTAGTTCGCCGACCAATCCGCGTGCCATGGGATTCAGCGAATATGTCTCGCATGATAATTTCTATGAAATGAATCCACAGTTTTCCCGCAACGGCGGACCACCAGAGCAATTCGATGGGGAAGGGTCACAGGTTACGATCGATCAGACAATCGAGTTCATTCGACGCTCGATTGAGGCTGAAAAACCATTCCTTGCCGTCGTTTGGTTTGGTTCACCTCATGAACCCTACAGCGGATTACCTGAGGATTTGAAACTCTACGATGAGCTGCCGAAAGAGCTTGAGAATCGGAGCGTCAGGCTGACTTCGATGAAAACGGGCCGCCCCACTAATCGTCCACTTCGTGAGGTACTCCGTGAACGCTACGCGGAAATAACGGCGATGGACCGAGCGATCGGGACGCTACGGCAGGAACTTGTCGCGTTAGGCGTGCGGGAGAATACCTTGATTTGGTATTGCGGGGACAACGGCAATCCCAAAAGTAGCGGTAGGGTAGCGACACCGCTGAGGGGAGAGAAGGGTTTGATGTACGAAGGAGGTGTCCGCGTGCCCGGCGTAATCGAGTGGCCAAGCCGGATCACTATGCCACGTCAAAGCTCGATCAACGCGGTCACCAGCGATATGCTACCGACGCTTTGTGATTTAGTGGACGCACCTACACCAGAGCGTCCTCTCGACGGCATCAGCCTTGCCACGTTGATTTCCGGCGAAATGGTCTCGCGGCCAAAGCCGATCTGTTTTTGGAATTACCCCTCAAAACGCGTCACCCAACGGAAACCTGCCGCCAAACAGTACATTGCCAGTACCTTGCAAGAAGGTACCACTCCGTTGGTCAAATACATGGGGGGAAAACTAACCCGCAGCTTCCAAAATTTCCACCAACCCGCAATCGCAGCGGAGGACTATGGTGGACCACGTGTCCTGCTAGACAATCAGTACAAATTAGTGGTGGGTGCCAAGGCTGTCAGCGGTAATGCGGTAAGTACCAGCGTTGAATTGTTCAATTTGAAAACCGACCCGGCAGAAGAACACAATCTCGCCGAATCGGAGCCAAAGCGGACACAAAAAATGCAGGCACAGTTGCACGCGTGGCAAAGTTCCGTGTTACAAAGTTTGTCGGGCAAAGATTACGAGTGACTCTAACTACCTAATAACGCATGAATCGCCGAGAATTGGTTATCGCTATTTTGTTTTGGGCACTCCTCCTGGTCAGCCTGACTTCCGCTGGTCCGCCCCACATTATTCTCGTCATGGCTGATGACCATGGTTACGGTGACACAGGTTTTACCGGCCATCCATTTGTTCAGACTCCTCATTTGGATGAAATGGCAGCCTCCGGTGTGGTATTCAATCGTTTTTACGCCAGTGCTCCGGTTTGCTCACCAACGCGTGCCAGCGTGTTGACTGGTCGCCACCCATTTCGTGTGAACGTTCCAAACCACGGCCACTATTTACGCCCGGATGAGACAACTATCGCCGAAGCACTTAGCGACGCAGGGTACGTTACTGGGCATTTTGGTAAGTGGCACATCGGCTCTGTTCAACCGAACAGTCCAACCAGTCCAGGCGGCGCCGGATTTGACGAATGGCTATCCGGCTTGAATTTTTTCGACAACGACCCTTATCTAAGTCGTAATGGAAAATATGAGCAGGTGCCTGGCCCCGGGACGGTCATCACCATGGATGCAACACTCGACTTTCTGGAGAAACATGCCAGTGGTCAAAAACCGATCTTCTGCGTCACGTGGTTTCCTGCGCCGCACGATCCACACCTGGAATTACCCCAGGAACGGCAACTCCCTGATCAGTTGTATTCCAAAGATGACAAAAAGAACGCCGGCTACTTTCGTGAAATCACATTGTTGGATGAACAGATCGGACGACTTCGGCGTCGTTTGGTCGAGTTAGATATTGAAGAAGATACACTTCTATTTTATTGCAGCGATAATGGCGGGCTGGTCAAAAATTCTTCGGGCGGGCGGGATCGAAAGGGGAGCATCTATGAAGGTGGACTACGAGTACCAGCGATCCTTCAATGGCCTTCACGATATGGGGCAAAGACAGTCGAGACACCAGCCTTCACATCGGACCTCTATCCAACCCTGATCAAGATCGCTGGCGCTAACGTTGAGCATCAGCCCGCTCTTGATGGGATCGACCTTCAGTCGGTCATCGCCGGGACGCAGCAGCGACGTCCAGCGATGGGGTTTTGGCACGGCCACACGCAGGGACAAGGGACTTGGAGTGACCGAATTATCAAGTCACTCAAGGAAGCCCAAGATGCAGGGACCCCAAACCCTTATCCCGAGCGTCTTCTAAAGAATGTCGAGGAATTCCCTCGTTTTGGTCAGGACGCGTTTCGCGGTCATGCGGCTTGGAACGATTGGCCCTGGAAGTTGCATCGAATTCAGTCAGGTCAAAAGATCACATTCGAGCTATATCATTTGGGCAATGACCCGATGGAGCAAAACGATCTAACGGCCCGAGAAGCGAGTCGTGTTGACCTGATGAAGCAGCAGCTCGCCGATTGGCAGCGTTCTGTATTGGCGAGTTGGTCTGGAAGTGATTACCAACAACCGCGGTAGCAAAGAATCGAGTGATTCAACATTCGCTATGCCTGATTCGACGCACTCTTCACTTTTGGTCCGATCCTAGTTCTTGGTCGCTCATCGCCCCAATATTCTCCTCCCCCCAGAGAATTGTGCCCACATTTGAGTTCGTAGGGTGGAAGATAACGTTGGTTTCACTCCCTCAACGGTGAAACAGCACAATGGAACGAAAGCACGGGTTTGAGTTGCGGTGCATTCGATGTCACCTACGATGTCGCCTCTTTTTCTCCCTGTAAGCATTTCGACGCTTCAGCCTACAGATTCACCAAATATGAATCTGTACCACAGGGCTGCTGACCCGGACAATTTGGTTCTGTATTGCGCGGATGATCACCCGTTGCTCCAGGAGGACCTCGATCGTCTTCATCGTCGTGGCATTAGCCGTCTTTAGAATGAAAGTGGAGCTCGCGAGTCGTTCCAGCAATATCTGCAGGACGTTCTGAATCCAGCGGGTGGATAAGAAGCCACAATTCAAGCCAAAACTGGCGCGTGGATCTATGTCGTCAAGGATGTTCTTGATACCCAATTCCGCGGTGGAAATACCGATTCAACAGTCACCGAGGCTATCCGGCTCGGTGAGGTCACTACCGAGATCCTTAGCCAGGATCAATTCACCGCAGGCGATCTTTGCCGTGGTATGCAGCACGACTATGCAACCTTTACGCACTGAGCCAATGTCGCGTTTTACGCTGGAATCTTGGCCGCCGAGTTGGGGTATGAAACCGACGCCGTCCAAAAAATTACAACCGCAGGCCTATTGCCTAATCTTGGTAAATTAAAAATCGATCAACGAATTCTTCGCACGCCGCGAAAGTTTACTCACGAAGAGTTTGAGATTATCAAAAGCCATCCAACGCTTGGTTTTGAACAATTGGCTTTTCGGGAAGATCTCTTCAAGGGCAAGTGCGTGAGATGATCTGCGAGGTCATGGCCGCAGAGGTCACCGAGCTG
>JARGNK010000055.1:30108-41396 GCA_029213145.1 Rubripirellula sp. | reverse complement strand
TTGACCAGGGTTCCCCAAAGTTTTCGGCCTTCCCACCAACGATCGAAAGCGCGATTTGCGCGGAATGCCAGCAGCATTCCGATGGCGAGTGAGAGAACGGCTTCCAGGCCCGATGGAAAATCACCAACGAATTCGTACTCAGTCTTCTCTTTCCAAATCGCCAAACCACTGTAAGCGGCTGCAATTAGCGACATGAGGATGACCGGTCGAAGTGGAGCGGTGGGCAGAAAACGAAGCGACAATGGAGGACCTTCGGATCTTATTTTGGAATGGCTCGGCCAGAATGATGCAGGAGGATAACCGATTTTTGATGTTGGAGGGTTGCTGGCAGGGAGCGTATTCGCCATCGCATCTTCGGTGGCCGATCTTGAGTATTTCTTTGGTCCCCGGTTTGATCCCGATCACAATGCGCAGGTGTCCCAGTTCAAGTTTTGCAATTTGACTCTTATTACGCTGTTTGGGTCAGCAAGATTTATCCGCTCGATGTGAAGGCTTGTTCCTTGATGCGTTCATTTCTTGTGGAATCTGCGTTTCATCGTGGCAGCCACTAAGTTCGTGTCATCGATTCAGTTGGATGGCTGGACATTGCACTCGGAGTACCAAAATGCCGGCCAGTTTCTTGACCTAGCCAAGCTCGGGTTTTTGGGCAAGATTTTATAGGGTGATTTGATTGCTTTTACGAAGCTGCTGGAACGGTGTTATTGAATCGGCGCAAAGAGTCGGCAGACACGAACGAGTAATCGAAAAGGAAGCGACCGGTCGGTGTACTCACTTCGCAGTGCCAGTTCGCTCTTTTCAAAATCGGCTGTTAGCATTGCTTCAACTTCACTGGCAAATTCCTGTCCCAGAACCAGCATCATGATTTCAAAATTGAGCCGCATCGATCGGTTGTCAAGATTGGATGTACCGACCAACGCGGCGTCGTCATCGATTAGCCATACTTTTTGATGCAGAAATCCAGGTTGGTAACGGAAGATTTTGACACCTGCTTCTTCGGCTTCCTCCAAATAGGAGAGTCCTGACCAGTAAACATGAAGATGGTCTGGGTTTTTTGGAATCAGCACTCGAACATCGACGCCTCGCAACGCTGCTAATTGAAGTGCCGAAAGGACCTGTTCATCCGGAATGAAGTAAGGGCTAACAATCCAAAGCCGTTTTTGCGCGGAGTTGATGGCGTGCAAGAAGAACAGTGTTCCTGGTTCTAACAAATCGGCAGGTCCCGTCGGCAAGCATGCCACGGCGGTGTCACTTCCGGCGGCACGTTCAGGATTCCAGTTCAACTCCATTTGTTGGTCCGTTGCCCAATACCAATCTTCAAAAAAGGGCACTTGAATACACTGGACCACTGGTCCTGCCAGTTCAATATGCGTATCACGCCAGGGTGTTAGAACAGGATCCAGTCCGAGGTACTCGTCACCGATATTGTGGCCACCTACGTAGGCTGTCTTTCCGTCGATCACAACAATTTTTCGATGGTTGCGAAAGTTCAGCCGGAACCGCTTTCCATCTTTGGTGGTGTTGAACGGAACGATTTTGACTCCACCGCCACGAAGCTCGGAAATATATTCCGGCGAAAGATCCTTGCTGCCCAGTTCGTCGTAGAGCACATAGACTCGCACGCCTTCGGCTGCCTTCTTCAGGAACGCGCGTTTGAATCGCTGACCTAATTCATCATCGCGAATGATATAAAACTGAAAAAGAATATAGTCCTCGGCCCGTTCGACCCCGTCGAAGATTGCATCGAATGTTTCTTTCCCATCGACTAACAGTTTGACGTGATTGCCAGTTGTGATCGGCAATCCACTCAAGCTTTCCACAAGTCGGGCATGACTCTCTTGTTCTTCCGTGATCGGTATCGCTAACAGTTGCTCTTCCTCCAACAATCTCTTCGCACGTTTCGCTGACTCGCTATTTGCAAGCTGTTTATTCCGACGCAGCAGTTCGTAATCGTCAAACTTGGATTGTCCGAGCGCCCAGTAAGCTGGGACCGCGATGTAGGGAAACGTGTTCAGACTGACGCCCCAAGCGATGGCGCCCTGAGATGTGCGGGTAGACATAATCGCTTCGATAGATGTCAGTGCACCCAGCAAGTGCATGACAAGCACGAACAGAACTCTCAACTTATGGCGCTTGGTGATCCGCTTTTTGGGTTGCTTGGCTTGTGTTTCTGGATTGAAACTTGATTCCTCATCCACCTGTGTTTCGGTGGGTGAGGTTTTGCGATGGCGCGAAAAGATGTTTTTAAGCATGTGGAGTATCCAAATTGCCGAAACTTGCACAGGTCGTATCGATTTATGGCGTCGGTTTCGGCGTATCTTTCGCCCGAATTGGAAGTGTTTTTGATATCGCCAGACAGGACCAGCCGGTAGCAGCAGCCGAGATCCACTGGTCTGGGCCGTGGGGGAAACCACTTTCAAAATAAGGTTGAAATTTGAACGAGCGGCTTTGGACATGCCAAGAACCATCCGGCTTGGAATTCCGCACAAGAAATCGGATTCCGTTCTGATAGGCCACCGCCGTGGTCGCTATCTCGCCCGATGCTTGCAACGCGTAAAGTGTCAGCCCTGTAGCGTAAGCGTCAGGGGCAAGGCCTGGTCGTTGCGCCCAGCCTCCCAGATCCGATTGATCAAGCAGTAACTCTCGCGTCGCGCCGGCAATCTGAGCTTGCGGCGCGTTTCCCCAGTGCAAGCCGAGCAGCCGAAAGGCTTTTTCTGCATTGTGTTCAGGCTGCTGTTGGGCAAGCCAATTTGTGGCGCGAGCGACCTTTATTTGAGTGGATGATCGCCAGCCCGGTGGCGAATAATGATCAATTGCGCGGAGTGCCACCGCAGTTGCCGTGATCGAAGAGTATTCCGTCGGCGGACGATGAGCGTCGCTCAGCCAAGATCCATCCAATCGCTGCAGACCCGTCAGTTCGTAGCAAGCAGCATCGGTAAATTCATCGGGCGGATAATCTGCAGCGGACAATCCCCAAAGCAGATAGCCAAAGCGATGGGCCGCCCCTCCAGATTTTATGCGTTGCAGGAAAATCGAACGTTTTTTGGCAAGTTCCACCGAGGTCAATTTGACTTGTTGACGCCACGCTTGATCGTCAATTGCAATTCCACGCTGGCGAGCTGAAGCGACCACCAACGCCGACGCGGTTTGTTGATGGCACGCAATGCATCCAGATTTGGCAAAAAAGATCGGATCGCAAGACTGCAGCAAGTTTGTGCTTTTTTGAACGATTGCGCGAACGCTTGATTCGTCGAGTGGATCGGTCGTGATTTCCGCTGGCAGTCGGAGATTTACAGATTCGGATTGGTGGCGTTCTGCGTCGGTTGCACCCGATTGAAGCAACCACTGCACGATGTCGCTCGATCCGTGTTCATGCGCCATCGCCAACGCTGTTTTACCGTGTTTTTCTTGTTGTTGAATGTCACCTGTTTTTGAAAGGAGGTATTTGACGAGACCGAGGTTTTGTGTTTCGGAATAGGCGGCGGCCAAGAGAGGTGAGGCAGGCGTTGCGAATTTTGTGGGGCTGGTGGAGTTTGGATTTGCTCCCGCAGCAAGAAGCTGTTCGGTCATTGGCTGGTTGCCGTGGGTGGCAGCAAAAACGAGAGCCCTGTCGAGCGAAGGTTGGTCATGGCGAATCTCTTGTGACAGGAAGAGTCGCACAGCCGTCAGGTCGTTTGCGCGTGCCGATTCGCCAATTGCTTTGCCGAGTATTTTTGAATGATCAGCACGTGATTCATCCAGTCGACTGAGGATTTCACTCATCAACTTATAATCACCAGTGCGTGCAGCCAACGAAATCGCCGTCCAGTCTCGGCGATCGGCATAATGAAGATCAGCACCCGATCGCATTAACTCCAAGACAACCTTTGTGTTACCAGCTTGGGCGGCCGCCATCAGGATAGCGCGGCGTCCTAATTTAGTTTCTGTATCGACGTTAGCCCCATGGCGAACCAGCATTCGGACCTTTTCAAGATTTGAGATGGCGAACATCAAGGGCGTCAGGCCGTCTTGGTTGGCCACATTTGGATCGGCTCCTGCTTGTAGCAATGATTGAACTGCTTCGGGGCTAGAATAGTAGGCGGCATGAATGAGTGGAGTCGCATCGCGATGATCGGTTTCTCGCAAAACAGTTTTGTTGAGGAGCAGGCTGCGTAGCTGTTTGTCATTCGCATTTCGAAGGGCTTTGAAAATGCCTGCTGGCGGGCGATTGGGTTGATAATTCGACTCAGTCTTGATCACGACGTCGCGCGGCCATGCGGCTCCTGTTTCAATCCAGGCGGTCAGTTGATCCGCTTCGGCTTTTGCCAGTCGCCCGGTCGGCGGCATCAAAACGCCAAGATCGCGATCGTGGATGCGTTGCAACAAAAGACTCGCCTCCGCATCGCCTGCGGTCACAACGTCGGCTGCCATCATCGCATCACGCGATGTGAGCACTAGTTGTCCCATTTTTAACGAAGGGTTATGGCATTCGACACAATGCTGTTGAAGGATTGGCATTACATCGCGGACGAATTCCACTTGGTCCGATTTCTCCTGGGCAAGCACAACCGAGGTAAACGTTCCACAAACTGCAAAAGAGCAGAGAATCAATCGATAGACAGTGGTGATCATTGCGGGCGACTCCTTCGCAAATCGGGAACGAGTATCTATCAACGGTGAGCTCCTTATAAAGCGAGGTGGAGTGATTCGACGTACGCTTCGGTGCTTACTTTGCCGTCTTGGTCACCGCAGTAGTAATTGTGTTCTAGCAGACTGGCCGGCATCTCAATGCAAGGTTTAGCGTAACAGATAATGATCGCCCCCTAAGCCGGGAAAATCGCATGGTGGCGATTTCGTGTCTGCAACGCCCGCAAAGGCTTTGGGGAAATTTCTCAAATGATAAGAAGAAGGGATTTTGGTTTTCTCGAATCAGCGTTCCCGTTCGAGGCGGTACCAGCTGTAGAACAGCGGAAGATACAAACACGCAGCCAGAATGTGGGCAGCAATTCCGATAGGAAGGGACACGCTGAAGAAGTCAAGCTGGAGTGAATAGATTGCCACTATCCAGATGACCCATAGGATGGCACCTAAGAAGGCAAGATTTGGGCCGCGTTGAAGGGCTTGATAGAGCTGCTGCTTCCATTGCTGAAGAGTGCTCCTGCAAACCCGTTTTCGCCCCACCACCCAGTAGATTAATGTCGCGATACGTTCGAGCAAAATTAATCCCCAAAACCAGATCGACACGACCGTCAGGCAGAGAGTGACCAGATTTACTGTGCGATCAAATTTAGTCATCTGAAAGCCAGTGGGACCAAAACTGCCAGGGAATTGAAAACAGATGAAGTTGCAGATCCCGGGGACGAGCAGGATACACAGGGAGATTCGCAGGGAGCGGAAAGCCGCAATTCTTGATGCTGAATGGATTGGAGCCTTCGGGTTTGATCGTGGTGGTTGGTAGGGATTGGTGGTCATTGTTCGTGCGACCGAAGTCTGGTTGTGATCAAGACTGGTATGGTTTTCTGCGAAGGTAAACATTCGAGCAATGTGAAACTGTCAGGCTTCAGTGGTGCAGGCAGTATGCAGCGGAGATCTAAGTCGCGTTTCGCGTGGTCAGCTGCGTACTTGCATACCTCCGTTGCTGATTCACAATTTCAGGCCTGGAAATTTGGTGGCGTTTTTGTTTGGGCGAATCGGGGATCGGTTTCACGATTGAAGCGACGCAGCGGTTGGCTCTTGCAGCAGGTCAGTTGTACAGCAGGTAAGTAGCACAGCAGGTCAGTAGCACAGCAGGTTGGGTTAGTAACACCGGTTGAAGGCACCAGTCAGTTGGTGCGGGGCTACCGAATGACGTGGGTGACGGATGGGTAAGAGGGTGTGTCAAGCTAATTTGGCGTTTCAGTCATCGCCAGGGATCGTGTCGCTGTCTTTGTCAACCATGCGGATATCGAGAGGGCCTTTCTCATCATCGTGTTTCCAAAATGTATGCCGGAACGGAAGGGAGAACTGGATACCCTCGGCTTCGTACTTTTGGAAGATTTCAAAATTCACTTTTTCACTGAACGCTTTGTATTTCCAAAAGTCCGCTGGCGAGAACCAATAATAGAACCGAATACAGAAAGCACTCGTTGCGAATTCGTCAAAGAAGACTTTGGGTGGCATGTCTGGGGACATGCCTTCGTGGTCGTGTAACGCTTCGCGAATAATCGCGACAGCTCGCTCAACGCTTTTGTAGGGTGTATCCAGTGGTATGTGGATCTGAGCGGACCTGCGAATATGTTTTCGGCGCCCAACGTTCTCGATGTCATTGCCAGACAATTGGTCATTGGGGAGTGTCACCTGATGACCATTCAGCAAACGCAGACTAGTGGAGCGGATGCCAATGTCTTCGACGAAACCGTCATATTGCTTGAAAATAATTCTGTCACCGACACGGAACGGTTTGTCGGTTAAGACATTCATCGTGCCGAATAATGTCTTAAGCGTGTCTTGGGCAGCTAACGCAACTGCCACACCACCGATGCCTGCACTCGCGAATAGGGTCGCGATCGGGATGCCCAGGTATTGACCGCCGATTAAGAAGAGAGCGACCACCGCACTGATGCTGATCAACTTGGACACGATCCGAATGAATTGCGCATTCAGGCCAGCGGGATTGATGTTGGGAGAATGGATGATGCTGGCAGCAACGCGATTGCTGACCGCGAAAATGAGAATCAGGATCGCGCCCAAGGTGACGAGAACCGTGATGAAATCGGTGATGTAAAGAGGCGTGCTCCGCAAGGTCAGATAGCGGTACGCAATGAACTTCACTACCAGAGGAATCAACATGGCTGAGATGGGGAAGACCAGAGTGAGCCAATACTTTAATAGGCTCTCCCCACGAACTTGATTTGTGAAATGTACATGTGCTCGATAAGCCAACATTAGCAGTGGTATGGAAATCAAGAAGACGATGATTAGGCCTGGCCATTTCCAATTGGCGATGCCCAATGTCCGTCCGAATCGCATTGAATCGGGTAGCCGTTCTACAATTCTGGCGAGTGAAGAATGCCCCGGTGTTGACGTAAACCAACGATAAAAGTCTTTCGAGACGGCGGGCCCCTCCGTCCGGTAAGGTTTGGACTCCATGGTCATGAAGTACGTCACGGCGCGATCGACCGTCCCTGGCGAGAAAAGGTATTCGTGTCGCCGAGGTCCTGCTTCGACTCGCGAAATTGTTATCCGAGTGTCCGGCAGTCGATAGTCCGTCACGGATTCGAGTCCACCCGCAGCAAGGATTTCATCCTTGTCGGGGATCTCTTCCCAAGGGGGCAGTTGAACGCGATCCAGAATTTCTTTTAGGCATACGGCAACCTCTCCCGCTCGTTCGGTTCGCGCGAACGCCGGCAGTTCACTGTCATCAATGCAGTCGAGGACGCGGTGAGCAATCGCCAGATGCCTTGCTTGGCGTCGATCAAGATATTTATTTTCTTGAATCAACGCGTGCAGATCGTTGGTTGCTTTGATAAAGCTTCGTAACGTATCACGTGGACTCGAGGTGTCGGCCACGCTGTACTCGTCGCTCTCCTGAGCGATCGTGATTCCCATGCCAGTGGTCAAGTAAATCAAAAGCATGAAAACGATCGAGCGTCCCCAATGGTATTGATCGGAGGTTGCTGCTCCAGCGTGATCAATCACCGTCTCGAGATCACAAACACGAATGTTTTCGGTCTGTTCGGATTGTGTCATCATCAGTCGCTTTCTTACTGCGCTTTCGCTTCCGGTGCTCCACTCATTCCGCATCTTCATCTGAGAGAGAGATTGCCCCGCAACTGTACGGGAAAAGTTGCGAGGATCAATTCACGCGGAAGCAAGAACGGATTCGAGCTGTGTTTCCTTAAGATAATCGATTGACGCATCGGGTTTGGAATCCATCTCTGTGGATTTCAAGAATGCTTTCCATCAAAACCAATCTCGCAACGGACCGTCATTCTGGGGTTTTAAAACAACTCAGGTGTCTGTTATTCCCGGGCGGTCATATCGTTTGCTGTGTTTAGAAATAAGGTGCATCAATCTGGTTGATGTAACGATGTGTCGAAATTGGTTGGCCTCGTTTGGTTGCTTTCGTCTTTGATGGCGTCTGCGACCGTGGCATGCTCCCTCCGTCGCTGCAATGTGTATTGGAGGCACTGATGATCTCACGAGGCGGGGCTGCAGTGGTTCGGGGGCGTTCTGGCGTTCTTCGTGATTGTCCACCCGTCAAGTAGATACCGATCGGGTGGCCGTGGATTATCGTTTTGCAAAGAAGCTTGCGTGGTTTGTGGGCGGCGAATCACTGCTTCAGGCGTGTTTTGCCGATCCTGTGCTTCACGCATCCCTTGTTCGTAATGCTAGTTTCCTTAATGTGACTATGTGCTGCGACTGATAGCCGGGTTCTTAGGGAGCGATGCTGGAGCTTTGGCCAATGCTGATCCCTGTTTCGTTTGCGTCGTTGTCCGGTGTGACTCGGCATCGTTGCAAACTGAGCAGGGCAAATGCAGTTCCGTATGGTTTGTGGTAACTGTACAGCGGATAGTCGAACCACGAGCCATCTTTTTCCTGCCGCTCGATCAAGAGTTGACCGAGGTGATGTTGATAGAAGGCTTGTTCGGTCCGCGGCATGGCCTCGATGCATAAAGCTCCGTAGTACATGCCAAAGTAATAAAAGTAACCTGCGACTGCGGCATGAGATTCATGAGGGATCGGGCGTTTTCGACCCATGTCCAACCAGCCATGACGAGTCACTAAACGGTTTAGCCAATTACCAATGACTTTGTCGGTCGTTTGTTTGTCGTGCCATGACCAAAGGGCAATGTTGCAAGCCTGTGATCGACCCAGGCTGCCAGCCGGGCGATTGATCGGTTGCATCGCGCGAGTTTTATCCGTTGGGATTCGCATGGAATACAGAAAGCTCGCGTCTGGCTTTCTCATCAGTCGAGTCGCCTGCAAGGCACGATCGACCATCGCTTGGTCGACTGAGATCCCAGCATCACGCGATCGCGCCAATGCAACGAGGACTGCTGCATTGACGAAGCTACACGATGGGTTGATCGGCTTGGACATGCCACTGCCGTAATAAAACCAACCACCATGCACAGATTGCCATCGTTTTAGCCGTTCGGTGTGCTGGTGAATCGCGTCGGTCAATTCACGCAATTGAACTGGTTCACGGGTAGCCTGTGCCATCGCGGCAAAGGTTTGGATGCAGTAACAGTGGGCCCAAACCTGCGGCAGATCATTTGGCCCCGCACGACGGATTCGATTCGTGCGATCGATCAAGAATCGGTAAGCTCTGTCTTTCGCCCGCTTGACGTCTTCCCGCTCCGGCACACCGATTAACGCTTCGAGGCACAAGGCGGTGACCGCAACATCGAATGAACGAAAGGATCCGGGGATCGGATCACTGTCCACACCGCCCGTCCACTGGGGACCACCCCAGCCTCCATCTTCGCGCTGATGATCGAGTAAATAAGTGACGCCGCGTTGGATTGAAGAGTCTAATTCCTGAGACGAAACAGGTTGCGGAGTTTCCGGTTTGAGCCGCGTCAGGTCATTGCCTTTCGCTATCTCGGCAGAGAATGCGATCGAAATGGTGCAGAGCAGCAGCCTTGTCAACCGATCGGTGGTTGTTGCCCAGTTGATTTTGTGGTGATTCATGCAGCACTTCAAAGGAACGTTCATTCATGTTCGCTCCATTCTACCTGCATCTTGTCGCAACGCCTCATTCCCGATTGAGCCTTGTCATGCTGGGGAACGCTTGGATCAGGCAGTTTCCGCTTTTTCCCGTTTGGTGACCAGATTCGGGCAACCGATGACCAAAAAGCGAGAACGTGAGGGTGGTTGTGCGGTGCTGTCTTGATGCCCCGGCAGAGGACCTGGAATTCGCTAAACTGTTGCCCGTGTTACTCGGCTCGTCGGTCCTCTGGAACGACATCACCTGGTTTGACCTGTTCTGCTCTTTCTGTCCAATTGAGTTCAGTCCCCCGTATTTAAAGTCCAATTGGAGTTGACGCGTTTGGGTCTCGTGAGAGATCGCTGGCTGTGCTTTGGCGATTGGGTGATCGAATGCGGAATTCACATGGTCGGGGCTGAATCGACTGGTGTTGGTGACTCGGTCGAACTAACGATTTAGTTTGTTGGGTTGAGATGATTCAAGGGGAATGAAAAATGCTATTTCCGTCGTCAGCTGTTCAGAGTCTTCGGCGTGTCTTTCAAAACGCTTTCACGGTCTGCGACGTTGCCGAACCACTCGCCTCCTTTGACGAGACTACCTCGGCTGACACGGTTCGTGAGTGCATGGAAGCGAGTCGCTTTCAGGTAGCTGGTGTGCGCCGTTCGGGGCGGGTTCAGGCGTTCATTCAGATCACCGATTTGGGGTCTGGGAACTGCAGTGATTACCAGCAAGATTTCGATGAAGCGATGATCATTCCCGATTCATTGCCGCTCGTTGAATTGGTGCAGCGGTTATCTGATCAGCAGCGTTTATTCGTGTCGGTGCTGGGCCAAGTCGGTGGCATTGTAAGTCGATCCGACTTGCAGAAACCGCCTGTGCGCATGTGGTTGTTTGGCATGTTGACGCTGATTGAAATGCGGACGACCCGACTCATCGACCGTGGTTGTCCAGACAACACATGGCAAGCGTTTCTGTCTGACGCGAGAGTGCAAAAATCGCAAGATCTGATGACCGAGCGCGCCCGTCGAAACCAAGAAGTCTCACTCCTCGACTGTTTGCAGCTTTCCGATAAGTTGCAAATTGTTTCGCGGAACGAAGATCTGAGACGTCACACGCGATTTCAGTCGCGGCGACAAATGGATGAATCAATCAAATTGTTGGAACGACTGAGGAACAATCTCGCTCATTCCCAAGATATCATTGCCGACGACTGGGGAACCATTTTGGCTCTGTCCGAGAACTTCGAGAATGTTTTGAATGGACCCCAAGATTTGGCAGAAGAATTGGATTAGCCTTCGCTGACCTTAATATCACGCGACGCTCTGGCCTGTTCGCTTTGGCGTTCTTGGGAGCCTGATGTGATCACGACTAGGTCGGATGTTGCGGCGCTCGCGAGCCCCGTGACGACCGACTCACTCGTCGGTGCTTTGAGCTGGCATGGACTGGCGATGCGCTACCGCCGGCGAGGTTGTTGTCGCAGTGCAGGTTGGCAGCTGAAAGCGAAAGCGGCTACGATCAGCGTTGCGACGTCCCCTTTTCAGGGGTTGTGACGCAGCGGAGGTGACACAGCAGCCCGTGGACAAGTTGGCCCCGATTTGTTGGACCTGGTTTGTTGGACCTG
>JARGNK010000055.1:0-30008 GCA_029213145.1 Rubripirellula sp. | reverse complement strand
TTTGTTGGACCTGGTTTGTTGGACCTGATATGCAGTTCTCATTCGCGGCAGTTGATTTCATTCAGTTAAGCCGGACGGATACCACGCAATGATTCTTTTATTGATGTTCAAACGATGATTACGAATCGGGCAGGAAGCATGGCGAACGATCGGCGGCAGTTTTTGCGTGGTGCCGGGATCGGCTTGGCGCTTCCGATGCTCGAAAGTACTGGCAGTGTTGCTGCAAATCCAATCGATGATTCTCGCGTCCGGCGTTTTGTTGCCGTGGGGACTTATTTAGGGTTCCACCAAAACAGTTTTTTTCCAGTGGACACGGGGCGAGATTACAAGCTGGGGAACGTTTTGCAACCGTTGGCCTCGCATCGCGACAAACTGACGATTTTTTCCGGTCTCGATCACCGAGGCCGCAACGGGCATGAGGGATGGAAAGCGTGGATGACCGGCAATGCGTCCGGTAGTGTTTCCATGGATCAATTGATCGCGGCCGAAATTGGTCATCAGACCCGATATGCATCCTTGCAGGTCACCTGTGGCACGCCACCCTCCGACGCACGACTCAGTTTCACTCCTGAGGGAGTCGCGTTACCGATGATTGGCCGCCCCAGTGTTTTGTATCAAACACTTTTTGATTCGGGATCCGACCGAAACCGACTTGCGTATCTGCTGCGTACGAACCGCAGCGTGATTGATGATGTGCTCGAAGAAGCTCGTGTCACTCAGCGTCAAGTAGCGGCGAAGGATCGACAGAAGATCGATCAATATTTGGCAGCGCTCCGCCAAGTGGAACGAAAGCTGCAAAAGCGAATCCTTTGGCTTGATCGACCGATCCCTCAAGTCGAATACGATTTGCCCGAATTTGATCCGATCGCTCCAGATCTAGCGTTGGAATGTGAACAGATCATGTACGACTTGATGGCCTTGGCGCTGACCACTGACTCGACTCGCGTGATTACCTTTTTGATACCAGGTTGGAGTCAGGTGTTTACGATCGACGGTCAACAGTTGCATGCTGGATACCACGGGTTGTCTCACCACGGAAACGATCCGTCGAAAATTGCCGAATACAATTTGGTGGGAGGAGCTCACGTTGCTCGATTCGCTCGCTTTTTGGGCAAGCTAAACAACACGCAGGATAAAGCGGGTCGACCCCTGCTTGATTCAACCGCCGTGGTGTTCGGCAGTGGGATGGGAGATTCCAACACACACGACAACAGTAACCTGCCCACCCTGATTGCCGGTGGTCCCTATCGTCACGGATCGCATCATCGAATCGAACGACCTGCCATTGGTGGACGTAAGTTAGGCGATTTGTACCTGACATTGATGCAGTCGCTGGGTGTCCAGGCTCCGTCGTTTGCGGGTGCGTCCCACAACCTCAATGAGTGGATGCTGTGATTCGTGATTTGATTTATGCGTTGTGTTGGCGGTCGCCGGAAAATCTCGCAAATGCGTTGCGAGGATTGTTTCCGTATTCACCGTTCGCGTCGGAAGCCATTGATCGAGATAGATCAAAGTCCACGCCTGTTAGAATGGCCTGGTCGGCAATGGGGAGCCATGTCGGATGCGACCGATTTGCGATCTTTGTGTTGTTGCTGATCGGCGGCGCTGCTGGAGCGTCGGGAACGCTGTCTGCTGATCCTGTGCCTGCCAAGTTGCAAGGGTTATTGAATTCCTACTGTCTCGATTGCCACTCGGGGAAACAAGCCGAAGGTGGCTTTGATATGAACCAGTTGGTGCCCCCGTCTGAGGAATCGGTTGGCCGGTGGGAGCGGATTTACGATGTCTTGGATCGTGGTGAGATGCCGCCCCGCGAGGCAGATCAACCCGCATCGAATGAGAAACAGTCAGCACAATCAGAGCTTGCGGCCAGATTGCTGAAGCATTCACCTGTTGGTGGGACGATTGCCCGTCGTTTGAATCGTGAAGAGTACGAAAACACGCTCCGCGATTTGTTTGCATATCCCGAGTTTTCGGTCCCCGAGTCTTTTCCCGCCGATGATACGGAGCATGGATTCGACAATATCGGTGAGGCTTTGTTGATTTCGCCAACGTTAATGCAGCAGTATATGGATGTAGCGACGGCACTGGCTGACGAAGTTTTTCCACCGCAGCGAGGCCCCATTCCGTTCACTTCGAAGCAATACCAAATTTCCGTTGAGCATCTGAATCAGTCCCGTCAAACGGGCGCTCATCAGATCGGTGATGTTTTTCGTTTGGTTTCGTCACGTAACATGGCGAGCAGCGCGGCCTGGCCAACTCGCTTCGAGGCCACTCAAAGTGGCGTGTACCGTTTGCGTCTGACGGCGGATGTTTTTCAAACGGATCAGATGCACTATGAAAAGCGAAAACAACCGCTGAGGCTAACGGTTTACGCGAGGCCCAACAGCGAACAATACTATGCGCCGTTTGGTGACTTGCGGCAGTTGGCAACGTTTTCGATTGATCCCAATCAATCTGAATCTCCGATGCTCGAAGCAGAATTTGAGCTGTATCGCGGTGAAGTGTTTGGTTTGCGTTGGGAAAATGGACCGGCATTTTCAGATCCGCCAGTGCGGGAATACTCAACGCGGTTTCTAGCGGAAAGACTGACCAGTGACCGCCTGTTCTATGCGGCGATGTTAAAAATGCAGGGCGGTCCCCGTGGGACGAATCAAGTTGACTATTACGAGGCGATGGTCAAGTTGATGAAGAGCGGTTCGCTTGACCTCACCGATCACCAGTTGGACAAACTTCCTGAGCACTACGGGGGTGGTATAGGTGAAGCGCCACACAATTGGATTAAGACGTTTGTTCACGAGGAGATGCTGCGTTTTGGTCCCGCGATCGATTTATGTGAGATATCGATTGAAGGACCGCTCCGGTTGGTGGAAGATGACGAACAGCGTCGTCGAAAAGCAAGAACGGTAACCCTGCTTGGACAGTCACCCGATACTTTGGTTACGGCTCAACAGTTGCGTCCGATTCTGGAGCGGTTTTTATCGCGAGCGTTTCGGCGACCGTTGAACGAGCGTGAACTGACTGCTTATCAGAAAATCACCACTGAATTTTTGGATTCGAATCCAGGATCGAGGCCCTTGGATGCGTTGCATGTCGTCGTGCGGCGAGCATTGGTGTCCCGTGATTTTCTGTTTCGGGAAGTGGGGCGTGGCCAACTTGACGCGTTCGAACTGGCAAGCCGGTTGAGTTACTTTTTGACGTCAGAACCGCCTGATGCCGAACTCTTTCAAGCCGCCAAGGCGGGTCGCTTGTCTGTTCGCCAGGAGCTGCGCCGACAAGTGGACCGCCTGATTGACGATGTGCGTAGCGATCATTTTGTAAAGAGTTTCACCGGGCAGTGGTTAGCCACACGACGATTGAAGGACATCATGCCAGACCCACGTCTGCTGCCCTTTTTCGATTCAGATCGTGATGCGTTGATCCAAGAGACTGAGATGTTTTTCGCAGAAGTACTGAAAGAAAACCTCCCGATTGAAACTTTTATTGACGCTGATTTCAGTTATCGCAACGCAAGTTTGAACAAAGTTTACGGCGGTGAACTCGAAGGTGGCCAGATGCGGCGCGTCGAACTTGGATCGGGGGAACGCCGAGGTGGGATTTTGGAAATGGGTTCGGTCATGATGGCGACCGCGAATGGGGTGGATACTCAACCGATCCTGCGCGGCGCTTGGTTATTGGATAATGTTTTTGGACTGCCCGCTCCGCCGCCACCGGGAAACGTACCGGCAATCGCACCCGACACGAGGGGGGCGACCTCGATTCGAGAGCAGATCGCAGCTCATCGCTCCGACCAACAATGCGCTGTTTGCCACCGAATGATCGATCCCGTTGGCATCGTGATGGAAAACTTCGATCCGGTGGGGCGTTGGCGGGACACCTACCCGATCTATACCCAAGATGCTTCTGCCAAACTGGATGAAGAGTTTTACAAAAACCTTGGGAAAGGAACCGCAAAAGGTCCGCCGGTTGATGCAAGCAGCGAATTGCCCGATGGTACGAAGCTAAACGATGTCGAGGATTTAAAAAAATACCTCATCAAGAATCGTGAGTTGTTTGCTCGTTGCTTGACGCAGAAAGTGCTGACCTATGCGACAGGCCGCGGGCTCTCCTTTGGCGATCGGCAAGCCGCCCGACAGATCGCCCGTGAATTGAATGAACCGGGAAGAGGTTTTCGAGATCTGATCATCGCGACCGTTGAGAGTGAATCCTTTCGCACTCATTAATGCGAATCTTGCGGAATCAGAGTTTGCGCTTTCGCAGCTTGGGAAAGTGGTGGCTCGAAAGTGGTGGCTCGAAAGCGGGGTTTGCAATACCGGGTTTTAACTGGTCTGCTCGCCAATGCACTTACTGATCGCATCAATATGCGGTGTCGCGGTTAAGCGAAGCTGGCAACAGCCTGCGACTCTTCCCTGTTTTGGTTAGATCGTGAATGCAACTTCGCCGATCCTCCCACTCTTCCGATTACAAAGATACGGTTTAACCAGACGTGATTTAAGGTTGGCCGGTGGGCTTTTGCCCGAGTGTTTTCACCCGATGGTCTAATTGGTTCGCTTGATTTTCAAGCCGAGTAACCGTGCTCTGGGGCATTTCTTCGGAGGGTGTTCTTTCAAACGCGTCAAGGTGCAATGCCGATGGGAATGCCATTGGTTTAATCAACTGGTGGTTTGCCGCCGGCGCGTTTTCCAGGTCGGCGAATTCCCAAGCCGAATCGTCGAATGCTTCCTCATTGATTCTTGATTCAACCCGCTTGGGCCATCGTGTGAAAACGGCATCCAATGATTCACCTTCTGGCTCGGATGCGTTGCCATTGATGGCAAGAATGTTGATGACCCGCAATGCATCGATCGAGGTGATTTTGTTATCGCCGCTTACATCGAAATAGGTGCTTGGCCAGTTGGGTAAAGAGAGTGGATCGGCGACCTGACTGGTGCTTCGGGAGCTGTAAATGCGGTTGCGCAGCTCATTGATGATTCGTAATGCATCGTTCGCGGTGACATCGCCACTGTTGTCCACATCAGATCGACTCACCAAGTTTTGCCAAGGATGTGGAATCGCGACGTGCAGGGTCGTTTCTGGATTCACATTTTGAGACTGGACCGAAAGATAGAAATGGTCGGCAATGATTTCAGAAGATCCCATTCGCCAATTACGCGGATCATTGAATTGCAGTTCTCGGTTACGATCGCTGGTCAATTCGATCCGAATGGCGTCTGTCGGGATAGGGATTTGAAGCGACCGATTGTTTTGATCGCCAGGGGTTTGATCGATTCGAAACCATGAGCCGACATTGAGATCAAATTCGATTTCGGTGTCGGTTTGGGAGATGCGTGTGATGGGATCTGGACTACGCAATGTCAGACGCAGTGTTCCCTGGTCGGTCTGATAACTGGAAAGTCCGACGGCAACGACAAAAGATCGAGTGGTCACGCTGTTGTCGGCGGAGGTTTCGAGATTCTCGTCGAAACCACCATCCTCCAACGTGATGTCAATCGTGCTTGTGCCTCTTTGGCCTTCAACTGGAGTGAACGTCAATTCGGCAGAATCTATCCCTGACAAGAGCTCGATCTGCGGATTGGGAATCAAACTTTCATTGCGACTGGTGGCTGTAATGCGAAGAGGCTGTTGTTCGCCACCACCGGGTGTCACTGGAGCGAGAGTGATGGTTTGAGGGCCCGCATTTTCATCGATGGCGAGATTTGACGGTGCGACCAAGGTTGGCGAATCATTGACAGCAATCACGGTTACGCTGAAGGACTGCGTGACGTCGGAATTGTCGTCAGGCGTTTCTAGGTTCCCGTCCGTTCCACCATCTTGGACTGTGATGGAGATGATACTCGAACCACTCTGCTCGGCTGCGGGTGAGATTTGTAATTTCCAAACACCGTCAGAAAAGCTGACTCCAAGGCTGCCATCATCAAAAAGTGTTTGGTTGCTGGTCTGAGTTGAAACTTGCAAGCTATCGATTGCGTTGTCGGGATCCGAAATGGCGAGGCTGATCGATTCAATGAATTCGTCTTCCTGCATTTGGATATCATTCAAACCGCCCAAGGAGGGTGAGTCATTCAGGCCGTTGATGGTCAGTTCGACGCGACCGAGTGATTCGTTGCCAAAGCCATCACCCACCAAGTACTCAAAGGCGTCGGTTGCTGATTGACCGTTCTGGAGAGTGTCAAACCGCCCGCGTGCGTCGTAGACGAATGATCCATCCGAATTGACCTGCACCGTGAGGCCAAGTTTTGATGTGATCGAACCCGTCGAGAGCAATTTGAAATCACTGGTTGATCCAGGATCCAAATCATTGGCGAGGATTCCACTTGCGAGGACCGTACGGACGTCGTCCTCGTCGAGCAGGTATTGGTCGTCGACGGCTCGGAATCTAAGAGTGCGAACCGTTTCGAGTGCATCGCGAATGGCTTGGTCTGCATCGGCAGCGACGAGTGATTCTGAATACAGTTGCAGATCGGCGTAGTCGACGAGGCCGTTTCCATCAAAATCAGCCGCGGGGTTGAATAGGGTTTGTTCGCTGCAAACGACCGTTTCAAATAGCTGAACGTCGTCGATTCCGATCTGCCCGTCAAAGTCGAGGTCGCCTAAGCCACGACCGATGATCGTCGAGGTGAAAAGTCCTGGAATCCGTTGAACGTTCACGTTGCCGGTTTGCTCATAGGACACAATCGTGGCGACTTGGTTGCCGTGGGCGACGTTGAAAAAGCCGTATACGAATTGGTCGCGGTCGATCTTTCGAGCGCGGTTATCGCCCGTCACCAGGTCCAGGATTTCTGAATCGTTCAACGCGGCTGGTAGATTCATGAAGACATGAACACTGTTGGCGGTTTTGTCGAGTGATCGAACCACCAAATCACGATTCTCATTGATGCCTTCCACAAACGGCAGAAAACTCGCCACCGTCGATTCGGGTGGTAATCGATCGACGTAAATTGATTCTTTGAAATCGGTAAAGACGGCGGGGCCCCCGTCGGTGCGGTGCCGAAAGGCTCGTGCTTCGATGAAATGAACCCCTTCGGCGAGATTGGTCGTATCGATTTCTTGCAAAAATTCGCCGTCGCCGCGGGGACCGTCCAATCCTTGAGGTCCGATCCAAGGGCTCGATTTGCTCGTAAAGAACTCAAATCCATAATCGACTTGTCCCGGGATGACATGATCGACTTGACCGTTCCCGTTGACATCGGTTCCACTGTCCAAGCGCAACAACGCTTGATCACCATCTGCGGCGATGTCCCGCTGTCCACTCGGTCCGGACAGGGTCACTTCGTCGGTTTTCAATCTGACCGTGATTTGGTCTCCGGTAACGACATGGAGATCGTTTAGCCGTGTCAAACCATTGGCGGCGTCGTTCGCTTCTGGCAGACTGCCTGGCAGGATGGAATCAACGCCCAGCAATTCGATCTCGGTCGAGGATTCGGGGGCCGCGACCCCATAGATGACATAGCCAGAACCATGCCACTGGCCGTTAGCATTGACGTTTCGAGGTATGCGAATGGTGACTGTTTGTAACGGCGAGACTTCGACAACGTCAGGCAAGTCATCATTGGGATCGACGTTGGGATCGGTTGCATTACCAGTCAATTCAATCAGTTTGGTGCCAGGCGCGAACGCAACCTGAACAGTCCGCTCGTCGAATCCACCGTCACCTCGGTTGGATAATCCGACCAATGCGGATTGTTCTCGTTCAAAGACGTACGTTCCCGCGTCGTCGATCCAACGCTCGTGGAAATCCCCCCTGCCGTGACTGTTTCGAATCGAGACCAGCTTTTGGATGGTTTCCCCATACACCCCACCCAAGGCATCGCCACGGCCCGCCTTGGGAAAATCGCGTCCTTCACCAAATTCACGTCCGTTGAAATAGACCACTGCATTGCCGGGGTGCATCAGAGTCATCGCGTGCGCCACGTTGCCCAGGCTTGTAGGACCGAACTCATCATGACTGCGGACAAAGAGTACCCCCGCCGAACCATTGAAGATCCCATCGTCGTGTCGGTCGAGCAGTGAATTTCGGACATTGAACCACGCGTTTGACGTCCCTGGATTGGAGAGGTTATCTCGCATCGCGAAGAAAGCGGAAAAATCCAGGACATCCCGATTCCCACCAATGCGACCGGGGGCATTCGGATCAATGTTCTTCTTCAGGTACGACAACATAAAATCTTTGTCGCCGTCAAAGACCTCACTGTAACTGAATACATGATCGATTGATCCGTCGAGCAAGGTGCGCGGATTGCTTCGGTAGACCGCGCGATCGAGGAAGTCCATCATGAAGCCGTCAAAATGTTTGGCAGCATCGATTCGAAATCCATCGACGCCAATCACCTCCACCATCCACTGCATGTAACGCATCAGGTAGCCGGTAGCATTCTCCGCAACCGCATCACCGGCCCATGGTTCTACCGCGTTGAAGGAATAGACCGGGATGTCAGATTCATTGGTGACAGGATCAAAAAGAAAGCGTGCCTGTCCGTCTCGGTCGGGATAAAACCTGGCGTTGTTTTCAGTCGGCAGATTCGCAAGGCGGCCAAAGGGATCGGCGGTTGTTCCCGCGGGAAGATTGTTATTCGCGTCTGGGTCGACTGGGTGCCGAATCAAGACATGGTTGGTCGCATGATCGATATCCACCAATCCAGATAACCTGTCTTCACGATCACCTGATGCCGAAACGGAATGAAAGTCACCATCCTCGGCGGTTGGCAGCGTGATTGCCAAGCCTGGATAGCCACCGGATTCGACAAATCCTTCGGTTGAGCGGTCGGAAAAACCGGCATGATTGAGTATCGCATCGACATGGAGAGCCGTCGAAGTTCGATCGAAGATTTTTGCTAACTGTTGGAGACCAGTTTCCGTTCCATAGAGTGTGCTGCGATCGGGCGACCCCAGGTCAAACCGATCGTATACGTCATAACCAACCGATTGATTACCTGAGTCCGCTCTTCCCGGCGGAGGCAGCCAGATCGCGCCGTAACCGGTGTGGAAAAGATCGGGTGCACGTTCTTCGATCGTATCGAATGAGCTGTCGAACCATTGTAAGATCGGTGGTGGCGAGGTCGCTGCCAACAATTTTCTCGACTCGAGTTTTTCAAGCCGGCAGCGACGATGCAACGAACGAATCGGTGGGCGGCTCGTTCTGGTTCTGGTTGGGCGATACAACTTCAGGCTCTCATCTCGTGAACGATGGTGAAGCGCGGAGGTCACTTTGACGAAGGCATGGTTTCGCTTGCGAAGACCAAACGCAGATTGCCAATGATATCTCGACTTGCCATTGATCTTCAGCCGGATTGCTGCTCGGTAAGATCAGCGGCGCAATGATCGGTGGAAGAGCCGCGGATGATCGCTCTCACAGGGCTGAGTAAATCACCCAGCAGTATAGTTGGTTCGGACTCAGATGCAGGGAGACGGCTGGGACTGCCATGCGGCGATTCGAAGCCTGCCGGATGCCCAATCTGGGGGTTTCGAACCGGTTTCGAATCGCTCGGTTGCAAGCTGAATCGATCGCACTCTTTTCGTTGTGGTTTGGCGAGAAACACAGTGCTTTGGCGAGAAACACAGTGCTTTGTACGTAACGCAGTGCTTTGCAAGAAAAACTACGCCTGTTGTGCTGTCGCGTTGACCGGGGTTCCCTGTCATCAAGAGCGGGCAAAGTCGGTTGGCGAGGACGACGGCTTGAAAACTAATCGCCGGTGGTTGATGATCCCTTCGTTGACTTTGTCTGTCCCGCCATGGTTCGCACCCCTTCTTCCTTCCACGCGTGCGAACTTTTCCCGCCCGTCTTCGGAATTCGGCATGCAACTTGAACTCAGCTTCAGCAACGATCCTGTAAACCTGCCGAGCGTCCACGCCTTTCTGGGGACGACGCTCCAGCAATCACCCCTGGCGAAAACGGTGATTGACGGGGTGAGTCAGTTTGTGGAAATCGCGGTTCAAAATGCGATGGCAACGGCCTATCCCGAGGGTGAGACAGGGTCGATTCGATTGTCAGTGGAAGAACAGCATGGCAAGCTGGAAATTCGGATTCGCGATTTTGGAATCCCCAGCGATGTGAAAGAGCTGGAACGCAATCTGCATCAAGAGGGTGCCAACCAATTTGGGGTTCCGCTTCATGAGATTGCGGATGAAGTTCATTGGTTAAGCAACGGCCCGGATGGCAAGACGCTCCAGATTATCAAGTGGCTTCATGATAAACATGTCGCAGATCAAGGGGAGCAAGGTGACATGACGTTGTATCCCAAAGATACGCCGCTGGCACCCGATCAAGAGTATTCGATCCGACGGATGCGTGATGATGAGGCCGAGCAAGTTTCGCAGTTGATGTATCGCACCTATGGCAATACTTATTTCAATGAGGATATTTATTATCCAGATCGAGTTGCGGCGCAGAATCGACGTGACATCGTGAGTTCGTACGTCGCGGTCAGCGAAGCGGGCGAAGTCGTGGGTCACTACGCGTTGGAACGCGAGGGGCAAGGGCCTGTCGTCGAAGTTGGCCAGGCCGTAGTTTCTCCAGCCCATCGTCGTCGCGGATTGTTGAATCGCATGAAGGACTTTGCATTGGAGGATGCAGCTCACACGGACTTGTTGGGGTGGTTCGCGGATGCCGTTACGGTGCACACCGCGACGCAAAAGTCCAACATTGCCCATGGTGGTCAATTGACGGCCGTCCAACTCGCCATCTCACCCAAAAAAGAGCACTTTGATTCACAGCAAGAGCAGACACAGCGGGTGACCTGCTTGATGTATTTTCATTGGTTAAAACCTCCCCAAAGTCGAACCGTTTATGTGCCTGCTCGACACGCTGCGGTCGTTGAATCGATTTACCAACGTCTCGAATGTCCGGTTGAGTTTGGGGCAGTCGAGTTGGGAACGGCTGAAGCACCAACGGGACATGGAACCCAAAGCGTCCAATTGATCGCAGGTGCCGCTCGAGCCCGAGTCTCGGCTGACTCACTCGGGGAAGATACGGTCCAGCTCATTCGCAAGGCGCGACGAGAGCTTGTTGAGCAAACTCACTTGGAAGTTGTTTTTGTGGATTTACCGGTTCAAGATCCCGGTACGCCTTTTGTCGCGGAGCAACTTGAAGCCGATGGGTTTGGGTTCTTGGGGATTTGCCCAGAGCTGTCAGAGCGAGGCGACGTGCTGCGACTCGCGTACCTTGTCGAACCCGTTGGCCGCGATGCGATTCACACGATCGATGAAACGGCCGCTGATTTGGTTGACTACGTGCTCGCTGAACAGGCTCGGGTTCGGTCGAAAGCGATGTGAACAGAAACGCCTCGTCGTTCGGGCTTGAAGGCCTCATCGTTCTTCTTTGACGGCTGCGAGATCGAGTCGAGATTTTCTAAGATCGTACTGCATTTCCAGCTGCCGCGCACTTTTCACCGCCAGTTCGAAGTTGTGAATGCCTTTGTGAGTCTTGCCCAAGGCAGTGAATGCTCGACCTCGGGAACGCAACAGATGAGGCCGGAGTTTAATGTGGAACCATGTCAAGAATTGGGCCCAGCGGCAGCGTCTGCGGATCAAACGCCTGTCAAGTGTTCCAGGACTGGACAGCCCGTTTGTACCTGCAACACACTCGAGATGCCAAGCAAGTCCACGCAAGCATACATCCATGACTCGCAGATGCTTGATGGCTGTTAGCCAAGAAAGTCCTGAAAGGTTTTGGGCGGTGGAATATGCGGACAATTGTAGAAACGCAAAGCTATGACTTGCGAGGAAAATTGGCGTGGTAAGATTCAACATCTTTCCATCCAAGATTTTGCGAGCCTGCTCGATTGCAGTGATCGAGTGGAATAGATCGCCTCGACGCGCAAGGCCACACGCAAGGTCATAAGAGTGACAAAACTTCGCTACCCATTCCTGGCACCGCCGCGAGTTCATTTGCCTGAGTCGCTTTGTCGGCAACGGCCACATGCTGTAGCAGTTTTTTACAACCGCTGGCGAAGCTGATCTCAACATCCAGCAGGCTGGAGAACAGATTTTCTTTTCCGCTGTCGGCCACCGTCCCAAGGAAGCGTTCAATTCGGTGAGCTTCGCCTTTGGCGATCTGCTTGCGAAACTGACGACTGAGCTGACCGGTCTGTTCGAAGATCGCGTCTGGGGTTTCGGCGGTCGGTTGATTACTCATGCTCCAGCGGCCATCTCCGTGACAAGCATCACCAAAAGCGAAGGCTTTGATGACATGGAGTCGTTTGCTGGGCGGACCGATTGTACCACGCGAATGATGCCAGTTGGGGGGGGTGTCGGGCGTCGGTTGCGGTGCATCCCAGGCCGTGTTTTGGGGGCCGATTGAAGATGGGCAAGAAGTCGGGAACGGCAAGCGTTAGGGCCGTACCAGGGAGTTGGGATGGCTGATGCTGGTTACCGTGATAGGCGAGGCGGGTTGAGCGTTGGGGTTTGGAGGGTGAAAGACCGGTGGCTAGCGCCAGGCCGCTCAGGATGGATGCTGTTCGAGAAGGATGGGGCAACGAGTAAGGCCGTAACGGGGAGGTTGGCGGGCTGATGTTGTTAGTGAGATGCGGTGAGGAGGGTTGTGGGCTGAGGGTGAAAGACCGGTGGCTAGCGCCAGGCCGCTCGGGATGGATGCTGTTCGGGAAGGATGGTGCAAGTGCTAGATGCGTTTTTAGGAGCCGTTCGTTGTGGTTCCCAATTGTGCTGCGAATTGGAGCGGGATTGACCTCACGCCGCAGGTTCTAGTTTGACGAGCTGTGATCGATGTGATGCTTCGGATTCACGAAGATCCAGCAGATGGCGCCCAGCAGATAAACACCCGCAAATAGCAGCAGCACTAGATTCCAGTTAGCCGTCCACCCAAACAGCCAAGCGACGAATACCGGGCAGGAAGCGGCAGCAAAATTGCCAAACATATTCATCGTTCCAAAGACCTGGGGAACACGCGTTCCGCCGATGTCGATGGTCGTTGCGAACGCACAGGGTCCGGCCAACGCAGCGCAGAACGCTCCCGCCGCGATCAGGCTCACTGCAATCTCCGCACGATTGACAAACCATGCGGACAGGATCAACAGACCACACGCAGCCAGTGAAGCGGCGCCAACTCCGCTGCGACTCCACCTCAGGCTGGCAGTACGCCGCCAGATCCAGTCCGTTGCGGTGCCGCCAATCAGGCAACCGCCGAGTGTTCCAGCAAACACTAATCCTTGCAGGAATCCCGACTCTGCTACTGTCACAGCACGAGTCTCTTGCAAGAACGTGGGAAACCAACTCGCGAAGAACATGTATCCGGCGCTACGGCATATCTGTTGACCGCAAAGCAACCACATCATCGGGCTGCGGAATATGCGAAGCAGTTCTTGCCATTCGCTGGTGGCGGCAGGTTGATCGTCGGTTTCAGTTTCGCGGCCAGCCGAGATCAATTCCAGCTCGGGGCGGTTGACGGTGCCAACCTCTTCTGGCTGGTTGCGAAACCAGGAATAGAAAACAACAGCCCAGATCAGATCAGGGAGTGCATAAATCGCAAAGGTCAACCGCCAACTCAGGTAAACCATCAACACGCCGGTCAGTGTTGCCGCGATGATCGCGCCGACTTGCATCCCGGCAGTGAGGAAACCGCAGGCAGTCGAACGCTGGGACAGTGGCATCCAAAGTCCAATCGAGCTGCATGATGCTGGGAAGATTCCGGCCTGGGCGATCCCCATCAGCAATTGAGCTGCGATCAACAACCAATACCATGGTGAAACGCTGATGCCAACAATCGCGATCGACCAACCAATAGCGTACAGCGTGCAAGCGATGCGCGATCCCACTCGCTCCGAAAACCAACCTGTTGGAATTTGAAACAGCGCATAGGTCCAGAAGAAACAGCCCATGAACCAGCCCGATTGAGTCATGGTCAGGTCAAGATCGGCGCGGATTGTGCTTTCAGCGACACCAATCGAATTGCGGCAAAGGTAGGCGAGCGCTGCAGCCAGTGTGAGCCAAGTTACTGTGAGGTAACGAATGTTGGTTGGCCTGGCATTCACGGCGAAGTTCCTTGCGCCGGTGTCTCCCTGGGTTTGGAATGCGACCTGTGTAGGGCGAGCTGCAATCGATCAAATAGTCGGTCAACTTCCTGTTCGGTTTCATGATCCAACTGCCAGCTGACTGGCTGGATCTGAGTGGGGTGGTCGAGAATTCCTCGCTTGGTCAGCAGGTATTTTTCAATGGCTAAAAAACCATCCAAACCGGCTTGCAGTTGCAACGCAACAATCGCACCGAGCGGCAACGAGATCTCATAGATCCTTTCCTCGTCGTGAGCTTCCAATGCACGCCAAAGTTCAATGATTCCGTCGAGAAGATCCATGCCCGGTATCGTGCCGACGATCCCACGTCGGTAACAATCGACCAAATTCATGCCGCCGGAGCCTTCGAAGATCTTTGCCTGGCCGTTCGTTGCATCACGAAGTCGGGAGAGGTTCGGTCCCAGCGGACTTGCTTCTGGTTTGAACAAAATGCGGTCTGCGCCAAACTCATCAAGCAGGCTTCCGTAGACGTCCAAGTCAATAGCCGCGCCGACGTAGCTAGACGCATCTTGAACGATTAGCGGGATGGAGATGCTGTTGGTGATTGCTGCAAAATAATTGCGAGTCGCGGCACTGCTCAGTTGCGTTGCGACGGGAGGGATCGCCATGACGGCGGTCGCTCCAAGGTTCTCTGCGTGTTGGGCAAATTCGATCGCCATCGCCGTGCTCTCGGCACCAACACCGATGACGGTGTATCCACGCTGAGCGACATGAAGGCAAACCAGTTTGGCCAATTCTTTACGGCGCTCGTCACTAAGACGCAGGATTTCGCTCGCCAAGGCGACGACGATCCCGTCTGCACCTGTTTCAAAGGCCCAGTCGATTTGCCGATGTAGGGACGGTACATCGATCGAATCACCCTCGGTGAACGGGGTTTGTACCACCGGGAGCACGCCATGAAGCACCGGGTCATTCACTGAAGACATGGTTAATTGCCTGAATCATTGCCTGTAAAGTTTTTTCCAGACTGCCCCGCTCGAACGGAGTTTGCCAAACGGGATAGATGTCTGAATCGTATCGTTCTGATGGTGGCAGGTAGCCAAGGGAGCCGTTAATTAGGTTCATGCAGACGATGGATTGACTTTCAAATTGTCGGCGCAGTTCGGTTTGCAGTATCGAATAGGGTTCACAGCAGCAGCCAACCAAGACAGCGTCGCCAATTCGCCATGCGGAGATCTGTAGTTCGTAGGAATTGGCGTCACCCAAAAAACGACGGATATCACGTTTGCGCAGCAGACGTTCGGACAGTGCGCGATCTTGGCAGGCCGAGCGTTCCGCTTCCAGGCTGTCTGCTGACGGCCAATTCTTGATCGGCAATTCGACGGTCGCCTGCAAGGGACGCAAGGTCGTCGATGGTGCATAAGCATCGCGTTGCCATGTCGCAAGCGTTGCGCCTGATTCAACGGTTTGTGCGTAAGACAATTCCGTTGCCGGTGGTTCCATGCCATGCAGCGTCGCCAAACTAGCATGGGCCAGCGCGCGACCGTGGGCATCGGCGATGTTCGGATCACTGACGTACTGAGTTCGGGGTGCCAGTTCACCACAGGCCCCAAGCATGAACAAGGATAAACCACCTGTCGCCTGCTCGATGGTTTCTCGCATCGCTCCAATATAATCAGGCGAAATCGCGCGGTTGTCCCAGGCGAGTGTCGTTGGATGGCAAGCGTAATTGGTTAAGGTTGCTCGCACTTCACCCGCTTGGTCGGTCACCCTGCCAACCAGCAACGTGTCGTCAGCTTTTTGATCCGGATTGAAACCGCACACGACGCGGGACTGTTTCGGGTCGGGATCTGGTAGATCACGATTGGTGGCCAAGTTGCAACGGCCGGTATGCCAATCAAGCGTGCCATCGAACTGGTTGTCAATCGACTCGCGAATCGCCCGGACCGTTTGCTGAAACAGCTTTTCCTGCCAATCACGCAGTTTTTCGCTGCCAGGCAAGGTGTTGTCTGCCTCCATCAACGGTGGCCCAGAATGAGTGTGGCTGAGTGCGAAGATCAAATGCTCAGGATCGATCTGCAATGTCTCGCCCAGACGGTCGATGAAACGCCGATAAGTTTGCGGTGTTTTCCACCAACCGAGATCTGCATCGACAAAGACCAGCGTTGGACCACCCTGAGACGCAGTGAGTGTCAGAGCGGTCAGCGTCAGGGGTCGATGAATGGACTCCGCCACATCGTGCACAGCAGCGCCCCAGTTTCGGCAGTAGATCCCGACCTCTGGTGTGATGTCGACCCGCGCAAGTCCAATCTGACCGCGAAAGGAAGCGTGGCGAAAACTGGCTGGCCGGTGGTTCGACATTTTCTCGTTTCTGGGATTACCTGTTTCTAAAAGTGCGAGTCGCTTTTGGATCGAATTTCTTTGGGTACGCCGTTCCAGTGCATCGAATTGCGACGATTTGGAATCGGTTGTTTTTCAGAGTGATCGGCTGCTGTTTCCGATGAGTTGTAGTTGAGTTGGTGACTCTGTCCCTTGCCGTCCATTGCCGGCATAACCAATACTTGATTTACCATCGACCAGACTTACCAATCACCGACGGCTCCGTCACGGTAAAATACACGCTGCGAAATTTCTTGTTCGAACGGATGCTTTTTGATTTCCTGTTCATTGATCGTGATGCCCAGTCCGGGGCGAGTGTTCGGGGCGACAGTACGGGTTGACGGGTCGACAGTAAATCCCTCGTCAACGATGTCATCACGCCACGGCACATCATTGTGGACCGACTCGCAGATGATGTAGCCAGATTGGGAAAATCCGAACTCGAGTGAAGCTGCAGTGCTGACTGGCCCCTGAGGGTTGTGTGGGGCAAGTGCAATTCGGTACGCATCGGCCAAGGCGGCGATGCGTCGAGCTTCTGTGAATCCGCCGCAGTGGGTCAGGTCGAGTTGGCAGATCTCGCAGCCGCGAGATGCAAAGAGATCGCGAAAGGCGGCGAGGTGGGTCATTCGCTCGCCGGTCGCTATGGGCGTTGTCACAGCTGCGTTGATGGCGGCCAGTCCGTCAAGACTTTCGGGCCAACATGGTTCTTCGAGAAAATACAGACCATACGGATCGATGGCTTTGGCGAACTGCATTCCCATCGCCGGCGAGGGGCGGGCGTGGCAGTCCACCATGATGTCGATTTCATCCCCAACTGCTTCTCGCATTGCCGCAACGCAAGCATCGGCCGCTTTGATCGGACGCAACCCTTCGATGGGCATCGTGGGGGGAACGGCCATCGATTTGAATGCGGTATATCCGTCCTCCACCGCTTGTTGCGCCAGATCGGAGAACTGCTTGGCGTTATCGACAGGGGTCTCGTAAAAGCTTTCCAAATTGCCACCGCCAAGATGACAATACAACCGAATCGAATTTCGAACGGGACCGCCCCACAATTTGTGGCAAGGGGTCCCATGGACCTTGCCTATGATGTCCCACAACGCGAGATCGATTCCGGCAATCGCTGTCGAGCGGGTCACGCCGCTGCCGTGCCAGAAGTGCTGCCGCCACATCATTTGCCAAAGATGTTCGACGCAAGTGGGGTCTTCGCCAATCAACAGCGGTTCGATGTCCTGAATCGCCCCCACCACGCTCCGCGTGTGCCATTCCAGCGTCGCTTCACCCCACCCGTAGAGACCCGGCTGGTCGGTGATGACTTTGACAAAAACCCAATTGCGCATTCGGGCGTGACAAACGTGCGTTTGAATCGCAGTGATTTTCATCTTGTTTCAGCTGAGGAACGCGGTGAGTTCATTGGGGTGAATCCATCGCGGCGAGGCCGCTTTCGATGAATGAGGAATGCTGCCCGAGGTTTTCTAGAAGAGACAGATTTGTCTTTGTCGCCAATGTAGTTGTCTTTGTTGCCAATGACAAGTATCTTGATCCGTATGACGATTGCGACATACATCAAAGAGGATCTCACCGCGCAGCTGAAATCAGGCAGCGCGTTGCCGGTTCAATTGACCCTCGATTCACTCGCTGCCCACTACCAGGTCAGCTTAACGCCTGTCCGGGCGGCGGTGAGTGAGTTGATTGAGGAGGGTTGGTTGGAGAAGGGTGCCAACCGGCGTTTGACGGCCACGGTGCAACGGCGTACGCGGGGGGCGGCACGAAAGGCAAACGCAAAGACAAAAATCCCTGCACCGCCGCGCGATTCCTATGAAGTTGTCGCCAGCGATCTTGTGCAACTTAGCCTTCGGGGCGAGGCCGTTTATCTACGAGAGGAAGTGACGGCCGAAAAGTACAGCATCAGCCGGTCCGCGATCCGGCACATTCTGCATCGACTCGCGGGCGAAGGGGTGCTCGATCACATTCCTCGGCGAGGTTGGCGTCTGCGTCCGTTTCGGCAGCACGATCTGCAGGCGTTCATTGAGGTGCGTGAGGTCTTGGAGATCAAGGCGTTGGAATTGGCGCGACCCCGGCTCGATGCCAACAAATTGCAGCGGATGCTGGAACTGAATCTGCCCGATGCAGCACAAGGGAAATCACCCGTGGTCGATGAGTCGTTGCATGAATATTTGATCGCCACTGCCGGCAACGCCTACATCCGAGACTTCTTTGATCGACAGGCACGTTACTATCGAATGCTGTTCGAGTGGGAAGATCATGATCGGGCAGTCGCTTTGGAAACAATGCGCCAGCACCGCGAGATTTTGACTGCGTTGTTGAACAAGAATTGGGCACAGGCCAAGAAAGCACTGTCGGGACACATACGCGACAACCACCCAATTCTGGGTAACGTCACTGGCGATTCGCGAAGCAGTGATACGCGAAGCAGTGATACGCGAAGCAGTGATACGCGAAGTAGTGATTCGGGAGTTGGCCGGTTATCGCGAACGGTCAGGAAAGGCGGAGCCCCATCTGATGAATGAGTTGCAAAGCCCTTACTTCATTTCGACACTACGATTCGTTTTCGCCGTTCTGTTTTCTGCAGCGTCCGGTGGAGCGACCCACCACGTGATGGCTGAAGATCCGACGGAAGATCAGGTTGATTATCTGTCCGATATCAAGCCACTGCTGCGTGATAAATGTTTTTCTTGTCACGGTGCACTCAAGCAAGAAGGGGGGCTGCGGTTGGATGCGGCATCGCTGATCCGAAAAGGAGGCGATAGTGGTCCCGCATATGTTGTTGGCTCCGCGGACCAGAGTGATCTCTTGCAACGGGTCACTGACAGTGACGACAGCCGCATGCCACCGGAGGACGAGGGGGCCCGACTGACAGCAGAAGAAGTTGCCAAGTTGGCCGCGTGGATCAAAGCGGGAGCTCCCGCGCCGGAGGAGGCGATCCCCGCACATCCCTCGCAGCACTGGTCCTTTCAGCCGACCGTTCATGTGGAAGTGCCGAATGTGTCTGCGGATTGGATTCGCAGTGATCTGGATCGTTTCTTGGTTGCTGAGCAGCAGCGGGTGGGGGTCACCGCTGTTGGGGAGACAGCGCGTTCGATGCTGCTGCGGCGAGCGTTTCTTGCACTCACCGGTCTGCCACCAACTCCGGAGCAGTTGCGTGCATTCCTGGAGGATTCATCCGACCAAGCGTTTGAGCATGCCGTCGATCGTCTGCTGGAGAGTCCCCGTTATGGCGAGCGGTGGGGCAGGCATTTCATGGACATTTGGCGGTACAGCGATCCTTCCGGCTATGGCGAAGAGATCCGTGATGGGCGAAAGCACCTGTGGCGGTGGCGGGACTGGATTGTCGAATCATTCAATGAGGATAAGGGCTACGATCGGATGATCGTCGAGATGCTCGCAGCCGATGAAGTGTCACCCGTCGATCATGATGCACTTCGGGCAACGGGGTTTCTCGCCAGGAACTGGTACAAGTTCAATCGGAATGTTTGGCTTGATAATATCGTTGAGCACTCATCCAAGGCCTTTCTGGGTGTGACCATGAATTGCGTTCGTTGTCATGACCATAAGTATGACCCGCTCACGCACGACGATTACTATCGGATGCGAGCGGTTTTTGAAACGCACGATGTTCGTGACGATTTGCTGCCACAGGCATCAGGTGCAAACGACGAAATGCTCGTCCGCGTGTACGATGCTCACGTGGATCGAAAGACATACACGTTTTTGCAAGGCGACGAGAATCGACCAACGGAGGATCCCTTGGAGCCGGGGGTTCCTGAGTTGCTTGGTGACTTGTTGATCGAATCGGTACAGCTTCCCGTTGCTGCGTGGTATCCAGCGATCACAACTGAGAATCACGCTGCGTTGGTCAAGGCGGCTCAAGCAAAACTGGTGGCTGCGGAAGCAATGTTAAAGCAGGCTCGGGCCGATCATGTCGTTGCGAAGCAAGCACTCGTGCACTTTCGAGAGCCGGAACTCGTGGACTTTCGAGAGCCGGAAGTGGAGAGCACCGATCCTCTTGAGGTGGAGTCGGAACAAGCGGCGGTCAGCACACCAATCCTTGGCGATGATTTTTCGCAACTCAATGAGGATCTTTGGCAGGTCGAAAACGGTGACTGGTCGGTAAAAGATGGACGCGTGGTTCAGTCCAATGGGGCAACCATCCAACATCGACTCGTTTCCGCCATCAAGCACCCGCGAGACTTTCGAGCGAAGTTGCGGCTCCGAATCACCGGTGGCGATCAGTATCGCTCTGTCGGGCTAGGGTTTGACGGGCAGGGTGTGGCAATGAACTCTGTCTATTTGTCCGTCGCCGGGGGGAAGGTGCAATTTACCAGTCAGGGAGAGAATGGTCGCTGGCAATATCCGTCCGCTGGGTCTGCGTCACACCCAATCGAATTGGGGCAGGACTACTTGTTGGAATTGATTGTCAAGAATCAGCTGTTGAATGTGCTGATCGATGGTGAAGTTAAACTCGCGTACAACTTGCCGCAGCGGCAAGCCGGGAACATTTCTGTCTGGGCTTTTTCGGCCACTGCGGAATTTGATCAGCTTGACGTGACAACCTTGCCAGCGGGGACCGAACTCGCCGCGGCAGGGAACTCAGCCGAATCAACGGCGTTGCCCACGCGGCAGGGCCTTCAATTGGCTTTGGAGGTTTCCGAGGCAGCCGAGGCCGTGGCGGTCGAGCATCACAAAACGATGCAATCGGCAATCGCATCCCTTCAGGCCCGGTATGCAGCGGAAACGGTCAAGTATGGATTCGCAGAAGGTGATGTTCAGACATTGGTGTCGGCTGCTGGACACGCCAGCCGCCAGCACGCGATCGATCAGCTTGCGGAACAGGTCGCGGCATCCAAACTGAGCCTTGCGCAAATGCAACAAAAGCTCGGCAACGCGGCTGATGGATCTGAAAAGAAGGATGCGAAGATCATTGCCGAGCAAAAGAAGATAGAGGAGTTGCAGCAGAAACTCGTCGCCGCTGAAGAGCAGTTGGATAACGGCTCGACGGACTATGCACCGCTCGGTCCACAGTATGCGAAAACTAGTACGGGGCGAAGATTGGCGTTTGCTAACTGGATCGCCAATCGCGAGAATCCTCTCACTGCCCGCGTGCTGGTCAACCATGTTTGGTTAAGGCATTTTGGCGTTCCGCTCGTCGAAAGAACCTTTGATTTTGGACTTCGATCTGAAAGGCCTCAACATGCTGATTTGCTCGATTGGTTGGCCATCCAATTCATGGCGGATGGTTGGAGTTTAAAAAAGCTCCATAAACGAATTTTGATGTCGGGGCTCTATCGGCGTAGTTCGTCGTCGCTTGATGCCACTGCCGCAACTCTGGCCGCGGATCGCGACAACTTGGCGTTGTGGCGTATGAATGCGCGTCGGATGGAAGCCGAGGCGGTGCGTGACAGCGTGCTGCATCTCGGCGGTAGCCTTGATTTAAAAATGGGTGGGCCACCGGTAGAACATACTCAAGGGCAGTCGGTACTACGCCGCAGTCTGTACTTTCGGCAGGACAAGGAACGGCAAATGACGTTTCTGAGTGTGTTTGATGGAGCCAAGGTAAATGAGTGCTACGAGCGCAATTCCACGGTGGCTCCGCAACAGGCGTTGGCGTTGTTTAACAGCGAAATCGCCGCTGGTCAGGCTTCAAAAATCGCTGAGATGTATGCGGGATTCACTCAAGGCGAATTAGTGACGGCACTTTTCGAGCACGTGTTATGCCGTGATGCAAATGCGAAAGAAATGGCGGAGTGCACCCAGTTCTTAAGCGATTTGAATGACAGCCCAGAAGCCCGACGCCAACTGGCACTGGTGTTGTTGAACCACAACGAGTTTGTGACGATCCGATGATGAGGACACTATGAATGCTCACATGCGGCCTCGGCGGCGATTTTTGTCTGACCTGGGAACAGGATTCGGATCGCTGGCGCTCGGGGCAATGCTGCAACGTGATGGTTTTGGAGCCGAATCGAACTGGAGTCCGCCGGGTGGACTGGCGCACTTTGCACCGAAGGCAAAGAGTGTCATCTGGTTGTTCATGGCCGGAGGTGTCAGTCAGGTTGAAACGTTTGATCCCAAACCCGAACTGACGAAGCACGGCGGCAAGACGATTCCCGATACTCCGTTTGGGAGCGTGCTCGAATCACCGTATATCAAGAACCGCGTTGAATTGGTCAAAGGGGATGCGAATGGAAAGATTTACGACAAACTGTATCCCTTGCAGGTTGGTCACAAGAAACGAGGGGAGTGTGGTGTCGAAGTGAGTGACTGGCTGCCACACCTGTCGGAGTGTGTGGATGACATGTCCATCATTCGGTCGATGTGGACGACGGCCAGTAACCACGATGCCCAGCTACAGTTTCATACTGGAAGAAATCGTTTTGATGGTTTCTTTCCTACCATCGGCGCTTGGGTGCACTACGGACTCGGGTCGCTCAACGACAACCTTCCCCAGTTCATCGTAATGGGAAACAAGATCGGTGATTGCTGTGGTGGGAAAGCGACTGAGGGTGGTGACTATCTGGGTCCCGAGCATGATGGAGTCACTCTGTCGGTCGACCCGAAGAATCCACTGCCATTCGCAATCCCCCCTGGCGGTTCGGGTGAATTAGAACGTTTGAAAGCCCAGCAACTCTTAGGGCGTTTGAATCGGATTACGGAAGACCAGTATCCCGATGATCCAGCCTTGGCGGCGCGAATCAAGTCGTACGAACTCGCGTTTCGGATGCAGACGGCGGTGCCAGAGGTTGTGAATTTGGCCGATGAGACGGGATCTACTCACAAGTTGTACGGGACGACTGGAGGTCCCACGAAATCGTTTGGCGAGCTCTGTTTAACGGCTCGCCGGTTGGTGGAGCGAGGAGTTCGGTTCGTGCAGGTTTATCACGGTGGTGGTGGCGCGGGTGCGTGGGATGCGCACAGCAATCTGAAAACCAATCATGAGAAAAATTGCCTACAAGTCGATCAGCCGATCGCAGCATTACTGAAAGATCTCAAGCAACGAAGTCTGCTGGATGAAACCCTTGTCGTCTGGGGATCTGAATTTGGCCGAACCCCCGGAGGTCAGGGATCGAATGGACGGGGACACCATAATTTCGGGTTCTCGGTTTTTATGGCAGGTGGTGGGATCAAAGGTGGAACGGTTCATGGTGCGACCGATGAGTTGGGCTTTCACGCTGTCGAAGATCGGCATTACGTGACAGATATTCACGCGACCGTGATGAAACAACTCGGCTTGGATCCACGCCGTCTGGAAGTGCCCGGACGGAAAAGACTCGAAATTGATTATGGACATCCGATCGACGAAATCATCGCCTAGCGGTTTTCAAAAGCGACCATCCGGAATGTGATTCAATGAGCGAGGCAAGGACACGAAGAGCATTCTTGAGACGCAGCGGAGTTTCGTTGTGCGTTTCTGGATTGTCGATTGTTTCTGGCTGGGCAACTGGTTTTCGCCCGACAAAAGTTGTTAGCTCGGCAAATGCTGCCAGCTCGACGGTCGGCATGCTTGCTCAGGATGTGGGTGACGCAACAACGGGCGGCCAGACAACGGGCGGCCAGACAACGGGCGGCCAGACAACGGGTGGCCAGACACGCGGCGATGTGACCGATGGTGGCAAGCAGGAGCCGTTGCCGTTTGAGTTGATGATCTGCGACTACGTTCGATTCAAACTCTCGCGCGTCGACAGATCTGGGAAAGTCGTGTGGGAACACTCACCAGCAGGTAAAGTTTGGGATTTCGTGCTCGTTGACGAGGACACGATCGTTTATCCAATCATCACGGATACCTTCGAGGTTCGCTGCATTGATTTTCAGAAGAAGCTCAAGTGGGCATGGCCATACGCCAAACAGTATCGGGAAATCATCAACATCACACGGCACCAATCGCAGTTGATCATCAGCGGTCAGGATCCGCCACAAGCGATTGTGATGAGCTTGGACGGAACCATTCAGAAGCAGCTGCCGATCCCGGCGAAGTATCAACATCATCACGGACAGTTGGGCAACGTTTATGCTGTCGGGGGCAATTGCTTTCTGGCCCAGCTCTGGGGAGAAGGAACCGTGCTTGAGGTGGATAGCAGTGGGAAAGAAGTTTGGCGTTATCAGGTTCCAAAATTTGGATTGGGACGATATCCCGCTGGGACTGTCCAAGATGTTTTGCGACTGGACAACGGAAATACGATGGTCGCGTGCGGTACCCAGGCTCGTTTGTTAGAGGTTGATCGATCTGGAAGGATCGTATGGGAGTTCGATGGGAAATTGAATCCCGAACTGAATTTCACCAACGCATGTGGTTTGCAGCCACTGAGGAACGGATCGATTCTCGTCACCAATTTTCTGCGTGGCAATGCTGGTCATGGCGCACATGCGTTTCTTCTCTCCAAGGAGAGAGCGATAACTTGGACCTTTCGCGATCACAAAAATGTAACGGCTGCCAGTCAGGTATGGGCAATCGAGTCTTAAGATCGCACCACGATTTAAGCGTGAGATCTGACTCACAACAAACGCTTATGGCAGGATGGATCCCGCATCTACTGGCCCACTGCATGTTGTGGTCCAGTAGGCAGGAAACGAAGGATTCTGCGTGTCGGCCTGTCGCTCAGCAAATGGCTTTCGGGAACAGTCGCCTGAGCCCCTTCGGTATACTTCGCTAAGACCCCAATTGAACAGGCCGATTGTCGAGTGATTGGATACAAACGCCGGCAGGTCCGCGTGGTCAGGGCATAGGACAAAACGCTCGTTAAGGTTTCAAGAAATCATGCACTCAACGTATGCGTTTGAGGATGTGGAAGGATAGGATGTGAGGATGATCCAACGGCTTAGTGCTTTCGATATGTTTAAGATCGGTATCGGGCCTTCGAGTTCGCACACGATGGGGCCGTGGATCGCGGCTCGTCATTTTGTTGATGAGCTTTTTGTTGATGAACAGGTTTTTGATGGACAGGTTTTTGATGAACTTGGGTCGAGAGCCGCTGATGTCGAGCGAGTGACTGTCGATCTGTATGGTTCCTTGGCAAAAACCGGGAAAGGCCACGGTACCGACGTCGCAGTGCAGCTTGGGTTGTGCGGGTACGACCCCAAGACGTTTGACGCGGGATCGATCGCACCGGTCCTCGAACAGATTGCCGCGAGGAAAACTATTCGAGTAGCCGAATCCGAAGTTCGCTTTGAGGCTGCGAAAGATATTCGATTTCAAGTCGATCAGCAGCTTCCTGAGCACCCCAACGGCATGCGTTTCATTGCGGCGTTGGCAGGAGGTGAACGACGACAAGCCGTCTTCTATTCCGTTGGTGGTGGTTTTGTGGTGAGAGAAGGCGAGGATGTTTCAAAACGACATCGCGTAGATTTGCCTTTCCCAATTGATTCCTCGAGCGATCTCCTCGAACACTGCGATCGAGAGTCAATAGGTATCAGTGACGTCGTCATGCGAAACGAGCGAGCTTGGCGAAGCGATGAGGAGATCATCAGCGGGCTCGGCGAGATCCGAGAGACGATGATGCGATGCATCCACCGCGGATGCTTGGCCGAGGGAACCCTGCCCGGTGGACTAAATGTACAACGCCGAGCATCGCGTGTGGCACATGAACTGCTCGGTGAGGCTTGCCCGTTGGATGTTGATGTGTGGCAAACCAAGCTGACGGGGCAGACGCATGATTTTCGTCGTGTGCTCGATTGGGTGACTTGTTTTGCTTTGGCGGTCAATGAGGAGAATGCCGCGTTTGGCCAAGTCGTTACCGCGCCAACCAACGGTGCGGCCGGTGTGGTCCCGGCAGTGTTGATGTACTTTGAGTGCTTCTGCCAACCCACGTCCGATGCCTACCTCAAGTTCCTGCTCACAGCGGCTGAAATTGGCTGCATTTTCAAAAAAGGTGCGACCATTTCGGCAGCGATGGGTGGTTGCCAAGCCGAGATCGGTGTCTCATCGGCGATGGCAGCTGCCGCGCTGACGGAAGGGCTTGGCGGATCACCACGGCAGGCGACAATGGCTGCAGAAATTGCCATGGAACATCACCTTGGATTGACGTGTGATCCGATCGGTGGCCTGGTTCAAATTCCTTGTATTGAACGAAACGCTTTCGGCGCGATCAAAGCGATTACTGCTTCCCAAATCGCGCTCGGACGCGACCCCAGTGACGCCCGCGTTTCATTGGACGCCGTGGTTCGAACGATGTGGGAAACCGCGCAGGACATGAACTCGAAATACAAAGAAACGTCAGAGGGCGGCTTGGCCATTCAGGTCCCAGTCAACATCAGTGAGTGTTGATTAAGTAAAACCGTAATGGTTGCCAAGTAGTGTTAGCCATCGCAGGCAAGCAATCGCTGTGCGGCGCACCCACTGCAGCGAATCGAAATCGGAAATGTTTGGTCGGACTGGAAGAGGTTTTGGTTGAGTCTGTTGTTTTTGGATGATCAAGGGTGGGATGTTTCGGTCAGTGGTGTTTCGGTCAGTGGTTCGGTGCAACGTTGCTGTCGACCGGATTGCAAACTGGTCAGATTTGATGTTCCCTCGACTGCACGATATCGCACCGACCGAGAACCTGCGACAATGCTTTGATTGGTCGTTGTAATCAACGTTACCGGGTGCTTCAGTGGGTCTCATCGCCTGCTGTTTCCGTCCTCTGCTGTTTCCCTCTTTCGAGGTTCATCATGTTTGTCCGAATCGTGTTCGTGTTGGTTGGCGTTGCTTCGTTGATTGCAACGCCGGCGGCACAAGCTCAGCAAAGCGAGAGTACCGGTTCTACAAAGGAATCTCTCAACGTGTTGTTCATTGGCAACAGTTACACAGCCCGTCACAATTTGGCGAATGTTGTTGAAGCGATGGCTGAAGCGGGCAATCCTGGTTTGGATTTCAGGCCGACCACCGTCATCTACGGCGGACGCACCTTGTCCGATCATTGGCGTTTGGGGTCGGCCAACTTTGTGAAGTTGCACGCACTCACAAACGAGGAACAAGTCGCGACCGTGGCATCCTTGAAAGAAGCGGCAGAGGATGCGAAGGATCGCTATTCAAATTTGGCTCTCAAGAAGCACCAAGAACTGTTAAAAACACTCAAGACAAAACGTAGTAAGTGGGATGTGGTTGTCCTGCAATCTTACCGCGATGATTTGGAGGGACCCGAATCACTCTATGCCCAGTTTGCACCCAAGTTTGCCGAATTGGCGCACGATCAAGGTGCACGCGTGATTTTGTACGTCACGACACCAACTACCCAAAATGCGGAACCGATGGCGGGATTGCCTGATGCGGTTCCGGTGATGAAGAAGACGCGGGCGATCGCAGCTTTGGCGAATCAAATTGATGCGTCGGTTGCTCCCATGTCTCTCGTCGCATTCAAGACACAGACCGAGCGACCAGATTTGACATTGCGGTTTGTCAATGATGCACATCTTAACAAGACCATGGCTTACTTAACCGCTTGCACGCTGTACGCCGCGTTGTTTGAACGCACTCCGGAAGGGCTTCCGGTTGATTCGATTACTGATATTCGCTACTGGCAGCGGCCCGACAAGTCGTTCGACAAAACGAAGGATCGAGATCAACAGCCGATCAAGCAAGTGTTCTCCGTCAAAGACCGTGCCGATCTGCAAAGGATAGCCTGGGAGAGTCATGTCGAGTTTGAATCGCTGCGGGATTCCAAGTAGTAGTAGTAACCATGGAGTGGATTTGCGGTCGGTGGTTTGCGTCGACTGATGCTGATGGAGTTTCTGGAGGATTGGAAGGAAGGCAACGAGTTGTCGAGGTAGGATGTGCGGTTGACAAGCTTCCAAGTCACGCGATGCTTTCAGTCGACACCCAGCGGAGATATTTGAGTTGCGAAGCGACGACAGAATGGAAAAGACCAAGTCTTTCTGGATCGGAAAGAGATTCGGCAATGCGGTGATGCTGGATGGGTTCCGAAAGCCATTGCGGAAACCACTATCGTTTAATTTTGAGAAGTGCTTGGAATCGAGTTTGCAGGAAAACTCTGCTAGTGCCATGGTTGCCTTTCCCATGCAAACGCAATTTTCGGGAGAGCAACCGGGTGACCCGCCGGTCCGGTTATCATGGTCGTTGTCGTAGCGACCATCATGACCGGTCACCTCAGTTCGACTTAGATGACGGTTTTCTACTGCTTTGTTGGTCAATCTTAGCGTTCCATACTTCTCACTTCGAAGCCAAATCTTGCGTGAATACTTCTGAAGATCCCTATCGTTCTCCGCGAATCGATGACGTTGAAATGGAAAAGCCTGTCGCACCCTGGAGACTGGTAGTGGGCACGACCTTCCGAGTGATCGCCGTGGTCTTGATCGCCATTCCAGTCTTGGGACTTGTCAAAGAACTTTTCAGATCAGGATTTCGGAATCCTTCCTTGGACTTTGTCGCGATTTTTCTCGCCGTTGTTATCTTTCTTGGGGTGGGTCGCATTTTCATTATCGGGGCAAACAGAATTTCAACAGGCAGACGGTTGTTCGGAGAACAAGATGACCAGAGCTGCGATGTCTGACCATCCATGCTGAGGTTACAAGAATGCGGTGGCCATCGGTTACAGCGAGGCCGCGAGTTGACGTTTTTGAAGTGATGATTCGCCCGCGCGGCACCGCTGAACCGTACCGTAAGTCATTAATCGAAAATGAACGCGACGAAACAACGCGATGCAGTGGCGCAGCAGGCAAAGGCCGACTCGCGCGCTGCACTCAAAGCAGCACGCGAAATCACAGACCCTTGGTACCGCGCTCAGGCACTTGCTCACGTCCTTCGCTACTGCGAAGACCATCCGATTCCGATCGCCAACGAAGCAGCCGATTCTGCGGCGTGTTGCCCAGACCCGTACAAACGCACTGCTGTCCGCGCGTGGGAAATTGCGGCACTTGCCGAGCGATCCGAGCGAGACGAAGCTAACACGCGGCTCAAGGCAGTCATGAAGAGAATTGCGGAAGTAACCCCATCTTCATCACGATCCGAAGCGCTGTTGCTATTGCTCCACGCTTCATCCCGTATCAGCGGGGATGCCGCCACAACTGTCGCCGAGGCGATCGTTCGGACCAGTAACGCGGACTCTCATTGGCGCTGCCAACGCGCGGTTGTCGACGCAATTGGTGTGCTCCACTATATCCGTTCCAAATCTGCAATGACACTTTCGTACCAAATTTTGGATGCGAAGTTGAAATCGAAATCTGAACAACGAATTGCTGCCGGTGGATCGTTACTTCGTGACTTTTTCTGTTGACAGGCCGCAAGCAATTGTGTGAGCCGGAGCGACGTAGTCAGGCGGTTTTGATTTGAACCATCTTTCGTCACCGCCCGGTTACGGCATGCGTGCTGTCTCTATGCGTCATGATGTTACTGCTCTACTGGTTTTCAACAATCGTTATCCATTAAGAGATTAAACCAACCCTTCAATGCACATTGGCGCGTGCTGCGAAGCCGACGCCGCCGATACTGAACCGATTATTTCCAGTAGCCAGTAGCCAGTGGTGGGGGCCGTGGGTCACGATGATCCAAAAGAGTTTGAGTGAATGGAGTCTTCGCTGAATGCGAAGGTAGATGGCGTGACTCGCATTTTGCGAATCATCGCCGATACCCGTAAGCGAAACACGGAACACGGAACACGCGGCGGCCCACTTGAAGAGGTGGGCCAAGGTTGGTTTCTTTGAAGTCACTACACTCTCAAGGAG
>JARGNK010000054.1:20637-41407 GCA_029213145.1 Rubripirellula sp. | reverse complement strand
CCCAGGGCCCTAGTGTGGTGTCCGAAGTCAGAAGATCAGAAGAGTTGATTGTGAGGGTGGGAAGCGTATCGTGAATGGGGTGGGAGCGACTCTGCTTGCGTCGTATCGCCGCCGTTTGATACCTACTGATTAACGGGTGCTGTCGCTTCTTTTATGGATTTCGATAGCAGAAGCAAAAACGGTCGATGCAATCAGGAGGGCGTTGGGCGGATACGCATTGGGCGCTCAGGACTTAGCGTTCGTCAAGTTTGGGGGCGGTGATCGCTAGGCGTATTTCCACGTCATGCGAAGCAGAAGCAAGGGAAATAAGGTGATCCATAAAAGCATTGATGTGCTGATGCCAATTTATAACGCGGAGCGACACCTCGAAGTCGCAGTTCGAAGCATCCTGCAGCAAACGATGACGGATTTCCAAATCATTTGCGTCAACGATGGAAGCACGGACGGTTCAGCTGATATCCTTGCAAGGTTGAGTGGCGAAGACGAGAGGGTGACGGTTATCTCGCAGCAGAACAAAGGGTTGGTTGGCGCGTTGAATCGTGGCCTCGCGGCTTGTTCAGCACCTTTTGTTGCACGGATGGATGCCGACGATATCGCGATGCCAGATCGTTTCGAAAAACAGCTTGCATTTCTCATCGAAAATCCAAAGATCCTTGCGGTGGGGTCTTCGGTGTTGGAGATCGACAGTGACGATGAACCATTGGGTGTTGAGCATTTCGGTATCAAGCATCAAGAAATAGAAGATGGGATGATGCGAATGAAAACAGCAATTGCGCATCCTGCCGCGATGATTCGACGAGCGGTTTTCAATCGTCTTGGTGGGTATCGTCCTGAATTCGAGTTTGTCGAGGATCTCGATTTGTGGTTTCGGATCTCCGAGATAGGCGAGCTCGCCAACCTACCGGATGTGTTGCTTTGTTATCGTCAACACGCGAGTGTGTCCTGGCAGCTCGGCCGCATACGTCGCCGTCGGATTCTTGAATTGCTTGCCCAAGCGTATCAACGTCGTGGGCGGTCGGTGCCTCAGTATCTGATAAAAAGGTGTGAAGCCACCCGTTCGCCAGCGGGGCCACACAAATGGGCCCGAAAGGCATCACGCAATGGTCAGTGGCGGGTTGCAAACAAGCATTTGCGGCAACTTTGGGTCGCCTCGCCCGTGAGCTTGCTGACGTGGAGGATGACTCTCGAGACGCTGCTTTTTTCGGCCACCTCGCAAATCGCTAAGCCGAGCCAAATTCTGCCTCCAGTTCCAACGATTAAACGCGTCGCGTGACGCAGCCTAATGGTGCAGGCCAGCGATATTCCTTTGATATCAAAAGGATAAAGGGGCAGATAAAGGAATCGATATCCCATCATTCTGGAATTGTTGCTAGAAGAAAGGTTGGGGACAGATCAGGGCTTTAGCTTGGGTGGTATTTCGTGGAATTCAACGACGCAATCCTTGTTACTGGTGGCACCGGGATGGTAGGGGCACGGTTAGTTGCAAAGCTCAAGCATTCTGGCTTTGAAAATGTTATGGCCCCAACTCGCTCGGAACTCAACCTCAGTGATGAGCAGTCGGTGAATGCTTGGTTCGAGATGTATCGCCCCCGATTCGCATTTTTGATCGCTGCAAAGGTCGGGGGGATCGCCGCCAACATAGAGGATCCGACAGGATTTCTGACGGAAAACCTGCGAATTGCTGTCAATCAAATTACGGCATGTCACCGCTATGGTGTTGAGAAACTTTTGTTTCTTGGAAGCACCTGCATTTACCCGCGCGAATGCCCTCAGCCAATGCATGAGAGCCACTTGCTGACTGGTCCACTTGAGCCAACGAACGAAGGCTATGCATTGGCAAAGATATCCGGCATGCGTCTTGCTCAGTTCCATCATGCACAATTTGGAATGAACTGTGTGTTGCCAATGCCCTGCAACATTTATGGAACAAATGATCATTTTGATCTCAGCCGTTGCCACGTTCTCAGTGCCTTGGTCAAGCGTTTCTGTGATGCGGTTGAGACGGGAGTTGATGAACTTAGTCTTTGGGGATCTGGGCAAGCCCGCCGAGAATTCATTCATGTCGATGATGCAGTGGATGGCATGCTGCACCTTTTTCAAGCATCGGCGAGTGGTGAGATCGTCAATCTTGGATCCGGAAAGGATGTTTCTATTCTTGAATTGGCTCAAATCATTTCGACAGAGGCAGGCTTCAAAGGTCAGATTCTCTGGGACACGAGTCGTCCCGATGGCATGCTGCGGAAATGTAGTGATGTGAGTCGATTGAACGAACTGGGTTTTCAAGCAAGCATTTCGTTGCGTGAGGGAATTCGTCGTACCATTGATGAATACCGAGCGCTTAGTAGTTCACCGTGCGGATCATGAAATTTGGTATCCAAGAGATTCGTTTCGAAGGAAAATTTCGTCAATGAATAACGAAGCAGCAGGTCATCTCGATCGATGGTTGGACCAGCATTTGGAGTCGCCGCAATGCGACACTGGCAAATACTGGTTTCCGCTAACAGCACCAACGTTTGGTAAAGAAGAAATCGCAGCAGCCATGCGTTGCATGTGTGATTACCAGACGTCGATGGGAGAGTTGACGCGTGAGTTTGAACGCGGTTTCGCGGAATACACCGGTGCTCATGATGCTGTCATGGTAAACAGCGGTTCATCCGCTGATTTGTTGCTTGCGTTTCACTTAGTCAACCCACTTCATCCTAGGTTGAATGCTGGTGACGAAGTGTTGGTGCCGGCGGTCACGTGGCCGACCCAGGTGTGGTCACCGTTGATGGCAGGGCTAAAGGTTGGCTTGGTTGATGTCGATCCGGAGACGCTTAATATTGACTGCGATGATCTTCGAAGAAGAATCACATCGAAAACCAAATGTCTTTTCGCTGTTCATCTGATGGGCTATCCCTGTGATATGACAGAAGTGAAAAAGGTCTGTGACGAATATGGCCTGCTTCTGATTGAGGATTGTTGCGAGTCGATTGGAGCATGTCACGGTGGACATCATGTCGGTAATTTTGGCATTGGTGGCACATTCAGCTTTTTCTTTTCGCATCATATGACCACGATGGAAGGCGGGATGGTCATTTGTGGAAATGATGAGGATGCGGAGGCATTGCGTGTGCTTCGTGCGCATGGTTGGTCAAGAACCCAGCATCGAGCTTCTGCAGGGGACGTCGATGAGCGATTTCAGTTCATCAATTGGGGGTTCAATCTACGTCCCACTGAATTGAATGCAGCTTTCGGGATCGAGCAGTTGAAGAAACTACCGGGCCTGAATGAGCGGCGAATGAAATTAGCGGAGCGGTTTGAACGTTATATCGACAGTACGCCCTACCTTGCCCGGGTGAAGAAACCGGAGAATGGCACTGCTTGTCCTTTGGCAACGGTCGTGCAATTGAGGGGTGATGCTTCGAAATGTCGGAGTGATGTTCTGAGCCGTCTCGAAGGATCAGGTGTGGAGACCCGGCCTGTGGTGACCGGAAACTTGGCTCGTCAGCCTGCAGCCAAATTGCTGGGAGATATCAAGCCCGAGGAGTACCCCGGAGCCGAGGTCATTCATCACCAAGGGTTCTATGTAGGATTGAATCCGATGTTTGATGATGTCAGATTTGAGAAAATGATTCAGACGCTTGACGATTGTATCACGCAGTCAGTGCGTGGTTTTCACGCACGTAAGGTGGCATAGCAACCATGGTCGTCACTCGATTATTGGGCGGGTTGGGCAATCAGATGTTCCAATACGCTTACGGGTTGCAGCTCGCGCGGCTTTCCTCACAGCCCTTGTTTATTGATGCTTCTGGTTTCGCGACTTACGATTTGCATGCACTCGCAATTACGAATTTTCGTATTTCCGCTCCGCAATTACCCCCTCATGAATGGAAACGCATACCGAGACGTTTTCGCGAGGGCAATCGGTGGAGCGATACGCTACTCGCATGCTGTAATTCCTTATTGCGATCTGAGTCGCGAACCCTGTCTTTAAGGCGAGAACGACCATTTGGGTTCGCGGAGAAATATTTGCGTTCTGCAAAGGGCGTCTACCTTGATGGATACTGGCAGAGCGAGCGTTTTTTCGCTGCGGTGCAGCAGCAGTTGCGTTCAGAGTTTCGGCCGAAGCATGGGTTGTCTGATGCGTCGCTGCACGTTGCCGAACAGATCCAATCCGAGGTTAGCGTTGCACTCCACGTTCGTCGTGGTGACTACGTGACGAACCCAGAGGCTAGGAAGATTTACCGCAACTTGGGAAGGGATTATTACCGAAAATGTCTCGATGATTTGCGGCAAAGATCGGCCGGTCTCAAAGTATTTTTGTTCTCGAATGACGTGGAGTGGTGTTTGCGAGAGCTCGATGTGGGGCTTCCTTTCGTCCCTGTAACGCACAATGATGCGACCACAGCCTATGAAGATCTTTACCTCATGAGTTTGTGTGATCATGCGATCATCGCAAATAGCTCGTTTAGTTGGTGGGGAGCCTTTCTAGGCGAAAATGCCTGTGGACGCCGAGTCTATCACCCCGATCCCTGGTTCCATCCTGGATCCTTGAATGGAAGTTTTATTCCTTGTGAAGATTGGATAAGCGAGCGGAATCTTTCGACGTCTCTTTCTGCTCGGGCGGCATAAGTGATTTCCTTCGTCGATTGCCCCCAAACAAAGTTTTGAACTGACTGGAGTGATGGAAATTATGGTGTTGCCTCTCAAGCATAATCGGTTGTGCCAAAGTTTTGCCAAGCGAGCGGATTCACTGCTCAGGCTATTTGGGGTCTCGGACCGCATTCCCGTGGCGACGCACGCGCGGAGTCACCGACAATGGATGTCTGATGGTGGCGATGCACGCTTTCGATTTGAATACGAGTTAGACGAGTCGGATGTTGTGTTTGATGTGGGCGGCTACCGTGGTGATTGGGCGGCGGAGATCCACGAAAAATTTGGTTGCCAGATCCACGTTTTCGAACCTGTGCCAGAGTATTGCCAGCTGATTAAGGATCGCTTCGCGGGCTTGGCAAACGTCGACGTTCATGACTTTGGATTGGCCGGGCAAGACGAGGAGATATCTCTATGCATCTCCGATGACTCAACTTCTCAATTTATCTCTGCGAGTGAGACCACATCTTGCAAGCTTCGGTCAGTACAGGATTTTCTGCGAGAGCAACAAATCGACCGTGTCGCTCTTCTAAAACTAAACATCGAAGGTGGTGAATACGATCTGCTTGGAAGTTTAATAGCGTCGGACTTAATTACGAAATTCGCGAATTTGCAGGTTCAGTTTCACTGGTTTGTTCCCGATTCGCGAAACCGAATGCGTGAGATTCAGAACGCCCTTCAGCGGACCCATGTTTCCACATACCAATATCCCTATGTTTGGGAGAATTGGTCGAGAGCAGCCTGAGTCAGGTTGGTCAAGGCTGCTGCATTTGAGCGAGGATCTGCGTTTCGATTAACAGGCTGCCGGCGGAAAGCCTGAGGGTTCTCTCCATGCAGATGCGGAACGGTCTGTCTTACGGCAGTCCTTATCGAGTCAACGCAAATGTTCAGTCTGCTTGGGTGCGATGGAATTTTGTCGCGTGAGCATCACGCTCCGCAAGTTCCAAGTCGTGTTCCGTCATTACCTTGGCCAACTCCTCCAGGGTGGTTGAGGCTTCCCAGTTGAGTTTTTCTTTTGCCTTGGAAGGATCACCCAACAGGAGATCGACTTCTGCCGGCCGGAAATATTTCGGGTCAATCTCTACATAGTCTTCATAATTGAGATCCAATTGCTTGAATACGAGATCACAGAAATCTCGCACGGTTGCCGTCCTTCCGGTCGCCAAAACAAAGTCATCTGGTTCACTGTGTTGAAGAATTCGCCACATGCCTTCGACATATTCTTTTGCGTAACCCCAGTCACGTTTCGCGTCCAGATTGCCCATGTATAGCTTTTTTTGCAAGCCAAGTTTGATCCGGCCTGCCGCTCGGGTGATCTTCCGCGTTACGAAAGTCTCCCCACGCCGCTCCGATTCATGGTTGAAGAGGATGCCGTTAGACGCAAACAAGTCATACCCCAAACGGTAGTTGACAGTTTGGTGGTATGCATAGACTTTCGCACATGCATAGGGTGACTGAGGATTGAAGGGCGTAGACTCTTTCTGAGGAGTTTCGAGAACTGCACCAAACATTTCACTGCTGCTTGCTTGATAGACGCGAACAGGTTTTCGTTGATTCAGTAATCTAGCCGCTTCCAGGACACAGAGCGCTCCCAGGCCAACTGTGTTGAGAGTGTAGACCGGCTGGTCGTAAGAAACGCGAACGTGGCTCTGAGCACCGAGGTTGTATATTTCGTCCGGTTCTAGGTCGAGTACGAGATTTGTGAGTGCTTGCCCGTCCGTGAGATCTCCATAGTGCAATCGCAAATTTGATTCTTCATGTACGTCGCGATAGAGATGGTCGATTCTTGACGTGGAGAACGTGCTGCTCCGTCGAATCATACCGTGGACCTCATAGCCTTTATCCAGTAACAGCTCGGCCAAGTAGCTGCCGTCTTGACCTGTGATTCCAGTGATCAAGGCAGATTTTGTCATGATGGGTTCCTGTAGGAGGTTCGGGTTGGCCTGTCGGTTATTGTTGCCACGGTAGGTGACGGGGCTTTATTCAACGCTAGATAAAAAGCGAGTTAGAGCCAGTCAAGCGAGGCGCGAAATCCATTTGGCTGTTCATTGACTCAGGAAATCCCGGCGAATGCATCGCGAAGATCGTGCGATGACGATCTGGCTGATGGCGGGGCCGCTGCTGACTATCACGCAAACAAGCCAACTGGTTAATCCTTTGGTTCAAGCTCGTCGTTTCCGTTGTCACCTAATGTGTTCCGGACGTGAACTTTGAGAGTGCGAGAGTCTATCAAAAAAAACATAATACCGCGTGATCGTTTTTAGGTTCGCTGTAGATGGTCCGCATTTTCATGGACTTATTCGTGGAACCATGTTCAGCGGCGGAAACTGAAGCGACCTACGACACGGAACATTGCATCACCGATTTCAGGGACTGGCATCCTTTCAGCTGACATCACGTTGTCGAAAATTTGCGTGCAGCTTTCGCTGGAGAACCAGTCGTGCATCACGGTATGGAACAGCGGCAGGCGGCTCGAGCCGAAGGCCTCGATGGGCTTTGCTAGCAATCTATTCCGAATTCATCAGCATCGGAGCCAAGTGTGGTTGGAGAGATGATTCTTGGGCGGGAGAACTGATTGCGTGGCTTGGCTTTGCCGCATTTAGCCTGTCTGTGAATGATGGTTTGGCCTCAATCCTGACAGTAGTGAGTATGCAACGAAGTCGCTCAGTAAATCGAAATGAAAGTGTGCTGACTAAACGTGTACTCTCGATTTGAATGGTTGCGTCTTTCGCGGCCTCAACTCTAGTCGGCAATCAGCACAAAGCGTCTGGTAATAATTTGTGTGTCTGATCTGCCGCCTTGGGAGGGTGGTTTTGATGAGCCCGATTTCGTGAAGTCGATGCCCGATTGGCTCAAGTCGGCCGCCAGTTAGCCCGTATGGCTCATATCGCTGAGATTACATCAGCAGTGCAGTGAACGCTGAGGGTTTCTCAGAGACTAATCTCTCGACCTCAAATATTGATCCGGTTATGAAATGCACTGATTGTGGATGGTGATCAAGTGGTCCGATCGTGCGCATCGGCAACGATGGAGGTAGTCGAACTTTCTTCATGGATTCAGTCGTTCAGACATTCGGGCGAGAAATGCAGAGCGATGGATGTGAAAGTGATCATCTGGTAGATCGCGATTCGAGTCGTTGACATCACCCGACCCTAAGGAATGAACCCCTCGGTTTATTGGGGCGGGAACGAGCAAGAAGTGTCAATCGCAGAATGATGGGCAGGACAAGCACCAGCGATGGAAGCCAGTGGTTCTGACAGGTGGTGAGACGCAATGAGTTCCCACGAGAGGTGCCTTGGTTTGCTTTAGTCGGGCGCGATTGCGGGCGAGCGCGGACCTGATGCCCGTGACGCGGTTTCGTCGGCAGTCGGCCGGGCTGGCATCCGATTTTGGCCAGCGGGAGACTTGCATTCGGGGCTAAGGATGAATCCACAGTGTCCTGTAATGGACTGGTAGGCCAGTTGCTGGTTCCTCTATTGAATTGATTGTTTGCCCAGTAGGGTGGATTGCTATACAGTTCGAACTGGCAGTTTCTGTGGAGGATCACGTCGAAAAGGGGGGAGCTGCGGTGGAAAAGTGGATAAACCGCCGAATTGATTTAGATTCCCCGTGAAGTTCCGCTTATGTTTCAGTTGGCTCATTGAGTCCGTCGGCAGTTTGCCTAGAATCGAGGTTCCTGCGGAATGGAATTCTGCTGGCTGTCGCAGCCTAGAGCCGTCCGCAAACTCATCGCACCTCTTTTTCCTCTTTCCGTCGCCCAGGTCCGCTATGTCGCCCAAGAGCAGCCGAACGCCGAGTGTTACCGAGATGAGTGACCAAGCCGAAGCCGTTAAAGCAAGGCTGAAGGAGAGTTTGCTCCACGATAAGAAGGCAATGGAGGTCGACAAGATCTTCAAGGCACTGGTCAAGCTCGAGGGCTCGGACCTCCACCTCAAGGTGGGGCAACCGCCGATGGTGCGAGTTCGAGGGGAGCTCAAGGCACTTAACCGCCCGCCAATTGAGAATGAGGAAATGGTGGAGTTGCTGATCCCTATGATGGATGAACGCAACCTGCTGATTTTCGAACAGGAAGGTGGTGCCGACTTTGCCCATACCATTTATGTGGATGGGGTTCGCTGGCGTTTCCGCGTGAATATGCTCAAGAGTCTCGGCAACATCGGTTTGGTCGCTCGACGAATCAATAACTTCATTCCTGACTTCAAAGGGCTGTTTCTGCCTGAGTCCATTGAAACTTTGTGTCACTACGATCAAGGGATGGTACTGCTTGCCGGTGTCACCGGGTCTGGGAAAAGTACCACGATTGGATCGATGTTGAATTACATCAATACGATCTATCGCAAACACATTCTGACTCTCGAGGATCCGATTGAATTTATCTTCACCGAAGAGAAGTGTTTGATTAACCAACGTGAAGTTGGTCAGGACGTGAAGGATTTTGAGATTGGAATGAAGCACGCGGTGCGTGAAGACCCCGACATCATCTTGGTCGGTGAGTTGCGTGATGAAGAAACCTTCATGACAGCGATCCATGCTGCGGAAACGGGTCACTTGGTATTCGGGACGATTCACGCGTCGAGTGCGTCCACGACAATCGGACGAATTCTCGATTTGTTCCCAGAAGAGATGCACGGAGCAATTCGATCGGCGATTGCGTTTAACATGAAGGGCATCATTGCCCAGAAACTCCTCAAGTCGATCCGACCAGATGTGCCCCGAGTTCCCACCGCAGAGGTAATGACGTTCACGCCGATGATTCGGAAATTGGTTTTAGATGGGGATGATCACAAGCTGCCTGATGCGATTCGAATTGGTGAAGAAGACGGGATGCAAGACTTCACCATGAGCTTGAAGCAATTGATCGATGATGAATTGATCGATCGTCCGACGGCCTTTGCCGTTGCGCCGAATAAGGACGCATTGAAGATGGCATTGAAGGGAATCGACGTGAAGGCCCCCGGTATTTTGTAACTTCGGCCTGGAGATGGTCCGGCCTGAAGAGTTTCCGTTATTGCAACATGAGGCACCTACGCCCCGATGGCTCAACAAGAAGAGATACAGCTTTGGCAAACGGTTGAACCCGTGGAGTTTACGCCACGCATCGATGACGCGATGGAGGCGCAGTCGTTGTTGATTTCAACACGACAAGGTCCCGGGTATGCAATCGCTGGTGGCCAATTGGGGCATGCGATTTTTTCTCGTGCCACCCATGTGTTGATGGATTTCTCTCAACAGGCATGCGCACTGCGTTATCAAGTTGATGGGAACTGGGAGCAACTGCCACCGCTCGATCGCGAGACCGGTGACGCAATGCTGTATACGTTAAAGCAGCTCTGTCAGTTGAACCCTGCCGATCGACGGTCAGCCCAGACCGGGAAATTGGGGCTGAAGGTCGCCAAAGAAAAGTACGGTCTGACGCTGCAAAGCCAAGGAGTTCAAACAGGTGAACGTGTCCTGGCTCGGATCGAGGCAGAAAAGGTGCCTTTCGAAAAACTGCCTGACTTGGGCATGCGTGACAAAATGGTCGCGACCCTCAAGGATAAGCTGAACGAAGGTGGCAACATCGTCCTCGTCACGGCACCCAAAGGTGATGGCCTCACCACGACGTGGATCACGGCGATGAATGCGGCGGATCGATTCATTCGTGACTTTCAGTCGTTGGAACGTCAAGATTTACCTGAGCCGGAGATCATCAACGTTAACCCCAACTTCTTTGGCGGAGACACCGAGCTAACACAGTTTGAGCTGGCGAAAAAAATCTTGCTCAAAGAACCTGATGTATTGATGTTCCCTGAGTTGCCCGATAACGAGACGTTTGAGTTGGCTTTGGAACATGTTGGTAAGCATCAAAAGCAGATCTACATTCGGTGCGTGGCCGATTCCGCAATCGAAGGGTTGGCTCAAGTGATCAGTCAATATCCATCCTTGGCGAAGGAGATTGTCAAGCATATGGGGGCGATCCTCAGTCAGCGTTTGGTGCGACGTCTTTGTGACAATTGCAAACTGGGTTACGAGCCGACGCCGCAGATGCTGAAACAACTTGGGATCCCAGCCGGTCGTGTAGGGTTACTGTACCAACCTTTCATTCCGCCGCCCCCAGAGCAGCAAGTTGATGAGAATGGGCGACCCGCGCCGATTACGCCGTGCCATATCTGCGGAGGACGCGGTTACTTCGGCCGCATTGCCGTCTTTGATCTACTGACGCCAGGGGATCAATTGAAAGCGGCATTGTTGAAGACCAGAGATATCAACCAGCTGACCCAAGTCGCACGCAGCGAAGGGCAACGGGGAATCCAAGCAGAAGCGATTCTGGCGGTCGTTCGTGGATTGACCAGCTTGGACGAGCTAAAACGGGTCTTCGCCAAGAAATAAGCGGCTGCCCATTGCGACCGGCAAGACCAGCGAGGGCGGCCAGTATTGGGCCGCCGTCTAACGCCAGGGTACCTCTCCAAACGGTTTGCTGCCGGGCTGCATCGCCGCATCCAGTTGAGTGCTAGTGACCCGTCTTCGGCAGTCAGCCCTAGGTTGGGCGTTGAAACCGATTTGGCTTACGCTGAAACCGATTTGGCTTACTCGGCATTGGAGTAGTAACCCGGATTGTCTTTCCCGTCACCGTCCCAATCAGCAACGACGGGTTGGCTCTCTGTGCCTCCGTCGCGTGGGACTTCGATTTGCAGATCATTGCCCGTCAGGCGGCGGTCGCCGTCGGTATCGATGATCCACCATTGTCCGCGTACCACCCCGATTTCGTCGATGCCATCCCCGTTGAAATCGCCGGCGACTGGTTGATCGCCGCTGCGTCCAAAGACGAACGGCACGTCGGTGTCGGAAGGTCGCCCGTCGCCATCTTGATCGAGCAGCCAGCGGCCGCCATTGAAGATCGCAACTTGATCGATTCCGTCGCCATTCCAATCCCCCACAACCGGCCTGTCTGATTGTTCGCCATAATGAAAGACGTGGTCAACGGCATCAGCACGTAATTCACCATCCTCGTTACGACGCAGCAAGCGTGGCGGTTCTGGCGTTCGCTCGGCAGCCAGTTCTGCGGTCGTTCGGTGGGTGCCGGGGTCATCAATTTGGCGACGTCGTGTATTGGCCGGATCGGGAAGTCCGGGGTCACGTGGTATTCGCCGTCCGTCATGCTGCCACTGTCGCCCAAAGATCCCCACATCATCCTTGCCGTCACCATCCCAGTCTCCAACGACCGGGCGATCAAGCTCGTTGCCGAGTTGAATCCAGAGGTCGCGAGCATCCCAACGGCCGTTGCCATTGATATCGACGAACCATTGTCCGCCAACGAAAATCACGGCTTCGTCTGATCCGTCGCCATCAAAATCACCTGCCAGCGCAGTCGCCGCGGCTTCTCCCAATGAAAAGTTTTTGATCGTTTGCAAGCCTTCGCCATTGTCGGTAACCCAATGGCCTGTTGCATGTCGGCCAACCTGCCACGTTGCAACTGCAACGCGGGAGGAGACTTGACGGATGATTCCATCGTCTCCCAAAGTCCCTCTTGGATAGCCACCGTTGATGACGCTTAAGTGCCAAGATACCGCCCAGTCATTGTTGAATTCCGCGTACGGGATCTGCTTTGCTGGTTCACTGAAGCTGGCTGGCAGAATCGATCGGTTTTGCTCGGGCGACAAGTCGTCCGGCAGGCGTTCGCTCGTGAATCGGGTGGGGGTTTCCAGGGGGCCAGTGAGCGACAGCAGGTCTAGTGGTACCAGCAAGGGCGATATTGGTGGATCAACCACGACGAGTTCACTGAAGTTGTTGTTTTCGCTGTTTTCTCCGGGTATCACAGAGATGCCTAAAATCGCATCACGATGCGGGTCTGTTTCCTCGCGAGCGACGAGAGTTTGAATCAAGCTTTCTTCTGCTGCTGACATGGTGTCGGCTTCATTTACGGCAACACCACCGGAGGAGCCGGGAGTGTCGAGTCCGTCGACAAAATCTTCCGGTTGCGACTGGTAAATGTGGTACGTTCCAGCTCGGATTCCCGAAAATTCATAGTAGCCATCCGCGTTTGTGATAACGCGAATGGGGCCGTCCGGATAGAGGTTTGGCAGGGCGTCGCCGGAACCTGCCGGTGTTCCCCGTCCGGTCCGCAATTCCAGAACCACCCCTTCTAAACTTTGGTCATCATCGGTTCGGACGCCATCTTGGAACTGACGCAGTTCACTTGGGTTGGGAGGCTGGGTCAACGTGAGCGGTTCCCCGTCCTGAAACACATAGCCCGACAGTCGTGCCGGTGGTGATTCGTGAAAATTGTACGCACCTGCAGTCGCGCCGCCTTGCAATTGAATACCACCGATCAAATCTTGGCCAACCACTTCACCACCCGAATCACCAACACTCTGTCCGCCATGAAAAAGACCGTCTGGCTGAGTTTCGCGAATGGCATAGCTGCCTGGTTGTAGGTTGCTAAACAGGTACTCGCCCATCGAATCTGTTTCGATTGTGCCGATGACCTGTCCCGTTGAATCCAGCAGTTCAACTTGCACGCCTGCGATCGGTCGATCACCCTGATCAAAGGTGCCATTGGCGATCGATTCCTGCCAAACCAAACCGCTGATCGATGCGGGTGGGATTTCGCAAAAGTTGTACTCGGTGGCTGCCTGGCCCCAGTTGAGTTCGATGGCAGTGATTAGGTCTGTTGTCGAATCATCACCGCCGCCATCGCCCGCCGATTGTCCACCATGGAACCAGCCCAACGGCTGGATCTCACGAAGGGTATAAGTCCCTGTGGGCAGGTCCGTGAATTGGTAGCGTCCTGAACTGTCGGTTCTTGTCGTCGCGATTTTTTGTCCATCGGAATCTAACAGGTCAATCTGGACGTCACGCAGCCCAAGTTCACCCGAGTCAATTGAGCAATTTTCGTTGGTGTCTTCCAAGACGATGCCGCTAATTCCACCGCCGGGGTGTTCGCAGAAGTCGTAATCAACGGCCATTTCGCCGGAACGCAACACGATTTGTTCGATGCGATTTGTGCCGGATACACTCCCTCCGGCCGTTCCCGCTTTCACGCTTCCATCGAAGTAGTTATCTGGTTGTACTTGGACGAGCGTGTAGTTCCCAGGATTGATACCTTGGAACTTGTAGGTGCCGTCAGGTTGGGTGGTGGTGCGGGCGACTTGTTGACCAGATTCGTCGATCAGGCGAAGAGTTACGCCACCGAGTGTTGATTCGGTTGGGTCGAGTTCACAATCACCATCAACATCAGCGTGCACACGACCGGTGAGCGAAGCCGGCAGCCGTTCACCGAAGTTGTAATCGAACCCCTGTTGACCTTGCCGCAACGTGATGCTGGCTAGTTCATCATTGCTGGTTGTGCCATTCGCCTCTCCGTCTATGGTTCCCACGCGATCACGTCCGTCGATCCAGTCGGTGGGTTGCGTCTGTCGGATGCTGTATTGCCCCGGAATCAAATCACCAAACAGATAACGTCCTTCATTGTCTGTAAGCTGGCTAGCGATCACTTGGCTATCTGACTGCACCAAGGTGATGACAACTTGGCCAACACCTTCTTCATCACTTTCGCGATTTCCGTTGTCATTTCGATCGTGAAAGACGACACCACTGATCGTGGCGGGGGCGGCCTCGCAGAAATCAAAATCTTCTGCGGTTGCGCCTCCGTTGATCGTTATCTCGGCGATCGAACCACCGTCGATGGACATACCAACTTGGGATTCGCCGATGCGACCAGGGTGTGAGACACCATCGAGCAAGCCGATGGGTGTTTGTTCACGAACTTGGTAGGTGCCAGGTGGGATTCTCTCGAAACGGTACTGACCTGCTGAATTGGTGATGGTCGTGGCGATGGTGTCGCCACTTTCATTCTGCAAACTCAGTTGTACGTCTGGGAGTGGAATGTTTCCGGTGATGTTATGGGTGCTACCACAATCGGTGCCGGGTGCTGCGAGGAACACTGAACCGGCCAGGCTTCCAAGGGGAATTTCACCGAAGTTGTAATCGATGGCGACATCGCCGCCCGCCAGCCGAATCTGTTCAATTCGGTCACCTGGATTAGCGGCGACACCGACACGTTCACCCGAAATGGTTCCCGGGGTGTCGACCCCGTCAACATAGGGAGCAGGCTGGTCAATCTGAATCAGTTGGTAATGGCCTGGGGCCAAGTCGGCAAACGTATAAGCGCCGTTTGCGTCGGTTTGGACGGTCACCGTCGCCTGTGCGGCAATGGTTTCGATGGGGATCAAATTCAACTGAACACCAGCGATCCCCGGTTCCGCACTTTGCTCTCCACTTTGACGCGTCCCGTCTCCGTTATCGTCGACAAAAACATGCCCGGAAAGCGATGCCTTTTCGGTCTCGGCAAAGTCATACTGTGACCCAACCGAATCACCGAAGGGGATCTCAATCCCGGTCAGTTCGTTGCTCGATTGCGCAGTGCCCGTATTTGTAATTTGGGAGCCTGAGATCACGTTCCCAGGAACAGCGGCAACACTGAGTAGGTCTGCCGGTTGCATTTGGATAATGCGATAGGTTCCCGGCATCAAGCCAAGTGATTTTGGAAACGCGTACTTGCCGTTGGTATTGGTGACCGAGCGCAAGCCGGTATCCAGGTAGTTTCCATCGCCATCTTGTTGCCAAAGTGCGATTTCGACGCCGCGAACGACGGTTTCATTTGATTGTCGAATTGCGTTCAGGTCATTGTCGATCCAGACATGTCCGGAGATCTCGATCGGCTTGGGAGTTTGGAAGGTACTGATCAGTGCAGCAGCCGAGCGGTTGGGGCGACTGTCAACATCGGCACCCTCATCCGCTGGCAGTCGCAGGCCATGCTTCACGAGCGGATCCCCAAAATCATTCAGGAAGACTGAATCGGCCTGCGCTGCTTTGAACCGCGGCGCGTGAAAGGTCGCTTCCAGGATCGAGTCTTGAAATTCCTGGCCTGAAGTGATGACGTCCAATCGATCATTGAACACATCCAGGTCAGCGGAGTTGCGAAGGACTTCATCGACATCGATGCTGAATTCTAAGCGATCACCGGCGCGAAAGTTCGAAAGTCGCAGCACCAGTTCTTGGCCACCATCGCTGACTTCGGCGACAGCTTCGATGGCCTCGCCATTGGCTGACTCGGTGGTAAGTAGCTGGAACCCATGAGCGCCATTTTTTCCCAGCCCACCGACTTCGGTGTCATAGATCGGATCACCCACTGAGATTCCATCGGAATCTTTGTCGGTCCGAATTCTAAGTTCCGAGAGCTTGGTTTCGGGCGCACCACCGGTGAAAGAAACGATGAATCGGTCACCGCGAGAATCACCACCGACATCCGAATCCGATTCCAGATAATCTGTTTCCAGATAGACCACCCCCAAGTGAATTGGGTTGGCAGCGAGGAGCTGCCGGGATTCGAGTTGTTCGGCTCGATGGTTACGCCGTTCGGAGCCCCGAATGGCTCGTTGCCGGCGGCGGTCATCGCGTCGTTTCCGATTCCAAATCACGATCGGCACCCCCATGTGCCACATTGTTAAAGCAGCAATTGCCGCTGTCTGTTATCGATCTGCTGTGTGTTATCGATCTTTCGTTGGATCGCTATCGGCGATCCGTTCGGTCTGTGTTGTGCCGCTGCCAACTGACCAGCGTCGCAAGGTAGCGTCAAACCCCGCGGACAACAGCGAGGTTCCGGTGCTGGCAAGGCAGGTCACGCTACCGATGTGATCTTCCAAGCCGCGGACCACTTTCCCCTCATCGGTATTCAGAATGCGAATTTGGTTATCCGATCCTGCAACGGCCACCAGCTGGCTGTTGAGCACACTAACGCTGAACAGTTTGCCAGGGCTGACTTCAATGCGATGCAGTACCCGTTGGTTCTTCGTGTCGTAGACGATCGCTGTCCCGTCTTCTCCGATCGAAACGATCCCATTGGATTGGCGATGGAAAGAAAGGCCGCGGATTCGGCCGCGATGCAATGTTTCGGCCGCAATGATTTGACCGTCGTCGGGGTCCAGCAGCAGTAATCTGCCGTCGCGTCCACCCACAGCCAGAACACCGACATCATCCCGAAACGCCACAGCACGTAGATCGCGACTGCCGCAATCAAAGCCTCGGCTGGTCTGGTGGTCAGGATCGATCACAGTGACACGTCCTGAGAATCCGACGATTGCAAGTCTTGGATCACGCGGCCCGAAGGCGACATCTGCCAACGCCGGATTGCCAGCAAAACGGTGAGTGGTTTGATAGTTGGCGGCGCAATCGTAAAGGAAAAGTTGTCCGTCGTTACCCGCTGATGCGAGGAAGCGTCCTTCACGATCGAACGCGAGGGCGCGAATTCGGTCGCGGTGCCCAATCAACGTTTGCGTCGTCGTCAAATCGGCGGTGCGAATGATTCGAATCTTGCGGTCCTCGCCCGCAGCGGCGAGTGATTCGCCACCCGGTGATGCTGCCAACGCAGTCAATACAACGCCGGTCCCAACGCGATCTCGAAAATCCGCGGCTTGGCATTGGATGGCCGCATTCGATGACCAATTGACGGTCGTCTCCGCTTGAATCGAATGCGTGAAACCATATGACATCGCAGCGATGGAGCTGCCCGCCAGCCATCGACGACGTGAAAGTCCTTTGGACATGCAATCTTCCCCCCACCTTGGACCAATGAGTTGCCATGCTTCGACAACTGAATCGCCACTCTTGGGAATCAATCGGCTGAGGACGTCAGAGCTCATGACCCGAACAATCGGAAATGTCCGCCAATTCGAGCGTTGCCGATCAAACTCGGTTGGTGGGGAGGCACTTGAAAGTCGCGTGCGGATCGATGAGACACGATGAAGGCGATTCAATGGCGGGTTTTTCGGCCCTGCGGTCGCTTGGCTAGCAATTCTTTGTGCACTTGAGATTCGCCTCTCCTTTTTTTTCAGCAAGCGTCTGTTTCTGACCGGTACGTTCGGGCGGCCCCTCTGCTTGGAGAATGCTTTTTTGCGGCTCGATCGAGATTGCGGTGTGATCGAGATTGCTACGACCCGATCGAGATTGCTACGATCCGCGCGAGACGAGAGCGAATTGGCTGCTCGCGTCAAGTTTCACGCGCAAGGGAAGGCGGCGTCACGGATGATGCGACTGATTTGGGCCACAGCAGTGGTCATACTGATTTTGGCACCCACGCTGGCGCAGCAGCCTGCTGCAAGCCCCGATGCTCGCTTGGCCCGTCAGGGCGACATTCCGGAAGCGAATCGGCCATTCCCACCTCTAACAGCCGCTGAGCGGGCCCAGCTGACGCAAGTGCTGACGGCTTGGGAATCGCAGAGCAAGTCGACGAAAACCCTCGACTGTAAATTTGCTCGCTGGCATTTCGATCAGTTTGCCGCTCCGGCCGGAATTCACGCAAATCGGGCCGACGGCGTCATCAAGTATGCAGCCCCGGACAGGGGTTTGTTCCGTGTCGACAGCATGGTCTTCTATACCGGAATGCAAGATGGCAAGCCTCAGTTCAAAGCCCAGACTGGGCAGTACGGTGAGTATTGGGTCTGCAACGGTAAACAGTTGATTGAATTCGATCGCGGAAAACAGGAGTGTCGAATTCAAAATTTACCGCCCCAAATGCAAGGGCAGCAAATCATCAACGGTCCGCTTCCCTTTGTTTTCAACTTGGACGCTCAGGAAATCCAAAAACGCTACTGGGTCCGCCTTCGGGCAACACCAGCAGACGCGAGCGGAATCGTCTTGGTGGAAGCCCATCCAAAACGTCAGGAGGATCGGGCCCAATACAAATTTGTGCAGGTTGCACTCGATCAAAAAACGATGTTACCAAGAGCTTTGGTGATGTATGCACCCAACTTCGATCCGAAGATTTCGATGAAATACGACCACTATGAATTCCAGGATCTAGGTCGTAATAAAATTGGGGCCGGTATTCAAAAGTTCATGGGTAACTTTCTTCCCCAGCAACCGCCGGCCGATTGGAAAATCATCCAGGAATCGTTCGCGGCTCCTGCCCCTGCCCAAGGACAGGCCCAAGGACCCGCTCAGGGGACGATCAAATAGCCGTTTTGTCGGTGGTTCATTGCTGCGTAGCGGTCGGCACAATTTTTGCTATTCTGGGGAAGGCTTACTTTCCCTGCCGTTTTGGACGTCGCGATGCCTACCTACGATTACGAATGTGATGCCTGTGGACATACCTTTGAGTTGTTCCAGAACATCAACGATTCTGTAAAACGGAAATGCCCAGAGTGCAAGAAGAACAAGCTTAAACGCTTGTTTGGAAGTGGTGCTGCGATCGTGTTCAAGGGAAGTGGGTTCTACCAGACCGATTATCGCAGTGAAGGCTACAAGAAAGCCGCCAAGGCCGATTCCAAAAAGTCGGAATCTTCCAGTTCGAAGAAATCGGAATCGAAGCCGAAGAAACCAAAGTCCGATAGCTAGTGCAAAACGTGATGCTTCGGACCTGCAACTCTTGCGTTGCGCTCGCGAGGTGGATCTGCCCAGCAGGTTGCTCCGATCACTAGCTGTCCGAGTCGACGCTAGCGGTCACGAACTCGGGATCGAGATCTGCCGACAGTTTTGAGCTGTGAACTGCATCGCTGCCCACCGAATCGGTTGGGATCTTTTTCAGAGCTCTGTTGCAACGCGTCCAGGCACCAGTGCAACGCGTCCAGGTACCAGTGCAACGCGTCCAGGCACCAGTGCGGCGCGTCTCTGTCTGGCCGATCAAGGCCGAATCATCACCCATTCGATTTACGTGCGCTGCCGAAGGTGTATTGATGCAGTGCCAATTGCGTTTGGGACAACTGCGTTTGGGCCACCTGCAACAGTTCCAATTGGAGTCGGGTAAACCGAGTGATTCGAGTTTGAGAGCACTTTGGGGCCTTGTGCTTGGCGACGCTGCAATGCTGCCACCCAAGGTAATTTCCGCGTATCGTAGAGGATCGGTTTACCGGATGGCGACTTCCTTGTGGTAAGTTCTTCAAGATCCCCGGGCTTCGAGATCGACGAGGGGTGCGACTGACGTCTGTATTCCGTGATGCGTTTGGAAAATCCAAGAGAAACGATGCAATACTCTCCGCAAGGCGGGAACCGTCCCCGCGGAAAACGGTCGAAAGTCGCTGGAGTCGCTGTCGCACTGCTGTTCATTCTGTATGCAGCGATTGCTCCACGGGTTAACGAGCGTTTTGGTTGGAAGCTCCCGGTGCCGGGGGAGACTCAGCAGGTTGCCGAACAGGGCCCTCGCGATCTGAACGTCACCAAGTCGCCGCCGCCCTCTCGTGCGAACCCAGATGCTCGTGCGAACCCAGATGCTCGTGCGAACCCAGATGCTCGTGCGAACCCAGCGAACAAGAGTGCTGGACGGGATGAGGTCCAGCGTTCCCCGGATGGGGAACCCCCTTCTGCAGATGGAGGCGAGCTAGCTGACAAGGCGATTGATCCGAGGCGAGATTGGCTGCGAGAAACGTCGCCGAATGTTTTCCTCTCACCAGCTGGTCTCATCTATGGTCCCGGCAGCGCAGAGGGGCATCGGCTGGAGCATGTCCGTCGTCACGCTGCTGACCTACCTAGCCGACCGGGGCCGCACGGGGTGTTTGAGGGAGGTTTTTTGGCCTCGTTGAAAACGATTGATGACGCTTGGAAACTTGCAAAGCAGTCGGTGCAAACAGAGAAAGAAGTTGACGGTCGCCGCACGATTTACAAAGTCGATTTGCAACGAAAAATTGGCTTTGTTGGCGGCAGGACCGGCAACAGTCGCGGCCAGCCACCAGTAACTGTCGTGTTACTGGTGTTAGAAGGGAATCGCGTGATCACGGCTTACCCGGTGGAGTCCCAAAGATGAACCCTCTTCATTCGATCGGTTTTTGCCCAGTATGTGGCGGTGGGCTCTGCGGCGCGCGGGTCTGTGGTGAGGACTCACCCCATGGCTTGATCGTCTGCGATGAATGTGAAGCGATCTGGTTGCAGCCCGACCTCAGGACGCCGCACCAATACCCGTCGGCCGAAGCCGCGAAGTGTCCGGTATGTGATCGCGATTTGTGGGGCGAATCGAGCCGCTGGGCAGGTGAGACTGACCTGAAATTGCTCGGTTGGGAGAATGCGATCGACCCTGATTTGAGTCAGGAAGATTGAGCTGGGCCCGAAAACCAAGCCTGATTCAAGCCTTACTCGAGACTTATTCGAGCGTCGTCGCGTGCAATGT
>JARGNK010000054.1:19000-20537 GCA_029213145.1 Rubripirellula sp. | reverse complement strand
CAAGCCTGATTCAAGCCTTACTCGAGACTTATTCGAGCGTCGTCGCGTGCAATGTTTCGCCCTGAAGCTGATAACGCTCTCCTTGCCGACTCGTGAGCCGTTGCAGGTGAGGGCGGCGAATCATTTGAACGCTTGACTTGGGTTTGGTGGTCTCGGGATTATCGACCGACTGGCGAGTTCCCCAGGCGCGAAGCCGACGCAGCAGGGCTGGAGCCAGGGGCTTGGCGGTGCTTTCAGCGCGGGCAGCCACTACTGAATCGTCCTCGCTCATCTTCAGCAGTCGACGCAAATCTTCGATCCGTAGTTCCGCCTCCGTTTCCTGGATAAATACCAAGTCACCGGTCGCTTTTTCCAGACCGGTCTGACCAGCGGCCTCAAGGCCTCTCGGTCGCGAGTGCCGCGCGATCCGAACTTGTGGGTACCGAGCCCGCAGTTCGTCCAGGACTTCCGAGGTGCTGTCTTTGCTGCCGTCATCGACGACAACCACTTCGGATGCTTCGCGGGTCATCGCGGTCATCGCCTCGAGGATTCGCTCCACCCGGTTGGCGATCGTGTATTCCCCATCGCGCACAGGAAGCACGACCGACATTCGAGGAGATTGTGAAGCCATCAGGTGGTTCTCTTTATCCAATCGGCAAACTCCAACTCACGTGTCGAAGCGTTGCCAATGGCAGGCAGGGAGGGAAAGGAAACAAGCAGTTGGTGGAAACTGCTTCTTGAACTTACAGAGGTGATCGGGTCGGCGGGGCGTTGGGCTTGATCGAGTGCCTCAAGGATCTTGTTTTGCCCGTCGTTCCGTGACTAACGAATGCACCTATAATCTCGCTCAAACCACCAATGGCTCGCTTTCTTGCGGTCACGCCGCTTCGAACGGTTGTGACGCCTTCGTGAAATACGCGAGCGATTCTATGAGATGTTGTTACTACTAGGAGCACTATTTGATGAGCGCTGAAGCACGACTGAAAGAACTGGGAATTGAGTTGCCAACTGCTCCCAAGCCAATGGGTGTTTACAAGCCGATCGTCGTCACCAACGGCATGGCGTATCTGTCCGGGCATGGGCCGCTGCAGCACAACGGTCAACTGATCACTGGTCGCCTTGGTTTGGATTTGGATGTTGAAGCTGGTTACGATGCCGCACGCCTAACTGGCATGGGGATGCTGGCGACGTTGCAGGCGGGACTCGGGAGTCTCGATAAGGTTCGTCGCGTGGTTAAAGTATTGGGATTGGTACGGAGCACCGATAGCTTTGATCAGCAACCTGCCGTCATCAATGGTTGCAGCGAATTGTTCCGTGATGTTTTTGGCGAAGACGCCGGTGTTGCCGCACGCAGTGCACTGGGCACCAATGCACTGCCTGGTGCTATCGCCGTGGAAATCGAAGCGATCTTTGAAGTCGATGCATAATCATTGAATTGATCGCTGGCCAAGGTTGCAAAGGCTGGTTCCCCGTAAGCGAGTGCACTGGCTCAACCAGCGAACCGGCTCAACCAGCGAACCGGCTCAACCAGCGAACCGGCTCAACCAGCGAACCGGCT
>JARGNK010000054.1:17842-18900 GCA_029213145.1 Rubripirellula sp. | reverse complement strand
GGCTCAACCAGCGAACCGGCTCAACCAGCGAACCGGCTCAACCAGCGAACCGGCTCAGTTAGCGGGGTTTCAAAATCAGTCCCATGACAGTCAATCATAGGGCGCGTACGTTCGGATTGGAAAAATCGTGATCGCACGTTTCTCAGTCGGTCGAACCGCCGGCAGTGATGTCGTCGGTTGCCGTGTTCAATCAAAAGGCTCAGTTCATCGAGTGATTGGGTGAATTTGCTTTGCGGCAAACTCGCACGTCATTCGGCCCGCAGAACTGGACCAGCAGGGCACCGCTTTCGGCGTAGCGGTCGAAGACGAGTTCATGAAAATCATCTTCGCCCGGCCACGGATAGGAATAGACGATCGCGAAATCATCCAAGTTCAGACCGATCTTTGAGTAGGCTTCGGGGAGCGGATGTCCTAGGCTGGGCAACGTCGGGTCATCGGCCAGCGAGTCGGCACCGGGCGGTAAAAAATTGCCGTGGATTAATTCGATCTTGGTCGGGTTTGAATCGATTGATTTCCATTGCTCGATTGTTTTCATCCCCTCTTGCAACAGATCGATTTCGGCTTCGATTCCAATCGCGTCGTAACCCAGTTCGGCTGCTAGCCCGCTAACGACCGCAAACCCGCAGCCCCATTCGAGAAAACGCTGGCCGGTTCTCGGCACCGTCTCGGTGATCCATTGAAGTGTCTGCCAAACCAAGTCGTAATCTCCGGCGACGAATTGTTCGATCTGTGGCCGGTCCCAGCGATCCTGGAATGCCTGGATTCGTTCCCGAGCAAGCTCGATTCGAGCGGATATTCCAGCTGGAATCGGAATGCTATCAATTGATGAAGGGATTTCGATAGGAAGCAACAAGCGTTGGCTCGACGGATTCTATGGGTGGAGGAGGCAAGGGACCCTTCGAATCTGTGTGACTCTGAGTGGTCCCGTCGCCGACGGTGGCGTAAACTTAACTTTGAGGTGACCAGACGTGTCACGCAACCGGTGAAACATCGCCTACATGAAGAATCTTCCCACAACCAATGACGAACAGCCGACCGACTCGGTCGACTCGGTCGAC
>JARGNK010000054.1:13966-17742 GCA_029213145.1 Rubripirellula sp. | reverse complement strand
CGACTCGGTCGACTCGGTCGACATAACCGATCCCGATGCATTGTTGTTTTGCATCGAACCGCGGCGTTATGTTGTTGTCCGCCAAGATACCGCGCAGCGGCTGAAGGCTCCGACCGGTGGTTGGGAGGAGTTATGTCGATTGCAGCCGGGTGATCGAGTGATTTATGAAGGGACACCAACCGTTGTCAAAGCGGTCGAGGTTTATTGATTGAGTGCCGGGCGTCGGAATGGCAATTTCTTGCCAACCCGCAGTTGTTTTGGCCGCAGTGGTTTTGGCCGCAGTGGTTTTGGCCGCAGTGGTTTTGGCGATGGCCGAGGATCACGAGACCTTTGATTCTACGGCGTCAACTCGATCGCTTCATTGGGCAAAGATTTGACCAACCGCGTTGATCCACTCGTCCCAGTTTTCGGCCGCGGCTTCAAAGTCGACGCGCATCCAACGGACCGGCTCAGGTGGCAGAACTCGAGGCGGAAATTCGCTGCCACGACTGATTGGGATTTGACTGCTGTTGCCCATCGCGAGGCGGTCTTCGGTTTCGGGGCGAACGAGAAAGTCGGCTAAGGCTTCCGCTGCGACTGGATGCGGCGCGTTACGAATGACTGCGACGGTATTGGGGATTCTCAATGCGCCCGGTTGGTCCGAGTTTTGGTCAGGGTAGACGATTGCGACCGGCATGCCACTGTCCTTTTCGATGATGGCGTCATCTGTATCGGTGAGGCCCCACGCAATTTGTCCCGAAGAAACCGCTAATGCGACCTGTTTGTTTCCCGAGAGAATCACAGCGTTGTCGCGTATTTTTTTCAGTTCTTCGAGCGTTGCCTCTTCCCCTTGGGTCTCGCGAAGGACTGCGAAGTGTGTGGCGGTAGTGCCAAACAATGGGCGCGCCATTGCGCAATTCTTGGCCCATTTGGGGTCTGCCAAATCACGGACCGAGCGAGGGTATTGCTCGGGATCGGTCAGCAGTTGTGTGTTGACAATCAGAATTCGGGCACGGGCCGCGAAGCCGCACCAACTGCCATCCTTGGCAATCATGTCTCGTGGATAGCCAGCTTCGACATCCCACGAGCGAGGTTCAAGTAGTCCCAGTTTCTGCAGTCGCACGGTGTGGATGATTTCGTTATTCCAAAAGAGATCACAGACGGGTGATTTTTCCTCGGCGATTATCTGATTTGCCAGTCCGACGGTTTTTGTTGATTCAACGTCAAATTTGCGGATCGCGGTTGTTTGTCCCTCGGTCGACCTCTCGAAGGCGTTCAGGATGGGTTCAGCAAATTCTTGGTCCAGGGCAGAATAGATCACCACGTCACTTTCGGATCGTTTCACACAACCGGCAAACGACAATCCGAGAAGCGACAGTGAGAGGATCAGAAGTGAGTGGCGGCAGAGATGCAGTGTTTTCATCAGGTTATAATGAGCCAATGATCGCAATGAGGTTGATACAGTTCGTCGCAGTGACCGTCGCCGTTGCCGGTGCGTTTTCGGTGGCCCACGGCGCGGATTTGGTGAAACGTGACGGCCAGCATATCGAGTTGATTACCGATGGAATTTCGGTAGCGGAAGCCGACACGATCGTGGCCACTTTTGATGCCGCTGTCGAGCAGTGGTCGGAATTCTGGGGATTGGTCAACGGAGAGACGGCGGGCTTTCACGTCCAAGCTTACCTGATGCAAGACGTGGAGCGGTTTGCCCGCGAAGGGCTGATCCCGCCCCAGGTGCCTGATTTTCCGTTTGGGTACACGCTTGGGAATCAGATTTGGGTGCGGGCTCAACAGAGTGAGTATTACACTCGGCACCTGGTTTTGCATGAGGGGGTCCATGCTTTTGCCTACGCCTATTTTGATGGTGGCGGCGCAACATGGTTCCAGGAGGGGACGGCTGAATTGTTGGCGACGCATCGTGAGACGGCCGATCAGGTCACGGTCAATACCGTTCCTGCGAATCGCGAAGAGGTTCCTTTTTGGGGGCGGTTCAAGAGGATGAACCAAAGTCGCCAGCAACAGACGGTGCCGACTTTGGCGTCGGTGCTGGGGTACCAGCCCAATTTACTTGGCGATGTCGAAACCTATGGTTGGAGCTGGGCGGCGGCGATGATGATGTCTCGTTATCCCCAGTATCGCCCTGTCTTGTTGGGTGCAGCAAGAAAGGGACAACTCCGCGGCGGCCCGTTTAACCAAGTCGTTCGCCGTGGCCTTTCTGATCAGTGGCCCATTCTCGAGGCTCGCTGGCGGGTGATGTGCCAAGATCTCGACTACGGATTCGATTGGTCGCGGGAACAGGTGGACCTATCGATCGGAGATCCGCAATGGGATGGTCGGCCGTTGCGGGTCAAGATTGCGGCGGACCGCGGTTGGCAATCGTTGGGCGTTCGTGTCCCAGGCGGCGTGACACTTCGTTTAGGTGCGACCGGCCGAGTTACTTTGGCTGACCAACCCAAACCATGGGTAAGTGAGCCTGATGGGATTACGTTTCAATACCATCGAGGTCGCCCGCTTGGTCAATTGCTCGTAAGTGTTTTGCCCAATGCGATCAACTCTTCGGACGAAACGGTGCAGCCGCTTCCGATTTATTCGGTCGCTGAAAATACGATGCTGCAAGTAGAGCAATACAGTTGGTTGCTGTTTCGTGTTAATGATTCGGTTGGGCAATTGGATGACAACCAAGGAGAATACGAGGTCACCGTGCAATTGGCGAATCGACAGCCTTGAGCCGGGTGCACAGCCTTGAGCCGGGTGCACAGCCTTGAGCCGGAAGCACAGCCTCGAGTTGGGTGCACTGGTTTGAGTTGAGTACGCAGTCACGTTCAAGGTGGGAAGTGGCCTTGGACTTTATTTCGATCGGATTTCGATCCGCCGGCCGGGTTCAATACGACTCATCAAAGAATAGAAAGAGGCTGTTTGTTTTTGTGGTGGGAGGGTTTCCCGTCATGTTAACTTTCCTGCCACTTGTTCTTGCGTCAGCGGCGGACCGCTCGCTGAAGTGTCTAGGGCTCGTGAGTTACGCGAGGCATCGCGAGCGCCGGGATGCCGAGTGACTTGGCCCACCTTCCGCTCAGGCAGGCTAAGCGTTGATCGCTGGGGATCGCTCGCAGCGAAGTACATAAACCTTCGAAGCGTTCTACTTTAGGCGCGAGTTTTTCCTCGATCACCTGTCGCAATAATGAAATAGCAGTTTGTTTGGATTGGTAACCTTGATAGCCCGATGCCGTTTGGCTCGCTGGCTTTGCTTGGGCGAGCGATTCAATGATCTCCGCGCACCAATCATCGACCGCGATGGCGGAGGCACCAAGGGCAAGGAGCTTCACTGCGTCATCGGGGCTCATCGGTCCGGGAACAACCCACAAGGGGATCTCGTTGCCAGCGAGTTCATCGGTCATTTTTCGTGCCAGCACGGTGATTTCGGCGACTTGCATCCCCGTCAGTGGAATATCATTCAATCGCAAAATCAGTCCATCGGGTTTGGTTTCCAGAATCGACGGCAAGTCGGTTCGGAGTCGATGAGAGCTGAACGAGACAAACACAGCGGACCGAGGTGACAAGGCGCGAAGTTGGTCAAGTTTGGCATCGAGATGCTTCAGTGAGGGGACGTCGGGTAGGAACGATGCGGCGGGGACCCAGCCGCCACCTGCCAAGGGACGATCCGCCGGGGTCGCCTTCCAGCGTTCGATCCGTCGCGGCGAGTAGCCGTAATGGCCTTTTGGGTCACGGGCGATCGACAATCTCACATCGATGACACGAGGACCGATCAAATCTTTGGGCTGAAAACCGTAACGCTCTGC
>JARGNK010000054.1:11197-13866 GCA_029213145.1 Rubripirellula sp. | reverse complement strand
TTGGTCACTGGCTTCTTGGTGCGAATCATCAACCAACGGTGAACAGAATTCCGACTCCTGTTCTGGTTCGCTTAGATCACTATTGAGTGCTGACACGAGTACGCCTTGTTCTGCGACCGCGACTGCGATCTGGTCAGCCATACTCGTTGCGACGTGATGCCAAGCTGGTTCAAACCAGAACAGTGGCAAATCGATTTGTACGTCGCGGCCATCGCGACGCTTGAACTGGACGCCTGGTGGATCGGGCGGTGGTCCCGTCCAAGGCGTATCAATTGGCGGTGGAAGAAAGCAGATTTTGTCCAAACGATCAGTCATAAATGACTCCGACTCAACGCCAGTGAGGATTGATTTCGCCCTTGAGTGATTGCTCCGCCCGCAGGATCGCTATCGGAACAATCCTGCGAAATTCTCTCGCCTCCCCTCGGATCGATGCGTTAATCAGCAGCAAGCCGAGACGTAGTAGTTCACGGTTGCGGAGTGGTGCCTCGGCCACGCCTTGGGCCAAACTACTGGCGCGACCTCGAATGAAAACGGTCGCGTTGCTCATCGCATCGCCGAGGTTTTTGCCTGAGTCGCCGCCGATCACAATCGTTCCCCGCAGCGCTCCGACGCCCGCTTCGTCACCAACGTCACCCCGAACGAAAATTCCACCACCACACATACCGGCACCGCAGCGGTCGCCGGCCGATCCGTAAATGGCAAGTGTCCCACCGGCCATCGCAGCGCCGCCTCCGACACCGGCGTTGCCTCGCACGCGAACTTTGCCGCTGACCATCCCCTCGGCAACGCCATTTCCAACCGCTCCATTGATGCGAACGTCAGACTGTGAATTCAGGGCACAGGCATAATCACCGAGTGGTCCTTCAACCTCGATTCGCACCGGATGGTCCAAATTCATTAACTGGTTGGCTTGGCCGGCGGCACCGGTCAGGTTGACCTCTGTGAGCGCTTCGTCATCCTCAGAAACGGGGACACCACGAATCGCCTCATTGAGTTCATGCCCAGTCAAATCTCGAAGCGAAAACTGGTGCGGCGTGGACGCCGGAGGCAGATTTTCTTCCGCAGCGGCGGATTCTTCGGCGGGTTTGGCCATTTGGCAACGAGGGGTAGATGAGTTGATTAGCTGGCTTTTTCGTCTTGCACGACCGCACGGACGATCGACTCCATCTTAGTCTCTGCGGCCTGCCCTGCCTCCAGCACTTCTTGATGGTCGGTCTTTGTTGCAATATCGGGGGTTGCCACATTGCTGACCATTGAAATGCCAAGAATGCGTAGATCTTCTTCTTTGGCGGCTAAAACCTCGGGAACCGTGCTCATTCCTGCCACGTCAGCGCCGATGCGTCGCATCATTCGATATTCGCTGCGTGTTTCATAAGTTGGGCCAAGCGTTGCCAAATAAGTCCCCTCGCGGGCTGCGAACCCCGCATTCACCGCCGCTTGCATCGCAACCCTGCGCATCCTTTTATCGTAGATATTGCCATGTCTTCCTACTCCTCCTAGACCTGTTGTCCGTGCGGTTGGGTTACCCAAGGGTGGGTGGTTGGAATACTCGATTGTGGGGGTGCAATTTGGAATCAGGTTGATGTGATCACGAATCACAACAATTTCACCGACCTGCAGTTGCGGATTTACGCCTCCTGCTGCGTTGCTGACGATCAACCGTTTGGCACCCAACGCAGCCATTAATCGAATGGGATAGACTGCTTGCGCGTGAGTCCAACCTTCGTAGCGATGCAATCGGCCTGCCATCGCGACAACCGGAACGGAATCGAGTTGACCAATGATCAACTCGCCGCGGTGACCGGCTGCCGACGTGGTTGCCATCCCCGGTATTTGTTCGAAAGGAATGGCGTTTTGGGCATCGATTCGATCGGCCAAACCGCCCAGTCCGCTGCCGAGCACGATTGCTACTGCGGGGGTGGTTGTGGTCTGTGACCGAATCAGTTCGATGGCTTGATCAAGCATGCGGTTGCCGGGCCGATTGGGAAGCGGTGTCGCGACATCGGTGCTGATTAGACATTCGTAACGATTCCGCGCACGATCGAAATTAGTTTGGGAGCAGCTTCATTGGCGGTTTCAATGATTTCTTCCACGTTAGCCGGTTTCAAGGCATCGGGCAGGCACATGTCGGTCACGACGCTCAATCCGATCGTTTTCAAGCCGCAATGAACGGCAACGATCGTTTCCGGCACGGTGCTCATCCCAACAACATCGCCACCAATCATCCGGAGGAACCGATATTCCGCTCGCGTTTCTAGGTTTGGTCCGGCGACGGCCACGAAGACGCCTTTGTGCAATCCCATCCCGAGTTCTCGGCCGATTTCGATAGTCCGATTGACCCATTGTTGGTCGTAGGGCTCGCACATATCGGGGAAGCGGGGGCCCAGGCGATCGTCATTGATCCCAATCAGCGGATTGTCACCAAGCAGATTGATGTGATCCTCGATGACCATGACATCCCCCGCTTCGAAATAAGGATTCAGTCCACCGCAGGCGTTACTGATGATCAGCAGTTCTACCCCTAATTCCTTGAACACACGCACCGGTAGTGTGATCTGTTTGAGCGGGTAGCCTTCATAAAGATGAAAACGGCCCTCCATGGCCACAACTGGTACGCCGGCAAGTTGCCCGCACACCAATCGTCCTCGATGGCTTGTCGCCGTCGAAGT
>JARGNK010000054.1:3003-11187 GCA_029213145.1 Rubripirellula sp. | reverse complement strand
CGGAAAATGGGTGATGTCCCCGTATTCGATGGTCGCTTCAACTTACAGTTCTTGAACGAAGTCGCCCAAGCCGGTGCCCAAGATGATACCAACCTTTGGGGGCGTGTTGTACTCGCGACGGATTCTTTCGCAAGCTTCTTGTATTTTGTCGTATAGGTCGAGCACTGCAGCCTCAGATCAAAAAAACAGACAACAACTGGTTCACGCGGACACTGGTGGTTTGCCGCCGCATTTCATCGGTTAGAACATACGCGATAATGGTCCCGATGTGGGCGCCGAGCCCCTGAGTAACGCCATCCTTTTCCGCCGGCGATGAATATGTCGATCCCCTCTTCCGAAGTCTTCGAGAAACTCGCATCTTTTTATCTTGGTCGTCAGTACGACTTGGAGCAGAGCGAACTTCGCGATGAATTGTTGATGTACGACGCGAAGGATCTTTGCACACATGCGATGTGTGTTGGAATGACCGGCAGCGGCAAAACCGGGCTTTGCATTTCGTTGCTGGAAGAGGCGGCGATTGATGGGATTCCCGCCATTTGCGTTGATCCCAAAGGAGATTTGGCGAATCTATTGTTGACCTTCCCCGATTTGCAACCGACCGATTTCAAACCGTGGCTAGAAGAGGGTGAAGCCAATCGCAAAGGAGTCTCGCTGGATCAACTCGCTGCAGACAAAGCCGATTCGTGGCGGGAAGGACTCGCGTCCTGGGGACAGAGTCCTGAGCGGATTGCCAAGCTTCGAGATGCGGCAGACATTGCGATTTACACCCCGGGTAGCAACATCGGTTTGCCGCTAACTGTTCTTAAAAGCTTTGATGCTCCTGCAGAGGAGGCTCGCGACGACAACGAATTGATCGGTGATCGTGTGACCGGTGCCGTCAGTGGTTTGTTGACCTTGATGGGGATCAATGCCGATCCCATGACGTCGCCAGAGCATATCTTGATTTCGTCTGTTCTGCGGCACCAATGGGTGGAAGGAAAAAATGTCGAAATCGGCCAGTTGATTCGATTAATTCAACGACCGCCGCTGAAACGTGTTGGTGTCGTCGATGTTGACTCATTCATGTCGCCAGAGGATCGCGGCAAATTGGCGATGCGATTGAATAACCTGCTTGCTTCGCCAGCTTTTGCGGCGTGGTTGGAAGGGGAGCCATTGTCGATCAAGAAATTGCTTTACACGCCCGAAGGAAAGCCTCGGATTTCGATCCTGTCGATTGCTCACCTGGATGACAATGAACGGATGTTTTTTGTCACCATTTTGCTGAACGAATTATTGGCATGGGTAAGAACGCAGCGGGGAACCAGTTCGTTGCGAGCGATGTTCTATATGGACGAAGTGGCGGGTTACTTTCCGCCAGTCAAAAATCCTCCCAGCAAACCGCCGATGTTAACGCTGCTCAAACAGGCGCGAGCATTTGGATTGGGGATTACCTTGGCGACGCAGAATCCCGTCGATCTCGACTACAAGGGTTTGTCCAATATCGGAACTTGGTTTCTGGGGCGTTTGCAAACGGAGCGAGACAAAGCGAGGGTCCTCGAAGGATTGGAAGGCGCATCCAATCAGGTTGGTCAGCCGTTTGATCGCGGGAGAATGGAAAAGATCCTGGCCGGGTTGGGTAAACGCGTCTTTCTGATGAACAATGTGCATGATGGATTCACAACCATCTTTCAGACCCGCTGGGCGATGTCTTTCTTGGCTGGTCCATTGGCACGGGGTCAGATCAGTCGCTTGATGGAACCGCGCAAAGCGGCTTCCAAGCAGCAATCCGCCACCTTGGAAGGGACGACTGATTCGACATCACCAATCGAACCAGTGGTGAAGCGACCCATCATTCCTGCTGGGGTGGAAGAACGGTTTGTATGCGCAGATCGGCTACCGGAGAAAGAAGCCAAACTGATTTACCGTCCAGCCTTGTATGCGGAAGGCACGTTGCATTTCATCCGCGCCTCGGCCGACTTGGATCAATGGCAAGAAGTGAGGTGGTTAGTTTCTGTTGACCGAGGTGTTCCCCCCGATGTCTGGGGCGGTGGTGCTGCCTTGGCCGGCCACGTTGATTTTCAAAATGAGCCAGAGGAAGGTTATTCGTTCGGCACCTTGCCTGACGAACTGACAAGCAAAAGCAAACTCCGGTCCTATCGAATGCAGTTCAAGGATTATCTGTATCGCAATAACTGTGTCACGCTCTACAAATCTCCAGCAGCGAAAGGCTACGCGCCGGTTGGTGATGAAGACGATGCCCATGCTTACTTTTCGCAATGTGTTCGCGAGCAATGTGATGAAGCGGTCGAGAAGTTGCGTGATTCTTACGAATCGAAATTGCGGTCACTGGAGAAAAAGATTCGCACGGCGGAAGATCGTGTCTCACGCGAAAAGAGTCAGCAACGCTCGTCGATGATCTCTGCGGCCAGTTCCATTGCCGGGGCACTGCTGGGTGGTTTTCTTGGTGGTCGCCGTACTCGCGCGTCAACAGTGGCCAGGGGAGTGGGGTACGCATCGCAGCAGGGGGATGATGTTCAGCGGGCCGAAAATGCGCTGCGGGCGATTCACGACGATCGCGTTCGCTTGGATGCCGATCTTGCAAGTGATCTCGACCGACTCCATCGGGAATTTGACCCTTCAAGAATTGAACTGCAACCGCAGGAGATTCCACCACGCAAGAGTGACTTGAAAGTCGGATACGTGATGATCGTCTGGATTCCCTGGCAAATTGCTGCCGATGGGGAGTCGATGCCCTTAACGGAGGTCTCCGAGGGGCCTAGTTGATTGCGAGGCCTTCAACGCCGAGAGCCTCGATGGGGTAAGTTGATCCAAAATGAAGATTCCCGCTGCGCAGCCGCATTCGGTTTCTATCTAACCTGTAGTGGGGTCGATGAGAGGTTGTGCGATGACTCGAATACGAAGGATTGGATTGTTCTGGGCGTGGTCTCCTTTCCGGGTTGGTGGTTTATCGCGATCCTGCCCGCAGTCCGGGCTTGGTTCTTCCTTAGGTGAAGTAATTTGATGAAACGTTTGTTGGGATTGTGGCGTGACACTTGGTGGTTGTGGACAGGTTTTTTTCTGATGACGATCGCGTTTTCCGCGATGGTAGGAATTTTCTTTCTGCTCTTGCTGCCCTGTTTACCGGTCCCCTTCTTGTACTTTGCCTTCTGTCGTTATGACGAGGATGGGAACGAAAAGGCTGATTTGGGCGACTGAATTTTTTGCCAGGGTACCCGGTGTGATATGATCCCGACAGATGTTAGGCCGCCCGTTGACGATTGTTTGACCTTGCTTCTTCTATGATTAGCCAAACCAGGACTCCCCAAGTAGATGCCGCGCCGGGTCACGGGAAAAGCCGGATCACGGGTGCGATCATTTTTACGGCCATCGCCGCGATTACCGTGATGGCCAATCTGCCTTACCAAATCGCCAGTTTGGATGGGCGATGGTACGGGGGGGTTGAAGTCTCGGGGCGAAGGGAGCCAAGCGAATACATCACCGCGCCGGTGATGGCAGGCTGGCCCTTGAATTACCAAATTCGCTATCCGGATGCGGGGCAGTTTCAGTATCGTCGTTTTTCGATCGCCAACCTTGTATTGAATCTTGCGCTCGGTGTGGGGGCGGCCACGTTAGGCTTTTGGTTCGTGCAGTGGCGGCATCGCCGTTTGACTCTGCCGCATGGCAAGTGGTTGAAGCGATGGACGTTGGATGCCGGAATTGCGTTGGCAATTCTGTTTGTTCCAGGGGCAATCATTGCTGGTCATTACTGGCAGTTCCGTCAGCACATGAACCTCGCCAGTGAGGTGGCTCGATACGGGAACACGTATCTCAGTTGTTGGGTGCCTGAACCAATCGTGGCCTATGTGCCTGAAGGAATGAAAAAGCTGATGTCGCGGGTGCGACGGGTCAGTATTGTGTCCTTTGACGGAAGAGAGGAAGCGGAGCGAAAAGTTTGCGAGATTCCGACGCTGATTGGGATGAGCGTACTGCGTGACGGGATCCGAAAAGAATCGATTGAGAGTTTGCAGCGAAACTTTCATTTCTCGCAGTTGACGCTATCGAGAGCCAGACTCGAAACGGAGCTTGCCAATTCCATTGGCAAATTACCTTGGCTCGTTGACCTGGTGCTGCGAGGTACCAATATTGATTCAGCCATCCTTGCCGAGTTTTCGGAGCTCCCGTTACTGTCGGTCGACCTGCAGCAGACCGGCCTCGCATTGTCAGACTTGGGTCAGCCTGCTTGGTCTCAGTCTGTAGTGAGCTTGCAATTATCGCGGCCGGTATCTGGCCAGTCCGACCAGTTGGTGATCGATGGTTGGCCCAACCTTAGGTCTCTGTCGGTGACCCGTTTTGTGATTCAAGAGAACGAATCACCACTCGGTATCGAATTGATCAATCTACCAGCATTGGAATCGTTGCGGATTGATCGCATGCAAAAGCATCAGTTGAAGTTGCGTCATGTGCCGAGGTTGGCGACCATTGATTCGGGAATCGGTCAATTTGGATACATGTTGGACTCGGATGATTTTGTGCCTGGTCAAACGTGGGTCTCCGCTTTGGAGATTGAGGATACCCCGAGCCTTCGCGAATTGGCTTTTTTTGCGCGTGACCTCGAATCCATTTCGGTTCGCGATGCACCGAACCTGCGGGAATTCGCGCTCGGATCATATCTTGTCACGCTGCTAGGAGCCCAGAGACCCCTTCCCGTCGATCCCGATCGGTGCCAGCAATGGATCGAGCTAATCGGAAGCCAGAATGGTCCGAGCACAGTGGATCTTCAAACCCTTCCTCTCAGCGAGTTGGACTTATCACCGTTAGCGAAGAACCAGCGTATTCGACATTTGAACCTCAATGGTTGCGGAGTACGATTCGAACAGTTGCAAACCCTTGCTGGGATGACGCAGTTGGAAACACTGAATATCCGAGCGAGTCAACTAGAAGAGGATGAATTGGCTTGGCTGCTAGATCGTTTTGAGCAGCTGGAAGTCTTAGAGGTCGATGGATTCGATTTGACCAACATGGATCTTAACGAATCACTCCGATTGAAACGATTGACAATTAGCCAACTCAATCACTTGGATAAATTGCGGCTGATCAATGTCCCCGAATTAAGAACACGCCTCCGGCTGATGCACGCGCCGCAGCAGATGGAAATCGAGAATGCGCTCGCGTTGACCGGTTTGAGTCTAGAGAATGAACCTTGGCCGAAAGACGCCGAGGTGACAGGGCTCCGTGATGTGGAGTGGTTTGCCGCTGGTGGGCCTGCCGTTGATGATGCTCTCCTTGACGTGTTATTGGACTGCCGCTTGATGGACTCATTGACACTTGCCTACGGCAGTTTGTCGAAGGAAAAACTGAAACGCATCGGCGAGTTCTCAAAGTTAAGAATGCTTTCCTTGCCGGGGGCAAATATTGATGATGAAGTCACCAAGGATTGGGGTGATTTATCGGCCCTCCTCGATGTGAATTTAGATGATACAAGTATTGGAGCTGCAACCATTGGTCAGTTGAGTCGCATCGAGCCGCTGAGGCGAGTGTCGTTACGGCGTGTTGCTTTGGATGAGCTGTCAATCAATGGGTTGGCCGAAATGACAAACCTAAGCCAGTTAATTTTGGCGGGTGTTCCAGTCACGCCCGAGCAATTACAAAAGTTGTTTCGGCTTCCCGAATTGGAATCGCTCGATATTTCGGGGATGCCCTTTGACGAATCGTTCGTTGATTTCGTCAAACAATCCAAGGTTAAGCATCTCGTGATTCGGCAGAGCGGTGTCGAACCGAGTGTGCTAATGAAGTTATTAGCAGCTAAACCTTTGCTGTTTGTCGACATGGGGCCAATCCCTGATTCGGTTGACGATCAGGTGTTGGCTGATCTCAAGCAGCGGGCATTCGCCGTCCAATCAGATTTTCGTCGGGGATGGCAAAGTGTGTTCCCGGTCTCCGGATCGGTGAGTGATGGAATGTCGGCGTCTAGGTCCATGTACGGTCTGGTGGTGGGGGAGGGGCCACGTGCCTTGGCGACTCTGCAAATGCCAAGGTCGATGGGCCGAATCGACATCGATCCGTTTCGACCTGACGGACTCATTACTGACGAACCGGTGAAGTAGAGCTTCACGTCTGGCAGCCGCGAGGAGTTATCCGTTGTAGCGGACCTCAACCTCGTCAAGGTTACCCGCCAAATCGGTCTCGGCCAGAAACAGTTTTCCCGCATTCGGACACTTTTGTTGATCCTCTTGGCTCATGTGTTCCACGGCGGTCGTGATCAACAGTTTCAAGCCTCCCTGATGAGGGATCAATGCGGGGCAGGTGTTCTGAGGGGATCCTGGTGTCTGCCAGGTAAATCGCAATTGTCCGTTTGCGAGATCGTAAAGACGGGTCTCGCCATGTTCGGCGACTTCGGGCCGAAAGATAGAAACGATGATCCCTGTTTGATCAGGTGTCACGATTGCACCATCGGGCACGCCGGGATCCCCCTCAAAATCTATGACCACCTCTGGTTGGCCGAGAGTTCCGGCGGTGATGTCCAAGGGGTACCGAACGACCTGACGGGTCGGTGAATCGATATCCAATAGCAGCAATCCGCCATCTGCATCCTGGATGATCGCTTTGCCGTTGCTACAGATCTGGTCATCCCGCAATCGAATCAACGCTTGGTCGCTGCCGCGGTATAAATAAAGCCCTGCCTTCTTGGTCGCGAATTCCAGATCTTTCGTGCCAAAAATCAAGTTGTCCTCGTAGGCCAAGCCATCGTTGATGATGGTGTTTTCAACATCGGCGTCGATCCCTTCGCAGAATGGTGTCCACTGTCCAGTCGCGGGCTCAAAGTTGCCTAGTGTCCGTTCGCAGCCGACCACGAAGGAATCACCACCCTGCCTTGGGAAGGCAAAGCCGGGTCGACCGGGCAGCAAAAACGATTGGTTGGTTTCCGAAGCCAAGTCCAGCAGATTCAGGCTGCCGTTTGTCGCATCGCTGCCATGTTGGATTCCGACCCAGCTGGCCCGGCCTTCACCAATCGGAATCGGGCCTTCCGGCAGGTAACGCAGCGCGTCGGTGGCGGGGATGGAAAGCGGTTCGGCTTGGCGGACTTCACTCATCGTGTGATCCTGACTGGGTTGGGCGGAGATGTTGACTGGGGATCGGTTCGTATTGCTGGCCGGACTGGTATGCTACCGTAAGATCGAATGGTTCAATAGTTGTTTCAAAAGGCGAGGTTGTCCTAACGTGCCACTCAGTATCATGCGTCGTTTCACCTTCTGTGCGGGCCATCGCTTGCTCGGGCATGAGGGGAAATGCCAAAACCTTCATGGCCATAATTACGTTCTGGAGGTTTACGTCACCGGCCAAGAGCAAGACGAAATTGGGAGAATCCTCGATTTCAAGCTGCTCAAGCAACGGGTCAATGGTTGGCTAGACGAGCATTGGGATCATACCTTCGTGCTGTGGCGCGAAGACGAGAATGGTTTGCAAGCGATCCGTGCTTCCGAGCCGCATCGAATTTATGAGCTCGATACCAATCCGACTGCTGAAAACATGGCGATCCACTTTCTGGAAGACGTCTGCCCTAAGATCTTGGAGGGGAGCGGTGCGCGGGCTTACAAAGTCCGGTTGTGGGAAAGCGAAGAGACTTACGCTGAAATCGAGCATTAGGGCTGTCTCTAGTCCGGTGCTCGTTGCGTCCGGTGCGTGTTGAGTCCGGTGCGTGTTGAGTCCGGTGCGTGTTACGTCCGGTGCGTGTTACGTCATGGCGGTCTGCTTAGTCGCTCCCACGCTGCAGTTGGAATAGGCACTCGTCGGCAATTCGTAGGCGTCGGCTCACCTCGCGGCCAAGATTCATCATGATCATTGCGTATTGCTCGACCTCAAGCTGAAACAGGCGTCGGAGTGCATGGCTCGGGACTTCGATTGCCTCACAATTCGATTCGGCTTTGACTGCCGCCGGTCGTGGCATGAAATCGATGAGCGCCATTTCACCGAAGCAGTCGCCTCTCGCTAGACGACCTAATTCAATTGGCTTGCCTTTCCAGACTCGCTCCATCAGGACAGTACCCGATTCGAGCACGAATAGAGAATCACCCGGTTCGCCTTCGCGAAAAAAGTATTCTCCCTCTTGAAGCACCACTTGGTTTGAGTTCGACAAAATCAAACGCAGCGATTCTGTCTTCAAGCCACCAAAAGCAGGCATTGCCCGCAACAATTCAAGGCGACGTT
>JARGNK010000054.1:0-2903 GCA_029213145.1 Rubripirellula sp. | reverse complement strand
GTCCTGGTTTCTAGGTCCTGGTTTCTAGGTCCTGGTTTCTCGCGGGCTCTGGTCGCTATGATGCGGTCTTTCAAGATCATTCTTGCCGAAATCTGGTCGACCCATGAAAGCTCTTCAATTGAATCATGTTGCTCTGCACGTAGCAGACGTTGAAGCGAGCGTTGCGTTTTACCGCGACGTTTTGAAGTTGCCCCCACTCGATCGACCTGCGTTCGATTTTCCTGGTGCTTGGTTCTTGCTTGGGGTCGACCAGGAATTGCACTTAATCGGTGATCGCGACGCGCCGGTACAGTCGCATCACCGTGGTGGTCATTTTGCATTGATTGTAGATGACTTGGATCAATGGGAAGCCCATCTTGATCTGATGGCCGCGAACCGGTTGGCACGCAAGACTCGACCGGACGGTGCACTGCAGACCTTTGTGCAAGATCCAGATGGGCACTGGATCGAGTTGTGCGTACCATCACAGTCAACATCGAACTAGCGATCATTGCGATTGCCGTGTGAATGAAGGATGAATACGGGGCGACCAGCTAATGAATACGGGGCGACCAGATAATGAATGCGGGGCGTGCAGAGAAATAAAGTCAAGCAAACGATTTCAGCAAACACTCCGCTCGCCACTACCACAGACATTCGTTTTTCGTCCCACTTTTTAGTGGCTTTTTTCTCTGGGCTTTAAGTTTCGATAGCTGTATCGCCTCTTCGCCGCATGAGCGTTTTAGAACGGATCGTCCAGTAGTACCTTCCAGATGCATGCTCCTATCATCGTCGTTGCCGCAATTGCACTCACGACGATCCGGAGTTTCGTTGATCGCGATGCTATGGAACAGTCAATCGTGGCCAGAATCGACGGCGTGAACAATGCGACGCCGTAGACCCAAAGTGGTTGATCCTGGTAACTGTAGAACCGGGCTGAAGCGGTGATGATCGAACCTCCGGCAATAATCGGGAATGCAGTGACCCAAGCGGCGGGTAACCATCTGGTCGAGCCAGCGATGACAGCGACGAACGTTGCGACCAGCATCGACAATGTCCATTCGGCAAGTGACCCATAAGTCGCAGCTGCCAGAGCGAATGGAACGGCAAGCCCTGCGAGTGCCGTCAGCAAGCACCAGCGGGCCGCGTTGCGACGGGACATGGCGTCGATCGCATAACTGTTCCAAAGGCAACTTAAGGTGACGGACAGCATCCAACAGCGATGCAGTGGCAATGTATCGTTCCAGGCATCACCGCTCGGCATGACCAGCATGCCCGTCAGGCACGAGAGAGTTCCAGCGACGACCCACCGCCAAGGGGCAGATGCGGGGCGTTCGCCAAATTTCGGAAGTTCGCCGAGTGGCTGGTCAGGTTTGGTCGCACGTTGCATCGCCGTTGCCGGCAAGATCAGCGCCCAAGCCAGAACCAGCCAAACCGTCTGTCGCCAAGCATCTTCCGGCCACCATTCAAAACCTTGTCTTCCAAACAATGGGATGGCGATGGCGGCAAACCAGCTGACCCCCAAGACCGCTTGCCCAACCTTGGCTGGCAGCCGTCGGGTGATCAATCGTCCAATCAGTGTACCGATCAGCATTACAGCGATCGGCACGGCGACGCACCACAGCCCAACCGTTTGATCAAACGTCACGGGATCATCTTACCTCGACATCACGATGTCAATCTTTACGAGAGTGGTTTTCACGGGGTGAAGCGACAAGGTGATGTAACGGGTGAATCGACTTGTGAGCCGTCCTGTTCCACGTTGTCAGCGTGGAACGAACTGGATCGGATTTATCGTTTCATTTTGAAGCGAACTGAAATCTTGACCTCGTTGTTGATTTTGCCTGTGCCATAGGTCATGCCCCACTGGGTTCGATCAATTTCAAATTCAGCGGTCAAGTCGATTGATTCTTCTGTGACGCTTGCTTTGACAGGAATGTCAACAGCGACTTTTTTTCCCAGCATGTGCAGATTGCCTTTGATGGTAGCCAGGCCGCCATCTTCCTGATCAGATTCTTTCGGCACGATTTCCGTCGATTCGAAGGTGATCGCTGGATGCTTGCGGACACCAAAGAAATCGGGGCTCTTTAAGTGATTCGCCAATTTGTCGTCATCGGCCCACAGGCTGGCTGTGTTGATGGTGATGTTGAGCGAACTCTTGGTAGGATTCTCGAAATCCGCGGTCGCTTTGACCTCGAATTCTTTGAAGCCTCCTGCATGCGTTGTGCCATCCGGTTTGCCGCCAACGAAGGAAACTTTGGAACCTTTTTTGATGAGTTTCAGTTCATCGGCCTGGGCCCCCGCAGCAAAGCAGGTGAGGCTCAAAGCGGCAAGAAGAACGTGCAGAAGTCGGGTGCTCATGAAGTTTTCCAATGATGGGTAGCGGGGACTAGGGATCATTTAGGGCTGGAGTTTCGGCCCGATAGTTTAAAGGCTGTGGTTGCGAGATGGCAGAAGCAAACTTGCGTGGCTTCATTTTTCGGCTTGGAGCGATTGGTTCATGGTTTTCCGAAGGTTGATTTCACTAGACGTTGGCCTCTGTGATGGCTTCGGAAAAACGGGCCAGCTATTCGAGAATTTGGCAATTTCCCGAGATCTTTCGGAGATCCCGGGGCGTTTGGCAGCAGAAAAAGTTGGCTCGGCGTGACCGGCTTTTTCGATGTGGCGATACCCCCTACAATCTGGGCGTCCCGCGAGGCATTCGCGTGCGAATATGGGTGCAACAGTGCTGCGATTCTCATCGCAGCGGCTGAGCACTTGCTCGGCACTTGCCCTGGGACGCTTGTTTTTTTGGTTGAGCTCAGTAAAACAATCCCCCTTGCGGGAGGCGGTTTTTGTTGGTTTGATCAAAAAATAACGTATGGCGGCATAGCTCAGCTGGTTAGAGCAGCGGAATCATAATCCGCGTGTCGGGGGTTCGAGTC
>JARGNK010000053.1:36132-41435 GCA_029213145.1 Rubripirellula sp. | reverse complement strand
GGACGCCGTGTAGGGACGCCGTGTAGGGACTCTGTTCAGCAGTATGCCTGTTAAGGGGTATGTATTGGAATGTCCGCGACGATATCCTGACGCAGGAACTGGCAGACCCCCCGGAGGTCTTCGCAAACGTGATAGAGTGCGTAGGCGTGGATTTGGATCGTGCCCTTCGCCTCGGCTGCGATTTTTAGCTCAACGTCGAACCGACGTGGTTCATTGGTTTCGGCTTGGCTCGGATTGATCCCAGTGACTAACGATTTCTCGAGTTCAACCCCAGCGGGTGTGTCGATCCAGATGAGCACCGGTTCGATTTCATTATTCCAATGCGCGCTGAGTGCTGCGTTGGGCGAAAGTGTGATGTGTAATCGAATGGTGCTTCCGGGGGTGGCGTGTGACGGCACCGTCGCGATCGAAGCTCGCACCAATCCCTGCTGGTCTCGACGGATCCGCCCAGCGGGATCGGGCGACGCAACTTGATCTGTTGCGCGAGCGAAGGTCCGAGTTGGCGAGGCGATCTCGGCTCCACTTGGACGGACCGCAAGTGAAATGGGCGTTTCACCGCGGGCTTTGATTTCCGTTTCCGCTTCCTCGACCCAGTCGTAGAAAGGATACGGTTTCGATAACCGTGGTCCGTATTGTTGGATGCGTCGACGCCAAATGTATTGGTTGGGACGTGATGCTAATGCCTTTTCCCAAGCGATGATCGCCTGTTGAAAGTCGGTCGGGTCTTGAGCTTGGTTCTGAGCCGGGTTTTCAAAGCGTTGCAATAGGCAGGCACCGAGGCGAAATTGGCTTCGTGAATCGGTTGGGTCGATCGACAAGGCTCGGCGGTATTCGTTGATCGAATCGTCAAGGCGGTGCTCGCGATGCCAGAGAAACATCGCATCTGCTTTGCTTCGTGGATTGGAAATTGCAAGCGAATCTGGATTTAGCGGGGGCGTCAAATCGGCGGGCGTATTGGAAGCATCTGCTTCAAACGCCTGGTTCAAGAACGAAGATTCAAAATCATCGAGTCGAACGCGGGTTGATCGCACGATGCCATGTTCGTCGATCGCAATGAACATGGGAACTGCGGTGGCACCGAGTGAATTGATTGGATCGTGAAGGATTGGCCAGTCGAAGCCATGCCATTGGCGAAGCAAACGACAGCGATCGGAATGTTGTTCTTGGATGATACCAACCAATTGCAGCCGACCCTCAGCAACCCACCGGCGTGTGCGTTCGTGCCAGACCGGCACATGTTTGCGACAACCAGCTCACCAGGAAGCAAAATGAATCAACAGTGTTTTCTTGCCTCGAAACTGACGTAATGAGATCGGTTTTCCTGATTCAATCGACGGCAGTGTCAAGTCGGGATGGTACTGGCCAACCTTGATGTCGTAGTCACCCGGGGCGGCCATGGCGGACGACCAGCACAGGAAAAAGCCGATCGAGAGCATGATCCATTTCATGTTTTTTGTCGTGACTGAAGCGTGGTCTTTTGTGAGATTCGCAATTCGCTGTGACGAACGTTTTCTGGAAGGTCCGATGCAGTCAACCGATTAGATGGTTTCCAACAACCTTCGCATCCCTTCGCCGAGTTGGCAGATGGCTGATTGGTACAGAAAGCGATCCCAGCCGATGCAGAAATGACGAACGCCGAGGTCAATGTATCGTTTGGCTTGATCGACAGCTCCGATTTCAATACGTGGTTGGACTTCATGTTCGATTGATTTCTTGATCACCAGTTCTTCGAACTGGCGGATTTCTTCGGTGAACATGAGATTCGGCTTGCCCATCGAAAAACCAAAATCAGCCGGGCCCCATTGAGTCATTGCCACGCCGCGTTGTTTGGCCCGTTCCAACAATGCATCAAGGTGATCGAGCGTGATGCTCTTCTCGATCATAATCGCGATCACCGTCGATTCGAGATCAGCCAAGTAATCGTCGGTGTCATATCCAGACAACGCAGGGCGTCTCAGCTTGATGCCCATCAGACCACCCGCGTTTGGGTTGTCAGGCCGGACGCATCGGTGGCAAGCATCGACATCCTCTGGCGTGCGGATATCTGTGAACAAGACTGAACGAAAGCCAGCACCAATCGCGGCTTGAGCCCAGAAGCCTTGTGCCTCTTGGTCAAGTTTGATCATCAATGGCAGGTTGCCGCATTGGCCGGCCCGTGCCAGGTGATACAACGAGTTCATATCAAAGCTCGAGTACTCTCCGGCGAATTCGCCGTAATCGAACATGCCGACGTCACCGATGATCTCTGGAATGTCAGGATCAGAAAACAAGAAATGTGTCCCGAGTGTCGGTTTTCCGCAGGACAGTTTTTGGTGAAACGTATTTGGTATTAACATTGCAAGCGTTCTCCGTCTCAATCGCACTCATCACCGTGCGGTAGGACACTCGCGGGGTGAGGCGTTTTGCTATATTGATCGCAAATGTTTCTGGATGAACTTTGATTTTGGACGATTTGTCGTTGCCTGGCCAGAGCAGCGTGAGCGATCGTTTGCGTAAGACGAGTGATAGATGAAGGCTCTCCAAGTTGTCTCGCGGGGTCAGGTTGAATTTGTCGAAGCCGAAAAACCGCGACTGAAACCCGGCCACGCGTTAGTGCGGCCGCGAATGTTGGGATTATGTGGCAGCGATATCTGGATGTTGGATTTCTGCCCCGAGGAACGTTATCCCTGTCCGGTTGGAACGACCGGACATGAGGTGATCGCCGAAGTCGTGGCAATGGATGGTGCGCATGATTCGGTAAAGGTCGGTGATTTAACGTTGGCGTTAACTCCCGATCACCGTGGTATGGCGGAGTATTATTTGGCACCGCTCGAAAATTTGTTGCCTCTGCCCGCTGGTAAGTCGCCCGAAGAATTGTTGATGGCTCAACAGTTGGGAACCGTCATCTTTGCTTCGAAGTATTTGCCCAATGTGGTTGGGAAAACAGTTGCTGTCGTTGGGCAGGGATCGGCCGGGTTGTGGTTCAATGTCATGCTGAAACGCTACGGTGCCAGCAAAGTGATTTCGTTCGACAATCACGAGCATCGAATGGCATTGAGTGAGCGTTACGGTGCCGACCATGTGATTCATGGTTCCGCCGATGATGCGGTTGAATCACTCAAGTCGGTCAACGGTGGGGAGTTGGCGGATGTTGTCGTTGAGGCTGCGGGTCGAGAATCTTCGATCAACCTGAGTTTTCAGCTTGCCAAAGACAACGAGGGTTTCTTACTGCAGTTCGGGCTTCCTCGCCCTCCTATTCAAGTCGATTATGCCTCGATGTTCTGGCAGCGTTTGACGGTCAAGTCGATTGTTCATGCCGCTACCGAAAAAGGCCACACATCGACGTTGCACGCGCTCGATCTGATTGGGAGCGGTGTCCTGGATGTGCAGCCCGTTTTGACGCACCGTTTTCCCTTTGAGCGAGTTCGAGAGGCTTTTGATCTGCAGCGAACGGCAGCTGATGGTGCCGTGAAGACAATCGTTGATATCCCCGGTTGAGGTAGCTGGACGAGATGTTGAGGTAGCTGGAAGTATGTCGGATGCCAATCAGAGTCTTTGTTTCGACGTCCGTGGTCGGGTGGGGCATCTGCACCTGAATCGTCCTCAGGCTCTCAATGCGTTAACGCTTGAAATGGTGCAGGGGGTGATTCATTGCTTGGATCGGTGGGCCAAGGATGATCGAATTGAATCCGTCTTGATCACCGGTGAAGGCGAACGGGCGTTTTGCGCCGGCGTCGATGTGAAGAGTTTGTATGCTGCTGAAAAGCCGGGTGAGCCGGGGTGTCCTGGCACCGTGTCTGCTGACCTTTTTCGGTTTGAGTACACGATGGATCATCGTGTTGCGACCTTTCCGAAGCCGTATGTTGCTCTCTGGGATGGTGTGGTCATGGGCGGCGGCGTTGGGGTCTCGATCATGGGGTCCCATCGCATTGCGACGGACCGAACGCGATTTGCAATGCCGGAAACCGGCATTGGCTTGTTCCCCGATATCGGTGCCGGCTATTTCCTTTCGCGGCTAGGGCCGCTCGGAAAGCTGATTGGGTTGACCGGTTTGGTCATCGATGGAGCGGCAACGGTCGAACTTGGTTTGGCGACACATTTTGTACCTCACGAAAACGGCGAGTCGTTGCTGGATTCCATTGTCGAGCAAGGAATCGAATCGAGCTTGGAATCCCATTCCGGCAATTCGGGCGTCAGTGATGATTGGAAATTGATTTGCGAAGTGGCCGAGCGATGTTTTGAGACGAATCAAATTGAGTGTGTGTTTCAGTCATTGGAGAAAATTGCCACGGGTGATTCGGGGCTCTCAGCAGTGGCTCGCGATATCGTTCAACGGTTGGGCAAGCGTTCTCCGACCAGTTTGAAGTTGACCCTTGAGCAGTTCCGTCGCGGTGCGACGATGTCGTATGACGAATGCCTGGTCATGGAGTATCGACTTAGCCAAGCCTGTCTGCAGCGCGATGATTTCTACGAGGGAGTGCGGGCGGTATTGATCGATAAAGATCACTCGCCATGTTGGAAGCCGTCGTCGGTGCAGGAAGTTGACGACACTGATGTTACGGCCTGTTTCGAGTCTCTTGCCGAATACGACCTTGTTTTGTAAAGGTCGACAAGTCATCGGGTTGGCGAAGCGTTGCTTTAAGATCGACGATCGTCAACATGTTGGATGGCGTGGGCGAAAAAACAGACCGATTGAACTGAACGCGTTGGTTCGAGGCACGCCCAGTGGGGTCGCCGCCGGCTGATGCGCATCCGACGCCCCTCATTCAATATCGAACGATGTTGCAAGCGTCGTGTTTTCGATTCACAAGCTTTGAAAAGACGGTAAAGCTCTTCTATGCGGCAGACATTTCGGTGGGGTTGGCTTTGCCTCTCACTGCGTTTAGCACGCCGCAGACGATAAAGATTGTTGTTCCTACTAGATCGACCAGCAGCCCTACTTGAGTCTCACCGATCTGCGAAATCGGGGCCAGCAACAACGCAGCGGAAAGAAACATGACGGTGCGGGCGTAAATTCCCATAGGGCGATACAAGCACCCCGCTAAGCCCGCAGCGAGCGCCAAGATACCGATGATTGCCGCGGTCAACGCGTGAATCACAGCAAACACGGTCAGTTCGCCGCCAACCGGCGCGAGCAAGCAGAGCGCCGGGCGATATACGAACATGAAAGGCAGCGTGAATCCGACCAACGAGAAGCGAAATGCCGCGAACGAAGTTTTCATGATCGGCGCCTCGGCGATGGACGCACTCGCGTAGCCAGCGAGGGCAACCGGCGGTGTGACCATCGACATCATTCCGAAGTAAAAAATGAACAGATGAGCGAT
>JARGNK010000053.1:16186-36122 GCA_029213145.1 Rubripirellula sp. | reverse complement strand
CCCAATTCACCCAGCAGTGAGCTCATCAAAGTGGCCATCAGCAGGTAGCACACGACCGAGGGAACTCCCATCCCGAGAATCAATGAACAGACCATGATGCCTGTTAGGGCCAGGAACAAGTTTGATTCCACAACTCCCTTGATTACCGTGCTGAAATCAGTGGCAACGCCGGTTTGTTGTACGATCCCGATGATGATTCCCACGCAGGCGCTGGCGGCGACCAGTGCGATCCCGTTTTTCGCAGATTTTGTCAGTGCGTTAATGACTTCAGGCCGCCACGCAGGATGGATCAGACCGAACAGAAGCAAGGCGAACATTCCAAAGATCACCGAGTCAAGAACTGATCCGATCACCAGCAGCAGGCTGATCGAGTCCGTTCTTGGGTCGATCCATGAGCCGGCCAGCAGCGGCCGCAGTATTCGCGGAACGGTTGTGGGATCGAGCAAGGCAGTGCATTGATTTAACATCAGAGCGGTAAAGAACGCAGCTAATGCCGTGTACCGAGCATGGTTGCTCAAATTCAGTTCGCGCCGCAGCGTTGCAAATACTAATATCACCGCCATCGAACCGGTGACGCTACGGAATGGCGAAGTGCCAATTCCGAGTAATCCCACCAGTGTTGTGAGAGCGCCGATGAACACGATTGCATCGAAACCTGCCAATTTCTTCGTCGTTACCTCGGGCGTGTCGAGGCTATCTGCCCCGAGTCGACGTGAGTAGAGAAAGACAACGGCCAGGATGGAAAGATAAAAGAGAATGGCCGGTAGAAGGGCCGCTTTCATGATCGTCAGGAATTTCACCTGCGGTTGGACCAGTTCCAGCATCATATAGGCACCCGCGCCCATCACCGGTGGTACGAGTGCTCCACCGGAGGCCGCTGCCGCAGTAATCCCACCAGCAATATGGTTAGGGAATCGGGCGCTCCGCATCATCGGGATCGTGAATGTGCCGGTGGTGACCGCATTCGCAACCGCACTCCCAGACAACGACCCCATTAGCCCGCTGGCCATGACGGAAACCATTGCGGGGCCACCCCGTACTTTGCCAAAGGTTTTTGTGGCGAAGTTGATGATGAACTGCGTCGCTCCGGACATCTCTAGAAAGGACCCGAAAACGACAAACAAGAAGACATATTTGTACATCACTGTGGCCGCCGGGCCGAACACACCAAGTGACTGCAGGAAGGTCGTGCTCACGATATCCTTCATGCTCTGTCCAGCATGAGGCAGCATCCAATCTGGCATCATCGCCCAGTCATACCGAAGACTGCCGTAGCAGTAATACGAATGTGCGACGAATGCTAACGCTAACAGCGGCACGATCAGCCCAATGCTTCGTCGTGTCGCCTCCAGCACTAAAATCAATCCCGTCAACCCGACGATGTAGTCGGTTTGAGTTTCGCTGCCAGCACGATTACCGAGTGATAATCCATCAGCCCACCAAGCTTCAAACACTGGCTCTGTCTGAACAACTACATACGCGCAACAGGCGGCCGCGCTGAAAGCGAGTAGGAAATCAAGAAGTCGGAGAACGCGGACGTCGCGAAGCTTCGGATGTAGCGGGAACGTCAAGTAGCAGAGCAGTAACCCGATGCCGATGAACACCGCCAGGGCGGACTGAGGCTGCAGGTAGTAGTAATTGACTGCGAACAGCGTGAACAAGCAAAAGAGAACGCTGAAAATCGTCACCAGGACGCGGTTCACTTTGCCCAAAACGGGGGAGCCTTCTGTCACCTCAATACCTCATCAGCCAGGTGCGACGCTCCGTGTCTCACATCATTGATTCGAAAACGGTTGAATCGACTTGGTTCAATTCTCGACCGTTTCGGTAGCTGCCGAATCCGTCTCGCCACTCTGGTCCTCGGCGGACGCGTCATCCTCGGCTTGGTCCTCGGCTGACGTGTCATTCTCGTCGCTGCCCCCCTCCATGACACCGATTTCTTGATAGAACCGGACGGCTCCGGGGTGGTAGGGGATTCCGGTATCTCGAGCCACGTTCTTTTCGTTGATTGCTTTACCGGCCGGATGGATCCCCGCGATCTCCGCTCGGTTTTCCCAGATCGTTTTAGTCAACGCGTAGATTAAATCCTCGCTTTGCGAGCCGGAGGTGATCACATGCATCGATCCCACGTTCAATCCCTGGTAGTCGTCATCGAGGCCCTTGTAGGTGCCGCCCGGGATGGTGGCAGAGTGAAAGAATGGATACTTTTCGATCAGTTTTTGTCGGGTCGGTTCATCAAATGGAATGAACTGAACATCGAAGGTGCTAGTCGCTTGTGTGATCGATCCGGTTGGGACCGCACCGCCTAGGAATGCGGCATCTGCCGAGCCGTCGCCAAGTTGGTCAACCGCACCGCTCTGGGTGGCGGAGATTGAATCGATTTCGTCCCAGGCGATTCCATGTTCAGCAAGGATCGGTTCAATGAACATCTGGAATCCCGCGCCGGCTGGCCCGGTAATCACTCGCTTGCCTTTCAGGTCAGCGATCGACTGAATGCCTGAATCGGCGCGAGCGATGAAGAGAGCCACGTTGGGGGCCATCGTGGCGATCGCCTGGATGTCATATTCCTTGTCCCAAACTGCTTCCCCGCGAACGGCGAAGTAAGAGATCGCTGCGTTGGAGAGCGCCAGTTCGAGTTCGTTCTGCTGCAGACGACGAATGTTTTCCTGGGAGCCCTTGGTTCCTTTTGCTTGAACTTTCCAGTCGATCTCGCCCTTGTGGGCATTCAGGACTTCGGCGATCGCTCCGCCGACAACAGGAAAGACACCACCAACGGGTGCTGTTCCCATACTAAGAAATTGCCTTCCCGATCCCGTTGTCGAACCAGTGGTCGAAGAATTCGATTCACTTTTACTGCAACTTGGCAGGAGGGTCAGGAGTGTCAGGGCGAGGATCAAGGCGGGGATGCTTCGAGACATCTGAATTAACCATACGTGTGGGAGGACTGGCAACACCCATATTAGCACGAGCTTGCTGGGCGGGATAGAAGTCGCTGTGCTGGTGAGGTGGGCGAGCCTTGCCCTTTCTCCAGCGGGGCGGGAAATCTTTCCGGCCTCCATCCGGTGTGCTTTGGCGCCTACTGAACAGCGGGACCTGTTGTCGAATGGAACAGACGTTTAAATTGTGTCGAATTCGCTGCCAATTCACTTAGCGCCGGGCCGATTTTCCCATGAAAGATTTGTTTCGACTGGATGACGATGTTGCCGTGGTAATCGGCGGGACCGGTGAACTTGGAGGCCATATGGCCGAAGCCCTCGGCGGTTTTGGAGCCAAAGTCGCGATTGTTGGCCGCAATGCGGAGCGCGGCGAGGCGAGGGCGAGCAAGATCCAAGCCGAGGGTGGTGTGGCACACTTTTTTGCAGCCGATGGATTGAGTACTGATTCACTCGGCGAAGCCCGGGAAGCAATCACCCAATGGGCGGGCGGGTCAGCGAGCGTCCTGGTCAATGCGGCCGGCGGCAATCGGCCTGATGCGACGATCACCCCCGGTGGCGATTTTTGCAAGCTGCCTCTCGATGCGTGGCGCGATGTCTTTGATTTGAACCTGGTTGGCGGAGCCTTACTGCCAACGCAGGTCTTTGCTCCTGCGATGATTGAAGCGGGCGTTGGCAGCATCATCAATATTGCATCGATGTCCGGCATCATTCCGTTGTCGCGAGTCGTTGCCTACTCCGCGTCCAAGGCTGCGGTGATCAACCTGACGCAGTGGCTTGCTCGGGAGTGGGCAACCACCGGCGTGCGAGTTAACGCAATCAGCCCTGGGTTTTTCCCCGCAGAACAAAATCGGGCGTTGCTGTTCAATGAGGATGGCACTTACACCGAACGGGGTGGCCAAATCATCGGGCACACGCCGATGCAGCGATTTGGAAAGCCCGAAGAATTGGCCGGTGTTACCGCTTGGTTAGCAAGTCGGCGAGCTTCATCCTTTGTGACCGGACAAAATATTCCTGTCGATGGCGGTTTCGCGTCGGTCACCATCTGATCACCAACACAACTTTTTGAAAACGAAAAACTACTTCTTTATCGGAGCACCGAAATTATGGCCCAATTAAATATCCCGAGTGCTGACAAAGAACTCGACTTCGTGGCACTCGGTGCTTTAGTGCATCGTTTGGATCCGGGCGTGATTCCATTTCGGACTGCGAGTTCGTTCGATGTGCATGTCTCTGGCGGTGAATACAATTGCGCTGCCAACCTGGCTTCTTGCTTCGGCCTGAACACTGGCGTTGCCACCGCGATGGTGGATAACGGGATTGGTGAACTGATTCAGCGACAAGTGCGTGCGATGGGAGTGCGTCCCTTCTACAAGCATTTTAAGCACGATGGTGTGCGTGGACCGAACATGGCGACCGTTTATAGCGATCGAGGCCAAGGGGTTCGGGCACCGGTTGTATTTTACAATCGCGCGAATGAAGCGGGCGGGATGTTGAAGCCGGGTGATTTTGATTGGGACAAGATCTTTGCCGGTGGATTGCGTTGGTTTCACAGTGGTGGCATCTTCGCGGCCCTCTCGGAAACCACCGCGGATGTCGTGATCGAGGGAATGAAAGCCGCCGGTCGAGCAGGTGCCATTCGTTCGTTTGACTTAAACTACCGTGCGAAATTGTGGGATACGATTGGCGGTCTGGAGCAAGGGCAAAAGATGATCGCCGAGATTGTCGAGAATGTTGATGTCCTGATCGGCAACGAGGAAGACCTGCAAAAAGGACTCGGTGTGAAAGGTCCGGACGTCGAGGAGAAGTCGGGTGGTAAACTGGACCCCAAGAATTTCTTTGGCATGATCGGCGCCGCCGTTGAGAAGTTTCCTAACGTGAAAGCGGTCGCCACCACGCTGCGGGAAGTTCATTCCACCAACCGACACTCTTGGAGCGCCGTTTTGTGGCACGATGGCCAAGAGTATGTTGCACCGACTGCTGAATTGGATGTCATCGACCGGATCGGCGGTGGCGACGGGTTCGCCTCGGGGCTGATCTATAGCTTGCTTGACGGGCGGCCGGCAGAAGAGGCATTGAAGATCGGTTGGGCCCACGGTGCTCTGCTCACCACCTTCCCTGGTGATGTCACGCGGGCAACCTTGCCAGAAGTCGAGGCCTTCGCTGCTGGTGGCAGTGCTCGCGTACAGCGCTAAATGGCGTTGTGTCCCTGATCTGATTCTGGAAATGCTTCCGACGACATTGCACCGAGAGATCGGTGCAGAGATCGCACGGTCATTTATCTTGGCTGGCAGCCTGGTCTGGGCCGTCGGCGATCTCTTCTGTTGGTTCGGCAACCGGTTCTGGCAGTTCGGCAACCGGTTCACCCCAGTTGGCATCGAATGCCTTATTGCAGGCTTCGCAAGTGACTGAGGTTCCGAGGCATTGATCGTCAACGATCTGTGCCGCTTCGCAATGGTCGCAGGTGAGCCGTACATGCCCCTTCTCGTCAGCCATCGCCGCGAGGTGTGCTGGCAATACTCCGGCGACTTCGATGTCTTCCGGTTCAAGGGTGGTCAGCAGTTCATGGCTGACGTCATCGATCTTGGCTAAGCGATTGGCAAGTCTTCGCACGCTTCGTTCAAAACTATTGCGAGAGCAGCGGCCGTTGCCAAAGTGGCGATCTCGTCGGCCGTAGAGAAAGGTGAAGCCTCGTAGTAGACGACGTCGCGACTCGGTTGGCAGCGTGTATTTTGCCTTGGATGCGATTAGCTCGTAGATGCCACAGAGTGCTTGTGGCGGGTAGTCGTCAAAGTGCATCGTGGTGCCAACGCGGGAGCTCAGGCCCGGATTGCTGCGGATCATTTTCTGCATTTCGTTGGGGTATCCGGCGAGGATGACCACCAGCTGGTTTCGTTGATCCTCCATTCGTTTAAGCAGTGTTTGAACCGCTTCGCGGCCATATTGGTCTTGGCCGCTCTCGTCGATCAGCGTGTAGGCTTCGTCGATGAACAGTACGCCATCGAGCGCTTCATCGATCTTGGCATTTGTCTTGGGGCCAGTTTGGCCAGCATATTCGGCAACCAGGCCGCTCCGATCCGTTTCGACGAGGTGACCTTTCTCAAGGACACCGAGTGCTCCGTAGATTTCCGCAACGATTCGAGCGACCGTTGTTTTTCCCGTTCCTGGGTTGCCGACAAAAGCCATGTGCAGACTTGGCTTGGTGGTCGGCAGGCCGGCTTTTTCGCGTTGCCGTTCCATCTTCAAAAAGTTGGTCAAGGTCTCAATTTGATCTTTGACCGCGTCCAGACCGATCAGTCGATCAAGTTTCGCTCGCGCGTCGGCGAGGCGTTCCGCTGGCGTGCGGTTATCGACTGTCGGTGCCGGTTGGGTCGCCGGCTTCGATGTGGTTGGAGGTCGCGTCGAGGAAGCGGGGGTTGAGCCAAAATTCGTCGTGGGGACAGGCTGCTGAGGGATGGGTTGATCGGGTGCCGGGTGCTTGGGGTGGGCCGCTGAGGGATCCATTCCTTCCCGCAAGCGTTTGGCTTCACCGCGTAACCACTTCAAGGCGTCTCGCGCGTTGGCCGTGTCTGTCTCGCTGGCTAAGTGGTCGGGTGAATTGGTTTGCAGGCGATCAAATTCTTGCCGCATGATCGCCAGGCGTTGATTGTCGATCAGTGAAAGCGATCCATCGGCCGCGGCCAGTAATTTCGCCATCCGCATCGCTAATGTTTCTAGTTCACCCCAGCGATCGCGGATCGCGGGGATCTCTGCAAACGGTCTCACGAGATCGCGCCACTGAAAATCCTCGGCCGCGCCGACGAGCCAATCGACCGATTCCCGCAGCTGGTTACCCATGACGGAGGTGCCCCAAATATGTTCCAGCAATACTCGCCCAAGTTGTCGTTGTTCTAATGTGCGACTCTGGGTATCTGGGACCACAGCGGCAAAGATTTTCATCAAAAAGCCTTGATGTAAATCGTGCATTTCGTCGGCGATGGATTGGGCGTTTTGTGCGTCTTGTCCCGCTAGCCAACCGTAGGATCCACGCACCAGTTGCCCGCTCTCGGTGAACAGTTGCTCGGTTTCCTTAAGCGTTTCGCGGTACATCCGAATGGATTGGATGATGCGGTCGTCAGCAGGATTGGGCATAGTAGCGAGCCGCTTGAAGAGAGAGCGAACGGAATCGGCGTTGGAGCATACGCCGCCTCCGGCGGCGAGTATGCGCTGGCGATTTTGATCTTACCCGATTGCCTGTTTCCACTCGTCAGAAAGTTCGGGCAGGTTCATTAATTCGTGGATGGCCATGCGATTCGTTTCCCTTCCAAACAGAATGTCGTTTGCTCGGGCGATCGGCCAGCTTGGGTTGGGTCGTTCAAGGAGTTTCATTTGATTGCCAACGTCGATTGTGCCTTCGGTGAGTACACGAAGGTACCAGCCGGTGCGGCCTGTCTGAGTGACGCGTTGCGTCATTGTCTCGATGCCCCAGCGTCGAGAAATTTTCCAGCATGGTTGTCGCGGCTGGCTGATCTCGATTCGGCAATCGTTGATTCCATATCGATCACCAATGCAGACGGTTTGTTCCTCGCACTCGGCAATCGTTAAGTTTTCAGCAAAGCCGCCCGGCGCCATCTTGAGTGTGGGGTGCTCGTGCTGCCAGGCATCGTAGTGCGCAGCCGCGTAGCACAATGCGGCTTTTTCCGTGCCCCCATGATGGCGACGGTCGCTGACGGCATCCCCGGCTAATCCGAGACGCGTCAATCGGATGGGGCCAGTGATTGGTGTTTTGTAAAAAGCGGTCGTCCACTGTCGTTTCAAAGGGTCTTCCGTCGACGCGTCGCCTTCGGTGATCACGCGTCCGATTTGGAGACTTTGAAGCGTTGCTGCGGGAGCCGTTTTGGGTGGTGTCGGGGCTGTCATTTTTTTGGGTCGCAAGTGTTTGCGACTAAAGGGTTTGCGGTTCCCCTGTCGGCCGTCGGGGTCGTTGTGAGCAACGCTTGGATCGGATAGAATTTGCTTTGGTTCGGGAAACGTCAAATTGGCGTTTTCAATCCCTATTCTCCGGCCTGGAATTTTCACCTTGGCAGACGACGACGGCAACAACCAAAACGGGTCGGAAAATGGTTCAAGCCCCGCTCCTGAGGAGGACGGCGGCGGCGGCGGCGGTGCTGGCGCGCTGCGGATGATTGATCTACCGATCGAGGACGAACTGAAGGATAGCTACCTGACTTACGCGATGAGCGTGATCGTCAGTCGAGCTTTGCCGGACGTCCGCGACGGGTTGAAGCCGAGTCAACGGCGAATCTTGGTCGCCATGAACGACCTGAACTTGGGACCCGGCAGTAAACGGGTTAAGTGTGCGAAGATTTCCGGTGACACCTCGGGAAACTATCACCCCCACGGCGAAAGCGTGATCTACCCCACTCTGGTGCGAATGGCCCAAGAGTGGAACATGCGGCGTTTGTTAATTGATAAACAGGGTAACTTCGGTAGTATCGCCGGCTTGCCTCCCGCTGCGATGCGTTATACCGAAGCCCGGTTGAGTGCCGTCGCGGCAGCGATGCTCGACGACATCAAATTAGATACTGTCGATTACATCCCCACCTACGATGAGGCTCGCACAGAACCGACCGTCTTGCCGAGCAAGTTTCCCAGTTTGTTGGTGAATGGTTCGGGGGGAATCGCTGTCGGGATGGCGACCAGCATTCCGCCGCATAACCCAACGGAAGTGTGTGATGCCCTGATTGCGTTGGTTGAGAATCCAGACATCACGATCGACGAGTTATTCGAGATCGTACCGGGTCCCGACTTCCCCACTGGTGGAATCATCTGCGGTCGCGCCGGAATCCGACGCGGCTACAAAACTGGCCGCAGCACGATCCTCTTGCGAGCACTTTGCAAGATCGAGGAAATGAGCGGTAATCGCTCGCGAATTGTTGTTTCGGAGATTCCTTACCAGCAGACTCGCGACGGAGTCGTCAAGAAAATTGCCGACTTGGTTAACGGCGACAAAATCAAAGGGATTTCTGGGATTCGTGATGAGAGCGATCTGAAGGAACCTGTCCGGCTCGTGATCGAGTTAAAGCGAGATGCTGATCCTGAAGTCGTGCTTAATCAGCTCTACCAGTTTTCACCTTTGCAGACGACCTTTTCGGTCATCTTCTTGGCGTTGGTTGACGGTAAACCTCGTGAGTTGACGTTGAAGGAGATGCTGTCGGAATTTGTCCGCCATCGTCGCAACGTGATCCGTCGGCGAACACAATTCTTGTTGGCTCGTGCTAGACGACGAAAGCACACGGTTGAAGGCTTGCTGTTGGCATTGGCCGATATCGACCAAATCATTCAAACCATCCGCACCAGCAGCACACAGCCAGAAGCGAAGCAGCGGTTGATGGGGATTGAATGTCCTGCGGCGATGATGCGGGCCGCCCTCGGTGAAGATGGTTTCCAGCAATTCGTTGTCGAACGGGGCGAGTCTGATACGTACACGCTGACGAGCGTTCAGACCGACGAAATCCTGCGAATGCGATTGGGGCAACTGGTCAATCTGGAGCAGGAAAAACTGTCCGGGGAACACAAAGACTTACTGGCCGAAATCACCGAATACCTCGAAATTCTTGCCAGTCAGCAGCGAATCGATCAGATCATCCGTGAAGATTTAGAGGAAATCAAAAATCGCTTTGGTGATGAGCGTCGCACCGAAATCTCATTTGAGGAACTCGGCAATATCGATCTAGAGGATCTGATCACAGAAGAGACCATGGTGGTTTCGATCAGTCACCAGGGTTACATCAAGCGAACACCGACGAGTGTTTACAAGGCTCAGCGGCGAGGTGGCAAAGGATTGAAGGGTGCGAAAACCGACACGGAGGATCCAATCGAGCACCTGTTTGTCGCCAGCACTCACGCGTACCTTCTGTTTCTCACGACCGCAGGCAAGGTGCGTTGGCAAAAAGTTTACGACCTGCCACAGTTGGCGCGAGATAGCAAAGGGCGGGCGATCGTTAACTTGCTGAATCTCGAAAAGGAAGAGAAGATCGCCGAATGTTTGGTGGTGCGTGATTTCAACCAAGAGGGGTACGTCGTGATGGCGACCCGCAGTGGCTTGGTGAAAAAGACACCGTTGGAACAATACAGTCGGCCCAAGCGGGGAGGGATCATCGCGATCAAACTGCGCGAAGGAGATGAATTGGTCGATGCGGCCGTTGTTGGGCCAGGCGATGAAATGGTTTTGGTCACCGCACACGGAATGGCGATTCGCTTCCGAGAATCGGATGCGCGGCCGATGGGGCGAAACACATCTGGTGTGAAAGGGATTTCGCTGGCTGGGGACGATCGTGTGGTGGGGATGGTCGCCGCCGATCCCGATGCGACCCTTCTGACAGTTTGTGAAAATGGCCATGGCAAGCGAACTCCTTTTGGTCCGCATGCCGACGTAGTCGAAGAGGATCAAGGCGAGGAAGAGTCGGCATCCTCGGGGGCCCGTTACCGAACCCAAAAGCGGGGCGGTAAAGGGTTGCGTGACATTCGCACGACTGATCGAAATGGAAAAGTTGTCGGGATTGCCCGCGTGAACAATGATGACGAAGTGTTCATGATGACCGCCAAGGGCAAGATTCAACGGATCGAAGCGGGTGACATCGGCGTGATCGGTCGGAACACACAGGGTGTGCGAATCATGAATGTCGATGAAGACGATTCGCTAATCGCGATCGTTCGTGTTCCGCCGGAAGAAGATGCTGAAGAGCCAGAAGAGCCCGAGGTCGAAGCGTCCGAGGTGTAGCAGAGTCAATTCAACGGTGAGCTCCGAAGCGACAGCGGAGGTCAACGCGACAGCCCGGAGATTTTGGCTAGCCGAGGATTCCACTCTCGGCACCGCTGATTGAGTCGGCCCTCGTCGAGTCAACGCTGATTGCGTCACTGCTGGGTTCCGAGGCAAGCAATTCGATGTTTGCTGAACCTCAGGCCGCCGTAAACGCTTGACTGGCTTGCCGCATGGCCGTCCAAAGCTTGAAGCTGATGGGCCGCCGTTTGAAACTGAATCGGGCTCCGCGAAAGCGGGGTGGCTTTCGCGGAGCGGTGAGAGTTACGCTTAATTAGCTAGAAATCTTGGCGACCAGGTCGAGTACCTTGCAGGAATAACCCCACTCGTTGTCGTACCAAGAGATGACCTTCACGAAGGTTTTGTCCAATTGGATTCCGCCTGATGCGTCGAACACCGAGGTGCGGGATTCACCACGGAAGTCGGTCGAGACGACTTTGTCTTCGGTGTAGCCCAAGACACCTTTCATGGCCCCTTCGGAGGCGGCCTTCATCGCGTCGCAGATCTCCTCATACGAAGCTTCGTTCTCGAGTTCGACGGTGAGGTCGACAATCGAGACATCGGAGGTGGGGACTCGGAATGCCATGCCGGTTAGCTTGCCATTGAGTTCCGGGATCACTTTTCCAACCGCTTTGGCCGCACCAGTGCTGGACGGGATGATGTTTTCCAGGATGCCTCGGCCGCCTCGCCAATCCTTGGAGCTTGGTCCATCCACCGTCTTCTGTGTGGCGGTTGCCGCGTGCACGGTGGTCATTAGTCCGCGTTTGATGCCGAAGCTGTCGTTGAGCACCTTGGCGATCGGTGCCAGGCAGTTGGTGGTGCAGGACGCGTTGGAGACGAATTGTTCGCCGTTGTAAGAGTCGTCATTGACGCCCATGACGAACATTCGTGTGTCGTCCTTGGAGGGTGCCGACATGACGACTTTCTTGGCACCTGCATCGATGTGACCCTGAGCTTTTTCAGATGTCAGGAAAATGCCGGTTGCCTCGACGACAACATCTGCACCGACGTCGCCCCAGGCGAGGTTGGCGGGGTTTGTTTCCGCGGTGACGCGAACTTCCTTGCCATTAACAACCAGGTGACCGTCTTTCGTTTCCACTTCGCCTTGGAAGGGTCCGTGCACCGAATCGTAGCGGAGCATGTAAGCCAAGTAGTCGACATCCAGCAGGTCATTGATCGCTACTACTTCGATGTCATCTCGATTGACTGAAGCACGGAATACCATCCGACCAATGCGACCAAAACCATTGATTCCAACGCGAATAGTCACTGTTTTCTTCTCTCTTGAACGGGTTTGGGGACAAACTGGGTCTGAGGGCAAACGGAGTTTGCATGACAAACCGAATTTCCAGGATTGCTTCTTGGAACCGAAAGCCGCGGGAGACCGCCCGAAGGTCGATCGCTGTACACGAAGTTGCGGCAGCCCTACAAAGGGGGCAGCGAAGCACGACCGAGAGGCATCACGTATCCGCCTCGCGGACCGAAATTATAGGAACGGTTTGCGGAAATGAACCAGCCCCCGCCCCATCAACGCTCTTCCGCTGCCTGGAGGCGGCCGCGCGGGGTCTCGGTCGAGACCTGGGATTACGTGCAGCAACGGACGATCGCTGACCATTACGACGCGTTTGTGGCGGATACTCCGCTATGCCGACTTGATCAGCAGTTGCTTGAGCATTGGTTGCCAGCCAACTCGCTGGCCGCAGCGGGGCAGGTTGTACTCGACCTGGGGGCAGGGACCGGACGGGCTGCTGTCCCCCTGGCAAGTCGCGGTTACCAAGTGATCGCCATTGATCTGAGCCAGCCCATGTTGGTGCGATTGAATGAACGATCAGCGCAATTGGAGGGTGCCGGAAAGGTTCACCCAGTACGCGCCAACTTGGTCGATTTGCACTGCATTCGCGATGATTCAGCTGATCACGCGATCTGTTTGTTCAGCACGTTGGGGATGATTCAAGGGCGACAGAACCGGTTGGAAGTATTGCGACACATCTCGCGGATTGTCCGTCCCGGCGGCAAATTGGTGGTTCACGTCCACAATCGTTGGGCAGCCTTGCGAGAAACAGGTGGGATGATCCGTTTGCTGCAGTCCTGGTTGAATAGCCTGAAGCAAGGCGATCATGAGTTCGGTGATGCCGTTTATCCTTACCGAGGCCTCGCAGCGATGTTCTTGCACCGGTTCTCTGCAAGTGAACTGACCGGTGACTTGCATTCAACCGGTTGGTGTCTGCAAAAGTTGGAGCGTATTTCAATCGATGGCGCGAGTGCGGATTCGTCCGCAAAGGTACCGGGAGGATTCATTGCGCTGGCGGAATGCGGTCGCAGTCGTGAAACCAAATCAGCAGGATGCTGAAAGTAATTGGATGAGGTTGCCTGTGACGATCGTCTCGGTCTGCAAATTCGGGTTCTTGTTTCGCCGATCTGGCTGAGTTTCTGATTTGGCTGAGTTTCTGATTTGGCCAAGCTGTGCTTTCAATTGCCGGGGTGGCCCGGTCTGGTTTGCCCGTCGGAGGAGTGAGCACGCCGAAACTCGAAGCCGTTGCACTGTTAAGGGCGCCCACTGTTGACGGGGCCCACTGTTGACGGGGCCCACTGTTGACGGGGCCGGGCTGATTCAGCGGGGGCATGCCATTCACTAAGAACATCGACTAAAGACCGGCCATCCGTGGTGCTGCCGAGTTCGCATCCATAGATCAAAAGATCCGCTTCGCGTTTGAATGCATCTGCCCATGAGGCGAGATCTCCTGCGAGATCTCCTGCGTAGCCGAGAGTTGCGTCCGCATCGAGGTAACTATTACCGGGTTGAATCCCTGAGCCATCTCCATGACTGAGGACGTGAACAGCATCGACGTTGGAGAGATTGGAGAGCGTTCTGGTGATCTGTTCAACGCCATCTGGATCGGGTGCAAATTCGACGATCACACCCACTGTGTTTGATCACCCGTGGATCCCCGCAATCCCTCAATCAGAATTTCTGAATCTTGAACATCGGCATCGACAAAGACAACCTCCAAGGGGAGTTTATTGTCGAGGGGGCAAGTCAGTCTGGTCTTATGATTCCGATTGTTCCGGAGAGTCCGAAAGGTGCATATTCGCAGTCGTTTCCCACTCGGGGGCGAGGTCCGCTAGCAGCGCATCGGCTATGGCAGCATCAGGATCGACACAGAGGTCTGCTGCGTCGACGCTATCACCACTGAGCAGAAAACGGTCTTCAAGTGGGTAGAACTCGAAAACTCGTGGAAGGTTGGGGCTCATTGACAGGGGGCCCGGGTGTACAAACGGTGGGGGTCGGCGAGTGTTATTGATGCACCGCACCGTTCTGAAACCTGAGTCACGATTGAGAATCGTGCCGCCATCCGGCAAGAACCGGCCCGAGCCAGTTTGAGTCGATCGGGCCGTGTCGATGGTTGCCGTGTCGATGGTTGCCTGTCAGGCCGCGCGAATGGCAGCCTACGGCAGAATGAGGACCTGAGGATCGCGGGAATGGAACCCGCTGTTTACCAAAGGTATGCCCCGATCATCGCTGAACTGGGAATTGTGCACTGGCCGGCAAGATCGATGCACGCTGTGGCAAGCTCGGTGCGCGTCTTGGCTTGTTTGCCATATTGAGATCAACCGATGGTGTTTGGCCAGTCGCGGCGATCTGTGTTCCCTGTCGTTGTCCGGGCAGTGTGATGCTTGGCGAGATCACTTCGGACTGAGTTTGAGGGAGTCGGCGACGGATCGTGGTCGTTGTTAATCCGCTATTGCGTGTTGAGCCAGTTTGGGTTGCATCACGATGTGCCAAGTAATCTGGCGAATACATTGCAGCGATCTTCTCTTCTTCGGTTTGATCCGAAGTTCCCGGCAGTACCATCGTCGCGGGAATGCCCTGAACCATCTTGCCTTCGCTAGTCTTGAAGGAGGTCACCAGAGAGATGCGTTTTTGCTCACCACCGATGGCGTCCCATGGAATCCAAATGCTGTACGACGCACCAAGATCTGTTTGGCTGAAGTGCCGGGTGAGTTGTTCTGGGGTGAACTCGTAACGTTTGACTGCTTCCTTCGCACTGCTCGCCGTATCATCAAAGCCATGCACAATCAGGGTGCCTTCGACTGGGACTGGCCGCGATTTCTCATCATAAAAGAAAACGCGTCCCCCGAATCCTCGAGTCGGTGTGCGATTCGTCTGGACAAGTGTATCGGCCGTCCAAGCGCTTGCGACTTTTACAGGGTTTGGATAGGGCACGACCTCCTCTTCCTTTTGTCCCCAGGGCAGCCGGTCTAATAGCGAGTTGCTTTCCTTGGATTGATTAGAAAGCGTTGTGCATCCGGTGGGTGTCAAGGCTAACAATGAAACGGCCGCTGCGGTAAATTTTCGTCGTGAGATTCGCATGATCGGGTCCATCCAATGCGAGTGTGAAGCATGTATGACGTTGCTGCTGAATGAGCCCACTGTTTCGGCGGGCTCGGTGAGTTGTCCGTTAACGATTGCCGCCAATCCGCTCAGGTTTTAGGCCGTAACCATATTGTGAAGGTTGATTGGGTGGTACATTGAGTTCGGTGGTGGTCAATGTTGAAAACCCATCTTTTGAAGTCGTGTTCAACCAAGATGCTTGTGCCGCCGGGTTTGCCTGGCCAGCTTGGTTTGCCAGAGCAGCTCGGTTGGCCAGAGCAGCTTGGTTTGCCAGAGCAGCTTGGTTTGCCAGAGCAGCTTGGTTTGCCAGAGCAGCTTGGTTGGCCAGAGCAGCTTGGTTGGCCAGAGCAGCTTGGTTGGCCAGAGCAGCTTGGTTCGTACTCGCTAGCGTACCGTTTGCAGCAGCACCGGGCATCTTAAAGCCCGACTGAGCTATCTCTGGATTGCCAAATCCGGCAGGTCCGAGATAGGGCTGAGGGACGCGGCCCGCCGACGGGGTGGTACCGTTGATTGGTTGCTTTGGAACGCTATAGTTCGGCTGTCGTGATGTTCCTGGGAACGCTGAGTTGGCTCCTGCTGCTGCCGGTGCTGGCAAGGAACCGGGTTGCGACCAGCCACTGCCAACAGGTGATGATGGTGCAGCTGGGGTTGGTGGCGTCGCTTGCGTATCAATGATCGCACCGTCGATGGGCATCGGCTCGATCACTGTGGGTGGCACTGGCATCCGCTCATCAATGATCACGTTTTCGATCGTCGGTTGCAGGTCAGGATAAATCGTGTTCCCAACGGCGGGCCCCCACAATCCGTAGCCACCACTCAAGCCAACGTCACCGTGGGCCTCGACCACATCGGCCAAGCACCAACTCATACGGCTCGATTCAACCTGTTTGACGTAATCAAGATCGGCTTCGCCGGTGATCAGCATCGGAGTCAGGATAACAAGCAGTTCGCTACGGATTTCCGCTTCTTGGTCGTATTTGAACAAGTGACCGAGTAATGGGATATCCGCGACGATCGGCACACGTCGACTAAAGTTTGCACGGGTTTTCTGAATCAAGCCGCCGAAGACAACGGTTTGGCCGCTGTAGGCTGCAACGACCGACTGAGCGGTGGTTTGTAGGATGTCATTGATTAGGACTGGGTCGCTACCGGCAACCGGAACTAACGTTCCTTGGGAATCATCGCGATCGCTTCGTGTCGCATCGATATCCATCACAATTAATCCATCCGCACCAACGCGGGGTCGGACTCGCATGATCAGACCAACTTCCAGGTCTTCGGTGACCACTTGGGATCCGAATTGCAGGTTCTCTACTCCGGTCGCTCGAGCGATGATTCGACCGACTTGGACGAAACCCTCGGTGTTGTCCAATGTCATGATTTGCGGGCGGCTGAGCACTTGCAGTCGGCTCGCATCTTGCAGTGTTCGTAGCAACAGGCTGACCGATTCGCTGGCAGCACTGAGGACAAAACCGCCATATCCGAGATTGGTGTTGGAGGTTCCAACCCCAAAGGTCGAAACGCCACTGGCCGCCAAAACACCTCGCCCAACCGAGTTCAGGTTCGGCGAACTATTGCCATTGAAATCGAATCCGGGGACGCTAGCAGGGTTGCCAGCTGTGACCGCATCGGCCGCGATCCCACGGTCGAACAGCAGTGAATCCTGCAGACCGACTTCACCACCGATCTCAAAGGCATCCTCGAGCTTGACCTCGGCGATGAGCACTTTGATCAAGACCATGGGTGGACGGCGGTCCAGCTTGTCAACCAAACGGCGGACATCTTCATACAGTCGCGGTGAAACACTGATCAACAAGCTGTTGCTGACTGGTTCGGCCACAACGATTAGATCGCGGTCGGGAAGGTCGTAGGGACCTAAACCCTGTTGGAATTGCTGAATGGTATTGACCGTCTGAGTTCGCTGTTGAACGTACGTTTGCAACGCGGTCGCAATATCACCGGCCGTCTGGTGTTTCAACCAAATCACCTCGGTAATGCGTTCGGCAAAGCCCTCGCTGTCCAATCGCAGCAAAATGCTCTCGGCCACGTCCAGGTCCTCGGCTGAACCGCTGGCAATGATGCTGTTAGTTCGCTGGTCGGTGCTGAAGCGTAGGGGGACGAGCGAGCTTTCGCTGGCCGTTCCTGCTGGTAGGTTGGCAGCTCCAACTTGGGTGCCGGTCGTGCCTGCATCGTCACCAAACAGCGTTTGCAAAGCGGTCGTCAGCTGTAGTGCATCACCGTTGGTTACTGCGAAGACTTTGACCAACGAATCAATGCCTGGTGCCCGGTCAAGTTGTCGTACCAATTCACCGATTAAGGCCATGCTGCTCGCGGGAGCTCTTACCACCAAGGCATTGCCATTGGTATCCGCGGTGACTTGTGCACCCGCCAGGATTCCGGAGTCGAGCATTTGGCTCGTCTGTGCGTCGACCGAAACGATTGACAAAGTTGTCGATGGCGTGGTCACATTGTCGTTGGCAGCTTCGTCGCCATTAATCGCTGATTGAATGACGGGTGCAAGGTCCTCTGCAACCGCGTTGTTCAGCGGAAAGACTTTGATTTGGTTTTGGGCGGAAATTTTTTGAACGTCCAGATCATTGATCAAGCGTGTTACCTCGATCATGTCCCGTGGAGCCGCACTCACGATTAAGGAGTTTGTGCGGTAATCTGCCAGCACTCGTACGCGAGGTCCGACGCCAGGTCGCAAGTCATCACCCGTACCAGGGCGATCGGTGAAGAAGTCGCGAATCGTCTGTTCCGCGTCCAAGGCAGATGCGTTCTGTAATCGAAAGACTCGCAGTCGGCTTGATTCAGCGACAGGTTGGTCGATCTTCTCAATCAGTTCCTTCAGGCCGGCAATTGCTTCGGCACGTCCGATCAGCAAGAGAGCGTTTGGTGAATCGAGCGAGGTGATGCTGACTTCACCCTGTCGGGCCGATAGCACGTCTTCGTAAAGCTGTTCCAACAAGCCGGAAACTGCGTTTGCGTCTGCGTGTTTCAATTCGACGACGTCGATTTCTGGTTTGGTGATTTCACTTTGTTCTTCAATTTGTCGGATCACTTCCATGACCCGTTCCACGTCGCGTTTCGCACCGCGGATGATGATCGTCCCGAGTTCAGGAACGAATTGAATCTGGGTGTCACCAATGACGCCTGCACCACCTTCTTCACCGGCTGCGTCTCCGCCATTGGCTTGGGCCGCTGCTGCTTCTTGCTGGAAGATTGCGTTTCGAAATGCGTTATCGCTTGGAAGCGCTTCAACGGCTTCGCCTGCACCGGTTTTGGTCTCGAGCTGCTTCAGCAGTCGCAACGCTTTTTGAATCGGTGCTGGTTCGGAATTTTCCAAACGCATCATCTCGGTGATCGCGTCGCGATTGTTGCTCGTCTGGTCGAGCATGGAAATCAGCTTGTGCCAACCCGGTATTTTTGGCTCTGGTGCGACAACAGTGACTGAATTGTTGCGACGATCGACTTCTAATGTGGTGTTCTGCAGAGGAGTCGATGTCAATTGAAACGCTGCCCGCTCTCCGTTGCGACTTGTCGTCACGGGAATGGGGCCGCCGGACAATTTTCGCAAGTCGTCTTCGAACTCACGCCACGTGATCTGGGCCAGTGGGACAATGATCGGACCGGTCGCCCGCGCCGGTTGTCCATGGGAGGCCAGCATCGCGCGCACATCCTGAGCGATCGATCGTTGAGCTTCGCTTGGTGCCATTACCACCAATTCGCCGTTCCGGGCATCGGGTGAAATCGTGACGCCCGCCACATCCCGATATTGCAAGCTCAGCTTGGTGGCGATCTCTTTAGCATGCGCACTCGGGACCGGTAGTTTCTGTAGCTGCAACCCATTGTTCTGTTGCGCGAAGATTGTTCCGGTCAGCAGCGCACCGGCTGCTAGCGAAAAAAAACAATTGGAAATCAAGCGGTGCATCTGCAACCACCCCTTTTTTTATCTGTGGGTCAGCCGAATTCGAACGGGACCTCAACGGCGCTCCCCCGTTCCAATGCGGTTTATCGTCGTGATTGCGAAGCTCCCTACAGACAAAAGATGTGGACTGACCCCTCTAACCCGTCCAGATTGCAATGCAAGCAATAAACTGGCGCGTGTGTATTTCTGATCTTTCCTTTTTTTAACGGATTTTGTTAAAGAACCAACAAGAGTGGGCCCGGAACGCCCCGATCTACCTCTCCGCATCCAGGGATTGGACATGCGTTATTCGATTGCAACCTTCTTGCTAACGACGGTCTGTCTGACTGGATGCCAACAAACGGCTGGTGTGAACACCGCGGGACCGCTCACTCCAATTGGTCCATCCGCCCCCAATACGGCAAACGGTCAGGCATCTGCACTGAATCCGTTCGGTGCACCGACTCGTGTTCCACCACCAAACCTCGGCTCTTATACAGCCCCCAATAACTACATGGGCGGCGGAAATACCAGTAACCAAGGGAATCTGCCGGCGGCCGGTGGAGTCACCCAGGCCAATCCAAATGCGAACGCCTGGAATGGGCAGCCGATCGGCTCCGGTGTCCAGCAAGCAAGTGCTGTATCGGGTGGCGAGTGGAGCCAAACCGCGAACGGTTTGGCTGCGAATCCAAATCTGGCACCGTCAGCAGCCCCCCCAAGCAATGGTTTGCGCAGTGGAGGGATGCAGGTGATCGATCTGACCGGCGGGCCACCACCACCCGGCTATCATCCATCCGCTCAGCCTGCAGCACCTGTGAACCAACCAGCTGGGTATGCCCCAGTTCCAGGTTCCACGACAGTTCCGGGCTACGCACCCGTTCCTACAACTCAACCACCTGGAT